>CAKKQX010000362.1 GCA_919902235.1 Burkholderiales bacterium
CGACCCGGCGCGCTATCACGGCCTGCGCCTGATCGACGGCAGCCACCTTTTCGAACCCAGGACCACCCGCTTCGCCATCCGCCGCAACGCCTATCTGCGCGGCTACGTCTATGATTTCATCGAGATGTTCGCCCCGCAGCTGACGCGGGCGATGGTGGAGAAAACGATGCGTGGCAACGGCACCGACTACGAGCTATGAGCGGCCAGCTTGCCGCGGACTCAGCCCACCAGCCGCTGTCGCAGCCATGCGCTCGCGCCGTCGACGATAACAACCAGCAGCAGCATTGCGATGATCACCGTCAACGCCTGGTGCTGGTGGAACAGGCTGAGAGAAAAATACAGCATCTGCCCCAGGCCGCCGGCGCCGACCACCCCGAGAACTGCCGCCATGCGGATATTGATCTCCCAGCGGTAGAGCGAATAAGCGACGAGCTGCGGCACGACATTGGGCATCGTGCCGTAGAGAAATGCCAGCGATCGGGGACTTCCGGAAAGCCGTAACGCTTGCGCCGGCTCGGCAGGCGCGTTCTCCAGCGTTTCCGCAAACAGGCGCCCGATCACACCTGCCGTATGCAAAGCCAGCGCCAGGGTTCCGGCAAAGGGGCCCAAACCCGCCGCCATCACCATCAACGCCGCCCACACCAATTCGGGAATAGAGCGCAGAAAATTGAGCACAAGACGTGCGGCAGCGCGCGCAACAATTCCAAATCGTCCGGCGGCAGGCAGCGCCAGCAACAAGCCCAGCACCGTTGCCAGTGCAGTGCCGATCGCAGAGATTGCGATGGTCTCCAGTGTGCCCTGTCCGATGCGCATCAGGTACTCACTCGACAAATCGGGCGCAAAGAATGACACCACGTATTTCCACATCAGCGCGCGCGACTCGACAGTCAACAGTTCGCCGAGATTCAGCGACAGAAAAGCAAAACTCGCCCAGATCGACGCTGCCAGTGCGGCCAGCACGATCCAGTGCACGGATCTCACGCCGCCGCCTGCGGTCGCAAAGCGGCGTATCGACGCCAGGCAGCGTTCGCTTTACCGGCGAACCTCCTTGAAGAACCACTCATTGGACAGTTCATGCCGTCACCCTCCTCAGGAACGCACTGACAGCGTCCGCGAAAACAACCAGCAGCAGGAAAACCAGTAATATCAGGCTCACCTCGCCACCGTTCAGCATACGCATTGACAGTTCCATCTGCTGTCCCAGGCCGCCGGCGCCGACGAAGCCCATGATGACCGACGCGCGCACCGCGCACTCCCAGCGATAGACCGTGTACGAAACCACCTCGGGCAGCGCGACCGGCCACATGCCGTAAAAAAACGCCGTGAGGCGGCCGCCGCCGCATTCAAGCAGCGCGCTGGTCGAACGCGTGTCACCCGATTCGAGAATTTCCGAATAGACCTTGCCGAGCATGCCGCCATAGGTCACGCCGATCGCGAGCACACCCGCCGCGGGCCCCAGCCCCACCGCTCGCACGAACAGCAGCGCCCACACGATTTCCGGAATGCTGCGAAAAAACATCAGAATGAAGCGCGCCGGCAACCGCAACAACCGCCCCGCAAGCAAACCGCGCCCGGGACCAATGCGCGAAATCGACAGACTGCGCGTCACCATCAACGACAGCGGAACCGCAATCAGCAATGCCAACGTCATGCCGGCAGTGGCAATGGCCAGCGTTTCAAGAGTCGATTTCCAGATCAGTTGCAGGAATTCCGCGGACGTCGCGAGCGGAAAGAAGGTACTAATGAATTTGCCCATGATTTCGCGATTTCGCGCATCGAAGAGCAGGCCGGGGTCGAACTCGGTCAGGCGAAAGCCCGGCCACAGCAGGAGGATGACGAGCGCGGTCAGCGCGAATCGCGGCAGTGCGGCCGGATCGCGGAAAGCAAATACACGCGCCTTAGTGCTCACTGCTCAAACTCAAGAACACATCGGCTTGCGCCGAACGCCAGGCGATTGCACGGTGAGCGGCAGGTTATCCTGGGTCGGCACAACCGTGGATTCAGAGGCATACAGCTCTTTGAGCATGGCATCGGTGACCCGCACCGGCGGCAAATCGAACGCAATCTCGCCGCCCCTGATCCCGATGATGCGCGGAAACCAGTGCAGGGCGAGATCGACCGCATGCAGGCTGGCGACCAGCGTCACCCCGCGCGTCGTCGCCTCGCGCACCAGCTCGCCGATGATACGGTCGGACAGCGCCGGGTCCACAGCTGACACCGGTTCGTCAGTCAGCAACAAATCCGGCTGCTGATACAGGACGCGCGCCACGCCGACACGCTGTAACTGACCTCCCGACAACTGGTCGCAGCGCTCGAACAACTTGTCGGCGATTTCCATGCGCGCCAGCATCTGCCGCGCGCCGGGAATATCCACCGGGTAAACCAGCGACGCGAGTCCCTTCCACAGCGGCCACTGGCCGAGCCGCCCTGCAAGTACCGCGGTTACGGCGCGCTGGCGCGGCGGAATCGGCGGCGCCTGATGCACCATCCCGATGCGGCTCCTGAGACGGCGCAGCGCGCTACGGCCGATGCGCCAGGGATCGACGCCAAGCACGCTGAGCGAACCCGCCGTGGGCCTGAGCGCAGTCGCCAGCAGGCGCAGCAGCGTGGTCTTGCCTGCGCCAGAGGGTCCGATAATCGCGACGCGTTCACCCTCCGCGATTTCGCAACTGACAGCGTTGACGGCGCGGTTGCCATTCGCATGGATTAGGGTCGCCTGGTCGAGCCTGATGTTCACGAGAAAGCTCGCTGTGAGCGTGGCACGGGCAGCCGGCGGCTACTTCAACAAACCCGCCGAGCGCGCCGCCGCTTCGATGCCTTTGTAGTTTTCGGACCTGGTGGCAATAAACCTGCTCGCACGCTGCAAGTCGAGCAATTCCTTGTGTTGCAGATTCTTGGGGTCGAGCTCGAGAAAAGCGTTGGTCAGTTGCTTCACCACCACCGGGTCGAGGTCACCGCGCACCGTCCAGTTGTAATCAAAGTACGGCGGGGTGGTCCAGATCACCTTCACCTTCCTGGTGTCGACCTTTTTTTCGCTGACCAGCTTGTCCCACACCGAGGCGTTCAGAACACCGGCCTCGACCTTGCCTGATTCGACCTGCAGCGCGGTGGCGTCATGCGCACCGGAGAACGCAACCCGCTTGAAGTCTTTATCGGGATTGATCTTGTTCTCCAGCAGGAAAAAGCGCGGCATCAGGTGGCCGGAGGTGGAGGACACCGACCCGAACGAAAAATTCCTGCCCTTAAGATCGGCAAGGCCGTTGATGCCGCTCGCTGCATTGGCAATAAATTTGCTGGTGAACTTTTCATCTTCCGCGCGCTGCGCGATCGGAATGGCGTTGCCGGTGCGCAGCCGCGCCTGCACGAAGGTGAAACCGCCGAGCCAGGCGAGATCAATCTTTTTCGCCGCCAGCCCTTCCACCACCGCCGCGTAGTCGGTCACGGCGATGTACTCGACCTTCATGCCGGCTTGCTTCCCAAGATAGGCAGCGACCTTCGAGAATTTGCGCTGAAGCTCGGTCGGTGCCTCGTCGGGAATCGCAGATATGCGCAGGATATTCTGCGCATAAACCGGCACGGACAGCAAGACGCCGCACAATACGATGAACAAACGCTTGAACATGATTGCTCCTTTTGCCAAGCGGGTAAAAAAGACGTTGCGACATTCGTGCAAGCACGGGTGTCAGCGACGTCTGGTCAGAAATGGCGGAAGGCGGCGAGGTGGCGCCGATCAAACCGTTGAAGCTGAGGAGGGAACTGCGGATGGGGCGAACAGGGAGAAGGCCGGCATAACGAGCGCAGTTCTCGTCGCTTGGGTCGCACGAACGCCGGCCCGCCACCTTGGCGCACCCCGGACGCGCATAACCAATACTGGCCGACAATGCGACCGAGCTTTGGGATGTCAGGCGCTCGAGGATGAACATAGGCAGCGGTCATATCTGTTGTATTGCACGCAGTGGTTCAAGGATATTACGCGGCACATAGCGGATTGGATGAGCACCGTTTTGAACAATTTACAGCCTGCGCACAGAGCGCACAAGGGGCAAACAGCGGGAAAACATCGCTGGCGTTGCCGCCGGCCGGATATCAGCTGGTCCGCTTCACGAAATCCTGCACTCTGAATCCGAGCAGCCATAATGCCAGGAAGTACGCTCCCCCTCCTGCTGCAATGATCCACGAGAGTTGGCCGATACGCGACCAGGCGGTTGCAGCAAGCCATGCTGACGCACTGTCGGTGCTGACCCACAGCACTACCGCCATTGCGTAGACCGCGAGCGCGAGTTTGAAAAGGTAAGGCCCCCAGCCGGGCTGCGGCGCATAGAACCCACGTTTACGCAGTTGCCGGTAGAGAAGAGCAGCATTGAGGCAGGCGCCCAGCCCGATCGCAAGCGCGAGACCGGCATGCTTGAGCGGCCAGATGAAAATAAAATTCATCGCCTGCGTGGCGAACAGCGTGATCAGCGCGATCCTGACCGGAGTCCTGATGTCCTGACGCGCATAGAAGCCCGGCGCCAGCACCTTCACCATGATCAGCCCGACCAGGCCGATACTGTAGGCGATCACCGCACTGCGCGTGTGATACACATCGCTGGCGGCAAAGGCGCCGTAGTGAAACAGCGTCGCGATCAGCGGCACCGCCAGCATGGCTAGCGCCACCGCCGCCGGCAGCGCGAACATCAGCGTAAGGCGCAATCCCCAGTCGAGCAGCCGTGAATACTCCAGGTGGGACCGGTCGGCGTGGTGTTTGGCAAGGCTCGGCAGCAATATGGTGCCCAGCGCCACGCCGAGCAGCCCGGTCGGAAATTCCATCAGGCGGTCGGCATAGTACAGCCACGACACGCTGCCGGTCACCAGAAACGAGGCGAAGATGATGTTGATGAGCAGGCTGATCTGCCCGACCGACACGCCGAATACCGCCGGGCCCATCAGCCGCACGATGCGCCATACGCCTTCGTCTTTGAGATCGAGCCTGAAGCGCGGCAGCATGCGGATGCGCAGCAGGAACGGCACCTGAAGCAGCAACTGCAGCACGCCGCCGCAGAATACCGCCCACGCCAGCGCCATCACCGGCGGATCGAAGTACGGGGCCAGCCACAGTGCAAAAACGATGAACGACAGATTGAGCAGCACCGGCGTGAACGCCGGTACTGAAAAGCGGCTATAGGTATTGAGTATGCCGCCGGCGAGCGCGACCAGCGAGATGAACAGAATGTAGGGGAAGGTCACGCGCAGCAGGCTGACGGTGAGCTCGAATTTTCCCGGCGTGGCCGCGAACCCCGGCGCGCTGACGTAGATGATCGCCGGCGCGGCGACAATGCCGATCAGCGTGACGACGAACAACGCCAGCCCGAGCAGCGCCGCCACATGATCGACCAGCAGGCGCGTTTCGCCGTCGCCGCGACGGTTCCTGTATTCCGCAAGGATGGGTACGAATGCCTGCGAGAACGCGCCCTCGGCAAACAGCCGCCGCAACAGGTTGGGAATCTTGAAAGCGACGAAGAAGGCATCGGTCAGCAGTCCGGCGCCGAAAACGCGGGCAATCACGGCATCGCGGATAAAGCCCAGGATGCGCGACATCAGCGTCATGCTGCTTATCGTCGCCAGGGTCTTGAGTAAATTCATTTTTTTAGTTTTCCGCCGGGCGGCGCGCCGTTGCATTCCGCCCCCGGCGCGCCTTGCAATATGCCGGGAATAGACGTATGATACCGCCCTTTTTCCGATTAAAAATCCGGAGTTTACATGGCCAACATCGCATCAGCCAGAAAGCGCGCGCGTCAGGGTGAAAAACAGCGCCAGCACAATGCCAGCCTGCGTTCCGAACTGCGCACCGCGGTCAAGGATGTCATAAAAGCGATCGCTGCCGGCGACAAGTCCGCCGCCGGGACCGTGTATCAGCGCGCCGTCAGCACGATTGATACGATCGCAGACAAGAACATCATTCACAAGAACAAGGCGGCCCGCCACAAGAGCCGTCTTGCCGCAGCCATCAAGGCCATGGCGTAAGCAGCGTCCGCCGGGGTTGCTAGCCCCCCCGGCGCGGATGGCTCCCGCTAGCGTTCCGCGTCCATGCGGCAAAGAAAACGGGCGTCCCTGCCCCCATGCTTCGGGTCCGGGTTCAGGCAATAAATGGTTCGCTTGCGAACTAAAATAGTGTTTAATAGATGAACGGCGGCGCAGGCCGCCGTATTGTTTTGTATTGGTTTTGTATTGGTTTTGTATTGTTTTAGAAGGTCGTTTTTGAGGGTCGCACACGCATGTCGCATGTCATGAACACTTACAACCGGCTGCCCGTCGCCTTCGAGCGCGGCGAAGGCGCCTGGCTGTGGGATACGCAAGGCAGGCGCTACCTCGATGCACTCGCCGGCATCGCCGTGTGCGGCGTCGGGCATGGCCACCCCAGGCTGACCGCGGTGCTGCGCGACCAGGTCGGCAAGCTCATCCATACTTCGAACCTGTACAGCATCACGCTGCAGGAACAGCTCGCCGACCGGCTGGCCGCGGTTTCGGGCATGGACAATGTGTTCTTCTGCAATTCCGGATGCGAGGCGAACGAAGCGGCGATCAAGCTCGCGCGCTATTACGGCCACCAGAAAAGCATAGAGTCGCCGGCAATCGTGGTCATGGAGAACGCCTTTCACGGCCGCACCATCGCCACGCTGTCTGCCACCGGCAGCCGCAAGGTGCAGGCCGGTTTCGAGCCGCTGGTCGCCGGATTCGTGCGCGTGCCCTTCGACGATCTCGAGGCGGTGAAGCGCGTCGCCGAAAACAACCGCAACGTGGTTGCGGTGCTGGTCGAACTGATTCAGGGTGAAGGCGGCATTAAAATCTGCGGCAGCGATTATCTGCGCGGCCTGCGCGAAATCTGCGACGCGCAACAATGGCTGCTGATGCTGGACGAAGTGCAAAGCGGCATTGGCCGCACCGGCTCCTGGTTTGCATTCCAGCACTCGGGAGTGAGGCCCGACGTGATGGCGCTCGCCAAAGGCCTGGCCAACGGCGTGCCTATCGGCGCCTGCCTGACCGCCGGCCCGGCCGCGAGCCTGTTCAAGCCCGGCAACCACGGCTCGACATTCGGCGGCAATCCGCTCGCCTGCGCCGCCGCGCTGGCGACGCTGGATATCATTGAACAGGAAAATCTGATGAAAAACGCGGTCGACACCGGCGATTTCATCCGCGACGAGCTTGCCGCAAAATTCGCAGGTAATCCCGGCGTGAAGGACATCCGCGTCAAGGGCCTGATGATAGGCATCGAATTGGCGCATCCCTGCGGCGAGCTGGTGCAGCAGGCGCTGGATGGCGGGCTGCTCATCAACGTCACCGCGGACAACGTGGTGAGGCTGCTGCCGCCGCTCAACTTCACGCACGAGCAGGCCGGGCTGCTGATCGACATTCTGGTCCCGTTGATTCTTGATTTCCTGTCGAGGCAGGCCGCACCGCAGCCCGCAGCCCAGTCGGCCTGAGCGGCCGGCGCATTATCACAGGGTGCGATCATGCAATTACGGCATTATCTTCAGTTCAAAGATTTCACCCGCGACGAATATGATTACCTGTTCGCGCGCGCGCGCTGGATCAAGGACAAGTTCAAGCACTACGAACCGCACCTGCCGCTGCACGACCGCACGCTGGCGATGAT
>CAKKQX010000363.1 GCA_919902235.1 Burkholderiales bacterium
CCGGCGTGAGCGCCGGCGAAGTTGACGAAAAGACCACCGAGCCCCCGCCGCCGCTCGGACTTTCCCGACTGACCGCTGCGCAGCACTCGTTGGCGGAATTTCTTGAAGTCGATGAGGATCTGCTGACAGCAGCCGGACTGTCCGACCAGCAAGCCACAAAACCCGATAGCAAGGGCGATGCGGAACTGGACGCCTGGATCGCCGAGCTTCCAACGGCAGAGAAAGCAGCAGTGCTCAAACTGCTCTTGGCAGGGCACGCGCAGCAAGCCGAGCGTAAGCTGAGATTGCATTACCTTGCCTGTCGGCGCGAACAGCGGCCGATAGGAGAGGCCGAACCGCGGCGCCGCACGGTCGCGGAACTTCAAAAGTTGGCTGCGTCCGCTGCCGAAACGAGAAAAAAAGCAGGAAGCAGCACAGCGCAAAAGGGCTGAGGCCGAGCGGCAGGCCAAGCGGGAAATCTACCTGCGCACGCTGGCTGCCGATTTCGACCAATGCTGGCGGAATGCCGATAAGCGAGCCGAACGTGGCATCGCTGCCGCCTTCGAGGAGGTAAAATGCACTCTCGTCGATCTATCTGAAGCCTATAGGCTTTGCGCTTCTCGATCTGACTTCGACCGGATATTGGCGCAATTCATGGGGCGACATGGAAATCGCGGTGCCTTGGTTCGACGTCTGGCCGATGCGGGGCTCTGGAAGAAGCCGTAGCGATGATTGAAAGCGAGAATGGGAAAGGCAGCGAAGTTCACCGCGAAATACCTGGATAAGCTGATCGAGGAGGCGACCACCGACGCCTACAACGAATCGGAGCAGGCTGGCGGATTCTTCACCATGATTGAGGAGAATCTCGCCGTTCCATTCGTGACCCAAGTGCTCGGGCAGGAAGTGACGGTTGCCAAGATCGACATCACAAAACGCGACGAAATCGTCGCCATCTGCGCCCGAGGAAAGGTAACTCAGGCAATTCCGATCCTCGATTTGCCGATGCCGGGTCCGCGGCCAGAGGAGCAGAATGGATTGATGGTTACCGCCGTTGGTACGGGAACTGATAGAGGTTAAATACGATGAGCAAGACCAAATCGGCGATTCTTGCGGCGATACACGAGACGGCCAAGGGGCTGCATGCCGCTGGCGTGATGGAATTGGTCACGCTGCGCGAGTTCGACAGCCTGTGTCTGCCATCGGTCGAACCGTTGTCAACCAGCAAGATCAGAAACAATCGTCGCATAGCGTGAACTATCTGCTACTAAATTCGCGCTGCCGATAGTCCACGATAGATACTGAAACCACCGATAGGTAGCGATAGATACTGAACGATCACAGGACGAGAAAAACGTTGCCAGCGATAGGTACCGATAGATCCCGACCGACCCTGAAGGGTTACATGCATCAGGCTGTCGATAGTCTGCGACACGTGCCGATAGATGCTGAAAGCTATTTCGGGGTATCCGATGCAAATGACGGTAAATCTGACGGTAAAAATGCTAGTCCCAGAAAAAAGTTCTATACATGACAACGGTTTAGAAGTGCCGTTGATGATCGAGTGGGAATAAGCCCGCTCCAGGTTGCAGGCTGATTCCGGTTTCGAAACGAGGCAAGCGTGGCGCAAACCCCCATGTCCGATGAAGACTATATGCGCGAGGCACTGGCGCTGGCGCGACAGGCTGCGGCAGCGGGCGAGGTGCCGGTTGGCGCGGTGGTGGTAAACGGCGTGGAAATCATCGGCCGCGGCTTCAACCAGCCGATTTCTGGGCATGACCCGACGGCCCACGCCGAAATCATGGCACTGCGTGCCGCCGCGTGCAGGCTCGGCAACTACCGCCTCCCCGGTTGCCGGCTTTATGTGACCCTGGAGCCTTGCGCCATGTGCGCGGGCGCCATCATGCACGCGCGGATCGCCAATGTGATCTACGGCGCGAGCGACCCCAAAACCGGGGTTTGCGGCAGTGTCATCGACCTGTTTGCAGAAGGCAGGCTCAATCATCATGCCCAAATTCAGGGTGGAATCCTGGCTGATGATGCCGTGCATCTGCTGCAGCAATTTTTCAGTTCCCACCGACAGTAGATTTACATTTGGGCTCAGAACCAGTTGGCACTAAAATATACAGTAATATATTAAGTATAATCAATATATTATATGATATTTCTCATAGAGTAATTTAACTGCACTGTGTCTCAAAAATAGAACCAGTGAACCCCAAAATCTTGGGGTTGGTATTGGCCAATTCAGTATTAGTTGTGTTGTTGTCGTAATGTCATTGTGCGATGCGAAAAAATCGGTTAAATTGTGCGCCGCAACTAGCGTTTAATACTGATAACTCAGGGAAAATGACCAATGAGGCTTCAAGACAAAGTAGCAATCATCACCGGCGCTGGCAGGGGCATAGGACAGGCGACCGCCGTCAAATTTGTCAAAGAAGGCGCCAAGGTCGTGGTTTGCGACCTGACCCCGGAATCCGTGGAAGAAACCCTCGCGCTGTGCAAGGAAACCCGCGGTGAGGCCATGGGCTATGCGGCCGACGTTCGCGACATTAAATCGCTCAAGGACATGGTCGATGCGACTCTGGCCAAGTGGGGGCGGGTGGACTGCCTGGTCAACAATGCCGGTATCGTTGCCGATGCGCAGCTCAAGAATATGACCGAGGACCAGTTCGACAATGTCATCGGGATCAACCTCAAGGGCGTCTTCAACTGCACCAAGGCGGTGGTGGATACCATGCTGGCCCAGCAGTCGGGCGTGATCCTCAATTCGTCTTCCATCGTCGGTCTTTACGGCAATTTCGGCCAGACCAATTACGCCGCGAGCAAATTCGGCGTCATCGGCATGGTCAAGACCTGGGCGCGCGAACTCGGCCGCAAAGGCATCCGCGCCAACGCCGTGTGTCCGGGCTTCATCGCCACCAGCATCCTGGGTTCGATTCCCGAAAAAGTGCTTAACGCCCTGGAAGAGAAAGTGCCGATGGGACGCCTCGGCAGGCCGGAAGAAATCGCCAATACCTTTGCTTTCCTCGCTTCCGACGAAGCCAGCTATATCAACGGCGCGGTGATCGAAGTCAGCGGCGGCCTGGTTATCTGAATCCCGCGGCGTTCAGCTGCGGAACAGTCGTGCAATTTTCTCCCGGTCGGGCGCGATCACCACGCCGCGCTCCGTAATCAATCCCGAAACCAGTTCCGCCGGCGTCACATCGAACACCGGGTTCCTGACATTCACGCCCGCCGGCGCCCACCGCTGATCGCGGTAACCGGTCACTTCTTCCGGCGCGCGTTCCTCGATCGGAATCCCGGCGCCCGAGGCGATTTTGAGGTCTATGGTCGACAGCGGGCACGCGACATAAAACGGAATCGCGTGGAGCCGGGCCAGCACCGCCAGACTGTAAGTGCCGATCTTGTTGGCGACATCGCCGTTGGCCGCGACCCGGTCGGCGCCGACGATGACGGCATCAACCTCGCTGCGGCTCATCAGCAGCCCGGCGGCGCTGTCCGCGATCAATGTGACCGGGATGTTGTCCTGCAGCAGTTCCCACACCGTGAGACGCGCGCCCTGCAGGAAGGGGCGCGTTTCGTCGGCGATGACGCTGATTTTTTTGCCTGACTCCACGGCGGAACGGATGACGCCCAGCGCCGTGCCGTGGCCGGCGGTGGCCAGCGCCCCGGCGTTGCAATGGGTGAGCACGCGCGCGCCGTCATGGAGCAGGGCGCCGCCGTGCTGTCCCATCAGGCGGTTGAGCACGATATCCTCTTCAAGAATGAAATGCGCTTCCGCGAGCAGCGCGGCGGCGGCGTGTTCGGCGTCCGAGCCATGCTGCGCGGCGAGCTTGGCGCGCATGCGGTCCAGCGCCCAGAACAGATTGACCGCGGTGGGGCGGCTTTGCGCCAGTATTTCGAATGCGCTTTGCAGGCCATCGGCAAAACTCTTCGGCGGTTGCGTTTGCAAGCGCAAGGCCTCAAGCGCGATGCCATACGCCGCGGCGCAACCGATCGCCGGTGCGCCGCGCACCACCATGCTACGTATGCCCTCGGCGACAGTCTGCGCCGAATCGAAGGTTGGATAAAGACATTGCTCAGGCAGGGCGCGCTGGTCGAGCATTTCAAGCTTGCCGTTTCGCCAGCGCAGGGTGGCGAATTTCTCCTGTTCAGCCATGATCAGATCACGCGCTCGTTGCCACCGTCCACCGGGACCTGGGCGCCGGTGGTCTTGGCGAAGAGGGGGCCGCACATTTCGGCGGCGAGTTCGGCGACATCACGGCTTGTGACTTCGGCATTGAGCACATTTTTTTTCTTGTACTCGTCGACCGGCACGCCGTAATGCGCGGCGCGCGAGGCCAGCACCTCGGCGGTCCAGATGCCGGTGTCGAATACCGCGTTCGGGTGCAGCACGTTGACGCGGATGCCGTCGGCGCCCCATTCGAGCGCGGCGACGCGCGCCAACTGGTTGAGCGCGGCCTTGGACGCGGAATAAGCCGCGGCGCCCGGGCCCGGCGCCGGCACGTTTTTCGAGCCGATGACCACCATACGCCCGGTGCGTGGCGCGAGCTTGAGCAGAGGGTGGCACTCGCGCATCAGGATCAGATTGGCGTCGAGATTGATCTGCATCGTTTTGCGCCAGTCATCGCTTTTCAGCGCCGCGATGGCCGTGCCGCCGGGAAACACGCCGGCGTTGAGGATCAGCATGTCGAGCCCGCCGAACGCCTTGATTCCAGCCTCGAGCGCATTGATGACGGCTTCCTCCGAGGTCACGTCGCAGCGGATGCCGAGAAAATCTTTTTTCTGGTGCAGGTTCACGACGGCTGGATTGATATCGAGCCCGATCACCGCCGCACCGCGCGCCAGCAGCGATTCGACGCACGCCTTGCCGATGCCCGAGGCGGCGCCGGTCACCAACGTCGTTTCGCCGCTGAACACCGGCGGCTTGCCGCTTTTCCTGAGCTTGGCCTGCTCCAGGTCCCAGTATTCGACATCGAAAATGTCTTTTTCCGGCAGCGCCCGGTACCCCCCGAGCAGGGTGGCGCGCTCGATCACGTCCATCGTGTGCGCGTAGATGTCGGCCACGATCGCCGCGTTTTTTGCGGAGCGGCCCAGCGTGCACATGCCCAGTTGCGGATCGAGGACGATGCGCGGCGCCGCATCAAGCATGGTGCTGGGTTCCCTGGCGGAAGGCGCGTGCCGGCTGAAGTAATTGCGATAGGCTAGTACGTAGGCATCGACGTTGCCGCCGACCAACGGCAGACGTTTGGTACGTATGGCATGGTCGGGGGTCGCCGGCCCTTGCTGGGAGAGGATGCCGACGTCTTCCCGGTTCGCAAAGGCAAGGCTGCGGCGGTCATTATGGACCTGCATGATCATGGGGAAACCTGCCGCCTTCGAAATTTCCTGGCGCAGTTGGGCGACCCTGGCGCGTACGGGCTTGTCAGGGATCGCCAGCTGCTGCCGGCCGGGCAGCGCCCACGACTGGTGTCCAGCCAGATAATCCTCGGCCCTTTGCACCAGTTCGATCATCCTGTCGTAGGACAGCTTTGCCGTATCGCCGAACGAAAATATGCCGTGGTTCATCAGCACCATGCCTATGGTCCCGGCTTTGGCTTCCGCGGGAAACCTCGCCGCGCACAAGCGGGCAAGATCGAAGCCGGGCATCACATACGGGATCACCACCGCTTTGTCGCCGTAGATCTCGCGTGTGCGCTCTTCGCCGCCGGTGGTGTTGGTCACCGCCAGCACGGCATCGGCGTGGGTGTGATCCACATATTTGTAGGGGAGAATCGCGTGCAGGATAGTCTCGACCGATGGCGCGGGCGCCGATGAGCGTGTCATGTGGGTGAGCAGTTCATTGACCATCTGCGGATCGCTCAAGGCATCAAGCCTGGCCAGCTTCAGCAAATACGCCATGCGCACCGGAGAGAATCCGGCTGCCTCGATAAATTCGAGATCCCAGCCGCTGCCTTTGACGTAGAGAATTTCCTCCTCATCGCCAACGAGGTCGGGTTCCCGGATTTTGACGGAAGTATTGCCGCCGCCGTGCAGCACCAGTGAGGGATCATGTCCCAGCAGCCGCGAGGTGTATACCCGCAGCCCCAGCTCCCCGTGGTAGCCGGCGGCCTCAGTGTCGTTCCAGAGGTTTTTCATGAAGAGTTTTCGATGGTGCGCGAGTTGAACACTCAACGGGTAAAGCCGGTCAGTTTCAACCTGGCACAAAGTAATTATAATTCACGGCTATGACTGAACAGCCTACATTCGTTGTCCGACCGGTCAACTGGCATGCCAGCCGGGACAAACTGGATGCCGTGCGCCGCAGTGTGTTCATCGAAGAGCAGAACGTGCCTGAAGCACTGGAATGGGATGACATGGATGAACGCAGTTACCATGTGCTGGCGTTCGACGGCGATGGCGCGCCTATCGGTACCGGGCGCCTGCTGCTCGACGGACACATTGGCCGCATGGCGGTGCTCAAGGCCTGGCGCCGGCGCGGCGTGGGCAGCGCCATCCTCAGGGCATTGCTGGAACTGGCGCAGAAGGAAGGGCATGAAACCGTCAAGCTCAATGCCCAGAAGCACGCCCTGGCATTTTATAAGAAACACGGATTCAAAGCTTTTGGCAGCGAGTTCATGGAAGCCGGCATTGCCCACCGCGCCATGAAAATCAGCATCGACCCCTTGCCTGGCAGGGCGCCGCAGTACGAGGATTAGCGGCCCCAGTCTGATTCGCCGACCGTGGCGGTGTCAGGACAGGGTGCAAGCCGCGCGCAGGGGCCCGGCGGTTTTTTCCAGCGTGAAACGGCTGCAGGCTTCACCGAGGGCGCCGCCGCCGGCGCCGAAACTGCGCTCACGAAACAATACTTCGCCATTATTGCGCACCAGCACCAGCGTCGAAGCGCGGGTGCCATAGCGCTCGCCGCCGATGAAGGCGGGGGACAGTTCGCGTTCCCGCTGCACACCGACGCCGGTGTCGGGAAGCGCCTGATCACCGGCTGTCGTGCGCTCGGCGAGGAAATCGAAAAGGCCGGCTACCAGCGCGGCCTCGTCCGCCGCCAGCAGATTTTGCAGCGCGCGCTTGCCGCGTTCCACCTTGGGCCACGGCGTATCGAGCAGGTGATTGCTCAAGCCGTGCACGCCGGGTGAGATGCGCTCTATGCCAGCGCCACGGTTCGACACAAAGTACAGCGCATCAAGGTCGCCTGCAATCAGGCTGAAGCCGTTGTATTCGTCGCCATGCGCAGCCACCTGCCCCAGATACCCGACAGTGTTGTCGTTGCCAAGCAGAAATTGACTGACCAGTTCGCCGCGCGAGCGCGGCGCATCCTTGGGGGTATAGCCTGCACGATAGTTGGTGACGGCGGCAATGCGGCCGGTGCGCGTGATACCCAGCCAGGTGCCGCTTTTTTCGAGGTCGCGTCCGGCGTGAAGGTGCGGATGATCGCCCCAGAATGCCGCGGGCGCGGCCATGCGTACATAGGCCTCGTCGCGATTGGCGGCAATGATCAGCGGGTAATCGGGGTGTGCATAACATGCCAGTAAAATCAAACACATACGATTATTCCATGAAGCATTCCATATGCCGGCCGGCGCCAGCCTGGAGAAATTCCTGGAACTGCAGCCTGGCCACGGCCTCGGCAAGCTCCCATTCGAATTGCGCTTCGTCACCAACGTTCTGGTAAATTTCCATCCACAACAAGGGTTCGCCGCGCTTCTTGAGCAGGCGGCCGCCGACGCCGGTCGTTTTGCGGATTACGGCGAACAGGTCCCTGACTCCGGACGCGCACGCGCCGGCTTGGGCGGCATCGACGCGGTAATAGATGTAGTACGAGGTAGCCATGATGTCAGGCGCCCGCTAGTACGGCAGCGGCAGCAGTTCGAGCGGCGGTCCGTCCGGTGAATTCAAATGCACCGGCTGCGCATTCATGCTGGTGGTCTGGATTACCGCCAGCACATCGTGTCCGCCAGCGGTGGCCGGCGCGGCATTGGCGATCATGCCGCTGGCCTGATCGCCGAAATCTGCACTGTAGAGTTTGTCTCCGGGCCGGGGTGCGACATCATTGGCGATATGCGCGAGCACCATGCGTTGCTTGAGTTTGCCCAAAAAGTGCATGCGCGCCACAATTTCCTGGCCGGGGTAACAGCCCTTGTTGAAACTGACCGCGCCGATGGCGTCGAAGTTGACCATCTGCGGCACGAATTCTTCCTGGGTTGCAGGCAGTATGGTCGCGATGCCGGCGCGGATATCGAGCCAGTCCCAGCGTCCCGCATCGGCCGCTTCGGCGTGAGCGGCGAGGGCGGCGCGCACCCGGTCTTCGTGCGTGCGCAGCACCACGATTTCATAGCGGTCGGCGGGCAGCTTAAGCATGGTCATGCCGCCACTATGCACCACATCATGCACCATTTTGGGCACGTTGCCCGCGATGCCGTTCAGCGCTTGCGCGGCGCCGTCGCCGCTGATTCCCATGCGCGCATACTCATTACTCGCATCGGCCACTTTCACTTTTGAGCGCAGGACGTACATGGACATGCGTTTCTGTATCGGTTCGCGCAGCACGGCCGGCAGTTGCAAAACATACCCCGACTCGTTACGCCACAGCAGAAAGCTGGCGAGCAGCCGGCCTTTGGGCGTGCAGTAGCCGCTGTACTGGCTTTTGCTCAGTGCCAGGCCGGCGACATCGCTGGTGAGTTGGGCGTGCAGAAATGACTGGGCATCATCGCCGCTGAAAACGAGCAAACCTGCGTTGCGGATGGAATGTAAAAACATTAATTAAATCAATATATTATGATGATTTCATGATTCTGCGCGCCGGCTTTGCGCCAGACCCTGAAGAGACGGGCGGCACTCCTGATCATGAAGCACGTTGATAAATGCGTGGTGTTCGGCCTTGCAAACTGTGGCATGGATAACCAGTCCGGCATTATCAGGCATTGCCGGCTCAAACGCAGCATCCGGCATCTGCGTTCGCCAGCGCAGCGTGGGCTTGCCGCTGCGTCTGCAGCGCCGTTTTTTATGCAAACGTTACATGCGCCTGTGCTTGCGACGCCGTCCCGAACAGTTTGCTTCTGCCTGCGGCAAGCCGCGCTGAATTTTACCGCGCCTGATTTATCTGTATACAATAGCAACGCGAAATCGCCGGTAATACCTCAGCATCTTGGCCCGGTTTTTGCGTCCGGCTGGTGTCAGGCAGTAATCCGATTGATGGTTCTTGCAGGAGATATCCGATGAAAAAGCTAGTCCGTGCTGTCGCCGGTTTGGTCATGGGGGGACTGATTGCCGCAACCCTGTTGCCGGGAATGGCAGTCGCGCAGCAGAAGGTACTGAAATTCATTCCGCAGGCCGACCTGCGCATTCTCGATCCGATCGCCACCACGGCGTACATCACGCGCAACCACGGCTACATGGTGTATGACACCTTGTTCGCGATGGATGCCAAGTTCCAGGTCAAGCCGCAGATGGTGGACAAATGGGACGTCTCCAAGGACGGACTGACCTATACGTTCACGCTGCGCGACGGACTAAAGTTCCATGACGGACAACCGGTGCGCTCGGCAGACTGCATTGCTTCGATTGAGCGCTGGGCCAAGCGCGACGCGCTGGGCCAGAAACTGGCCGAGGCCACCGATGCCTGGAGCGCGGTCAACGACAAAACCTTCCGCCTCAAGCTCAAGAAGCCTTTTCCGCTGACGCTGGAAGGGCTCGCCAAGCCTTCTTCCAACGTGCCCTTCATCATGCCGGAACGCATCGCCAAGACCGATGCCTTCAAGAATATCGACGATGCCACCGGATCGGGCCCGTTCAAGTTCGTCAAGGCCGAATGGGTGCCCGGCAACAAGGTGGTTTACGTCAAGAACACCGACTACGTGCCGCGCAAGGAGGCGCCGTCGTGGGCGTCCGGCGGCAAAGTGGTGAAGGTCGACCGCGTCGAATGGATCTATATACCGGATTCGGCGACCGCCGCCGCCGCGCTCAACGCGGGCGAGGCCGACTGGTGGGAGCAGATGCCGCCCGACCTCATCCCGCTGCTCGCCAAGAACAAGGAGATCACGGTCAAGAACATCGACCCGCTGGGTTCGATGGGCATGATCCGCTTCAACTTCCTGTATCCGCCGTTCAACAACGAAAAAATGCGCCAGGCATTGCTCTACGCGGTCAATCAGCAGGATTATGTGATCGGCATCGCGGGCGACCCCAAGAACGGCAAGCCCTGCTACTCGTACTTCACCTGCGGCACGCCGCTGGCATCCGAAATCGGCGCCGAACCGCTCAAGGGCAAGCGCGATTTCGACAAGGCCAGGCAGCTGATCAAGGAAGCCGGCTACAAGGGCGAGAAGATCGTCATCATCAACGCCACCGACCAGCCCATCGTGCATTCGCAGTCGCTGCTTACCCTGGACATGCTCAAGAAACTCGGACTCAACGCGGAAATCCAGTCCGGCGACTGGGGCACGCTGATCACGCGCCGCGCGGTGCGCGAGCCGCTGGACAAAGGCGGCTGGTCGATTTTCCATACCTGGCTGGTGGGTCCCGACATGGTGAATCCGGGGGTGAATTTCCCGATTCGCGGCACCGGAGACAAGGCGTGGTTCGGCTGGCCGACCGATGCCAGGATGGAACAATTGCGCGAAGCCTGGTTTAACGCCAAGGATCCCGCCGAGGCCAAAAAGGCGGCGGATGCGGTGCAGCGCCGCGCCTTCGAATTCGTGCCGATCATTCCAACCGGGCAGTTCATACTGCCGACGGCATTCCGCTCGAACATATCGGGCGTGATCATCGCGCCGATCGCGTTGCTGTGGAACGTGGAGAAGAAATAACCGGCGCCAGACGGCAGCCTTATTGGTGCTCGCTTACGTAATTCGACGGCTGTTCTCGACCATCGTCGTCATGGCGGTGGTCGCGTTCGTCGTTTTCCTGCTGTTGTATCTGACCCCCGGCGATCCGGCGGCGATTCTCGCCGGAGACGCCGCCACGGTCGACGACATTCGCCGCATTCGCGAAAAACTCGGACTTGACCAGCCGTTCGTCATTCGCTTCGGCGAGTGGGTGTGGGCGCTGCTGCGCGGCGACCTCGGCACCTCGATTTTCACCAATCTGCCGGTCACCCACCTGATCGCGCAGCGCATCGAACCCACTGTGGCGCTGACCGTCTGCACGCTGCTGGTGGCGGTACTGGTGGCGGTGCCGTTAGGCGTGATTGCGGCCGCCAAAGCCGGCACCTGGATCGATCGTTCGGTGATGGGGTTCACGGTGCTCGGTTTCTCGCTGCCGGTGTTCGTGCTTGCCTATATCCTGATCATGGTGTTTTCCATCGAACTCGACTGGCTGCCGGTGCAAGGTTACCGGCCCATCAGCGAAGGCTTGTGGGAGTGGCTGCGCCACCTGATCCTGCCCAGCATCGCGCTCGGCACCGTGTATATGGCGCTGATCGCGCGCATCACGCGCGCCAGCATGCTCGACGTGCTGGCGCAGGATTACATACGCACCGCGCAGGCCAAGGGCCTGGCCCCCGGTGCGGTGCTGGTGGGCCACGCGCTGAAAAACGCAGCGGTGCCCATCGTAACCATTATCGGCATCGGCATCGCGCTGCTGATCGGCGGCGCCATCGTCACCGAAACCGTGTTCGCGATTCCAGGCATAGGCCGGCTCACCGTGGACGCGATTCTGCGCCGCGATTACCCGATCATTCAGGGCGTGATCCTGATTTTCTCCGGCGCCTATGTGCTGATCAATCTGGCGGTCGATCTGAGCTATATGTTCTTCGATCCGCGCATCCGCTACTGACATGAGCGCTGCAGTCATCGTCGCACCGAAATCGGTGTCTCCCACCTGGCAGCGCTTCCGGGATGCGTTCCGGCGCCACCCGACCGCGATCATCGGCGGCGCGGTGCTGCTGCTGATGATCCTGATCGCGGTGTTTGCGCCGTGGCTGGGCACCATCGATCCGCAGGCGGTGTCGCCGATCCGCCGGCTGAAACCGCCTTCCGCCGAATTCTGGTTCGGCAGCGACATGCTCGGGCGCGACGTCTACAGCAGGGTGATTTACGGCGCGCGCGTTTCGCTGGTCGTGGGGCTGGTGGTGGCGGTGCTGAGCATACTGATCGGGCTCACGCTCGGGCTGGTGACCGGATATATCCGCTGGCTCGATGCGATCATGATGCGCATCATGGACGGATTGATGTCGATTCCGCCGGTGCTGCTGGCGATTGCGCTGATGGCGCTGACCAAGGCCAGCATCGAGAACGTGATCGTCGCCATCACCCTGGCCGAGGTGCCGCGCGTGGTGCGGCTGGTGCGCAGTCTGGTGCTGACCCTGCGCGAAGAACCGTATGTCGAAGCCGCGATTGCCGCCGGCACCAGCCTGCCGCGCATCCTGGTGCGCCATATTCTGCCGAATACCGTTGCGCCCCTGCTGGTGCAGGGCACTTACGTGTGCGCCTCGGCGATGATCACCGAGGCGATCCTGTCCTTCATCGGCGCCGGCACGCCGCCCAATATTCCGAGCTGGGGCAACATCATGGCCGAAGCGCGCAGCCTGTTCCAGATCGCGGGTTATCTGCTGCTGTTTCCCGGCATTTGCCTGTCGCTGACGGTGCTCGCGGTCAACATGCTGGGCGACGGCATGCGCGATGCGCTCGACCCGCGGCTCGCGCGCAGGATGTGATGAACGCCGCCACGCCGCCGCTGCTCGAAGTCGACGGGCTCACCACCCATTTCTTTACCCGCGACGGCGTGGTGCGCGCGGTCGACGGCGTGTCGTTCTCGGTGTATCCGGGCGAGACGCTGGCGATAGTGGGCGAGTCAGGCTGCGGCAAAAGCGTGACTTCGCTTTCCATCCTGCGCCTGATCGCGTCGCCGCCGGGCCGCATCGTCGCGGGGCGGCTGAGCTTCGCCGGGCGCGATCTGCTGGCATTGACAGAGCCCGAGATGCGCGCGGTGCGCGGCAACGAGATCTCGATGATTTTTCAGGAGCCGATGACTTCGCTCAACCCGGTGCTCACCATCGGCCGGCAGATTGCCGAGACGCTGATTCTGCATCGCGGGTTCTCGCGCGCAGACGCGCTGGAGCGCGCGGTCGAATTGCTGAGACTGGTCAACATGCCGGAGCCCGAGCGGCGCGTGACACAGTACCCGCATCAGATTTCCGGCGGCATGCGCCAGCGCGTGATGATCGCGATGGCGCTGGCGTGTGATCCGCGGCTGCTGATTGCGGACGAGCCGACCACCGCGCTCGACGTCACCATACAGGCGCAGATTCTCGATCTGATGCTCAAGCTCAAGGAGAAAACCGGCGCGGCGATCGTGCTGATCACGCACGACCTCGGCGTGGTGGCTGAAATGGCGCAGCGCGTGGTGGTCATGTATGCGGGCCGCAAAGTCGAGGAAGCGCCGGTCGCTGCGCTGTTCGCGCAGCCGCGCCACCCGTACACGCAGGGACTGCTCAACTCGATTCCGCACCTGGGCACGGCGGGGGTGAACGGACGCAAACGCCTGCAGGAGATACCGGGAATGGTGCCGTCGCTGCGCGAGGAAATCGCAGGCTGCATTTTCGCGCCGCGCTGTGCGCATGCCACCGAGCGCTGCCGCCGCGAATATCCGCCACTGGAGCAGAAATCACCGGGGCACCTGGTCGCGTGCTGGGAATCGGACCGCATCGCAGGGAGGGCCGGATAATGATGCAGCCGCACAGCGCAGCGGCGCTGCATGGCAATGTGCTGCTCGAAGTCTCGCATCTCACCAAGCACTATCCGGTACGCAAGGGCGTGTTGTCGCAGGTCAGCGGCCAGGTGCATGCGGTCGACGACATAAGCTTCCACATTGCCGATGGCGAAACCCTGGGCCTGGTCGGCGAAAGCGGTTGCGGAAAATCAACCGCCAGCAAAACCATACTCAAGCTGATCGACCCCACCAGCGGCACCATCCACTGGCGCGGAAGGCGTGTCGACCAGCTGAGCGGCGGTGAAATGCGGCCGTACCGGCGAGAACTGCAGGCGGTGTTCCAGGATCCGTATTCATCGCTCAATCCGCGCATGCGCGCCGGCGACATCGTGGCCGAGCCGATCCGCAATTTTGAAACGGCCGGTGCGGACGAAATCCATGATCGCGTGGCTTCGCTGTTCGACAAGGTCGGACTGCGCGCCGATCAGATGATCAAGTATCCGTATGAGTTTTCCGGCGGCCAGCGCCAGCGCCTCGGCATTGCGCGCGCATTGGCACCGCGGCCCAGGCTGATCGTCTGCGACGAGCCGGTGTCGGCGCTGGATGTGTCGGTGCAGGCGCAGGTGATCAACCTGTTGATGGACCTGCAGGACGAGCTTGGATTGTCGTATCTGTTCGTTGCCCACGACCTGGCGGTGGTCGAGCACATCAGCCATCGCGTGGCAGTCATGTACCTGGGCAAGATCGTCGAATTGACCGACAAGCGCTCGTTGTTCGCCAATCCGCAGCATCCCTATACCGAAGCGCTGCTGTCAGCCGTGCCGGTGCCCGATCCCAGGGTGGAAAGAAAACGTGTCATCTTGCTGGGCGACGTGCCAAGCCCGATCAATCCGCCGCCCGGCTGCCGTTTTCACACCCGCTGCCCGTATGCCGAAGAGCGCTGCCGCGTCGAGGAGCCGGCAATGAAGGAAGTGCGCCCCGGCCATTTCGTCGCCTGCCATCTGCGCGAGGGCGTTGCGCCGCCGCCGCAAAAAGACAATCCATGAGTGGCAATCCAGAACGTTGTACATGGCTCATGCGAAATGAATAAATATTTTTCGGTGTGTATGTGGCCGCATGCGGGAAAGATAAAAAACATATAAAAAACATATTGTTACGAAAAATCTATTATTTTGGCAGATTTGCTTTTCTTAAAACCCCCGCGTTAATCTGTAAAACGATCTGTAAAACGGTTTCCCGTAGAAGCTGGCTTGATATCCCGGATGTATATCTGCCTGGCAAGTAAAACAGCCAAAAAACCGGGCAATTTTTCATCAATAGCGGGGGAAGGCCTTTGGATAGCGCGCTGCTATTCTCGTCGGCATCCTATGCATGGGGACTGCAGGGGATCTGCCAGCTCCACCGCATTCCCTTTGCCCCGAACGTCGTATTGCAGCAAGTTCCGCCGCCTTACACCCTGCTGTCGTTTCATCATGGCGCCCAAGCGATCGGGCTGAAAAGCACTTCGCGCAGTGTTGCGGCGAGCGAGTTGCGTCATTTGCCGCTGCCCTGCCTGGTAGTGCGCAAGCCAGTGCCGCAGGCGCCTGTCTGGAACCCGGCGCCCATGGCCGATGGCCCGACTGCTGAAGAGCCGCCGCTATACCGCCTGGCGATCCTGCTGCGCTGCGAGCCGGAGCGCGTTTTGTATGTGGCCGAGGGCGACCCGCATCCAAAATCCGTTGCGCTGTCTGAATTTGAGAGCGATTACGCCGGCACGGTGCTGTTGTTCGCGCCGCAGGCCAAAGCGCCGGTTGATGATGACCATGCATCCAAACCGGCGCCTGCGTTCGGTTTCAAATGGTTCATTCCGGAACTGCTCAAGCACAAGACCATCTGGCGCGATGTGCTGCTGGCCTCGCTCGCCATCCAGTTGATGGCGCTCGCCACCCCGGTATTCACCCAGGTGGTGATCGACAAGGTGATTGTGCATCGCACGCTCAACACGCTCACCGTCATCGGCATCGCCCTTGCCGTGTTCCTGCTGTTTACCGCCGCCATGAGCTGGGTGCGCCAGTATCTGGTGCTG
>CAKKQX010000364.1 GCA_919902235.1 Burkholderiales bacterium
TAGTAGATTGCGTTTCCACACCGGTCAATGTCACGCCCTCTTTCTTGGCCTCGATGACGCCTGCCGCCTTGCCATCGATGTATAGCAGATAGTCGGCAAAGCCGTGACCTTGTTTGAGGGGAAACTCCCGAATCGCCACGCCGCGATGCGCGTGAATGTTGACGTCAGCGGCGTCCGCGACATGCCAGCCCGCTAGCAGGAGCAGGCTATCGATGGCCTTTCGTGCTTCTTCTTCGCTGGACATTGGGCCGCTACTCCCCACACGGCATCACGCCTTGACTGAAATGAGATTGCCCGAAGCAAGCGAGTATAAACGCTGCGTCCGCACTATGCACTCGTCATTGCTTTTGCACGCGAACTGAATGGGACCTAGCTGACCCTGAGAGTTCCTGAGGCTCCATTAAAGCGAAGCATCTGATTTGCTCCAGCCGCTGCTGGTCGGCGCAGGCGTCGAGGATCGCCTGCTGCTGTTTGGGCGCGAAGCGGCGCGCGAGGTTGGTGCGGAATTTCTCCAGCAGCAGCGGCAGGCCTTCTGCGCGGCGCCGCGGGTGGCCGAGCGATTATTTCACCTCGTCTTTCGGCAGGCACGAAGCGATTAACGCCTTGCCGCTTGCCGCTCACTTCTCCTCATCCGGCCGATACCGCGTCTCCGGTTTCATTCCGGTGCGCTGCAGCTTTTCGCTGACGCTGCCGTTTTCCAGATAGCGGCCTTGCGCCGCGCGTTTCGCGTCTTCGTCCCACTTCGGCAGCCAGTCGCCGTCAGCGGCGCCGAACCACGGCGACTGCGGGCGCAGCTTGGGCAGGCCGAGTTCTTCCCACACTTTGCGCGCGCGCTCCATGTATTCTTTTTTCGGCAGCGACAGCGGCGGCAGTTCTTCCTTCATGGTGGCGTCCATCAGCAGCGTGGCGTCTTCGCGCTCGGCCTCGTGCTCGCGGTCCGGGCCGTGGCCGGGGCTGCGGTAGTTGAGCACCTGCAGGTCGGTCGACGGGTTCATGCGGAAGGCGATGGCCCACAACAGCGCATCGGAATTGTCGGGATCGATGTCCTCGTCGACCGCGATGCAGATCTTGCCGCAGTCGGCCTTGAACGAGGCCGCGCCCTGCAGCGCGCGCCAGATCTCGGTGCGCGGCGTGCCTTTCGCCATGGTGACGATGGCAATGCGGCGCAGCGCCGTCATGCGCTCGTGCAGCGTGACGCGCTTGACCCCGCGGATGCCCAGCGTCTTGCTCAGATGCGTGAGGAACATCGGTTCGTACGACACGCGCTTGATGGCGCTCGATTCGCTCGGCGTGACCTGGCTGATGTAGGAGGCGATGATCGCGTTTTTGCGGTGGGTGATGGCGGTCACCCGCATCGGCATGTTGAATTCCTCGAGCGCGACGTGGCCGTGCGATTCACCGAACGGACCTTCGGGTTCGAGGTGGACGGTGTCGATCAGGCCTTCGATCACCAGTTCGGCTTCGGCCGGCACCAGCAGGTCGACGGTGCGGCATCTCACCACGTTGACCGGGCCGCCGGCCACGCCGCCGGCGACGCCGACTTCATCGAGATCGATCGGCAGCTTCATCGGCGCGACGAAGGCCACGCACGGCGGCGCGCCGAGCACGATGGCGCAGGGCATCGTCTTGTCGCCGCGCTGCTGGTGCTTGACGTAATGCCGATAACCGCCGGCGCCGCCGACGCGGGTCGCCATGCGCACCACCAGCCGGTCGGGCGCCTTGAGCGCGGCGCGATAGGTGCCGTGGTTGTGGATGCCGGTGTCGGGATCCTTGGTGATGACATTGGTGGCGGTGAGCGTGGGCGCGCTGTCGAAGCCGGGCGTGGACACCGGAATCGGCAGGGTGTCGAGGCCGTGGCCCTCGCCCTTGAGCGCGTCGCCTTCGATCACCACTTCCTGGCACGGCGCTTTATCGACGATGCGCGGCGGCACCGGATTGGCGATGGCGTGGTCCCAGCGCGTCTGCACCTCATCCAGCGGCGCACGCATGCCGATGCCGTAGATCGCGCGGTTGCCGGCGAAGGCGCCGACCACCACCGGGAATTTGTATTTGCGGCCGCGGCCGTCGACGACGTTGGTGAACAAAAACGCCTTGCGCTCGTGTTCTTCGATGCCGCCCACGTACTGCCAGCGCACCAGCGGGTGCATCTCGGCGTCTTTGTCGATGGGGCGGTCGATGGTGAGCAGCAGCCCCTGCTTTTTCAGTTCTTCAAGATGCTCGTGAAGGTCGGGGTAACTGCGATTGGGGTCGGTCATGACGTATTCCGTGATTTTGTTATATGCGGGCGGGGGATGCGCGGAGCGTTGAAATTATAGCTTAGGTGGGCGGGTCACTCTTTCGCTTACTACCAGCGTTATTACTGCCGCCCTCTCCCTCGGTCCCTCCCATCAAGGGGGAGGGATGCCGCGTAATTTTCTGCATTGTGCCCACCGCTCGTACTACCACCCTCCCCCTCGGCCACTCTGCTTCGCTTCAAGCGTTCCTTTGCCCCATCCAGGGGGAAGGGAAGACGCATGTTTTCCAGCGTGCCTATCGTCACCGATGCCACCCTCTCCCTCGATCCCTCCCCCATCCAGGGGGAGAGAGGAAAGGCATTGCACTGCGGTTTGGCTATCTTCAAGCGGCAGTGAGGTTGCATCGGAAAAAACGAGAATAGATGGGTTCCCTCCCCCCTGGTGGGGGAGGGTCAGGGAGAGGGGGAGAAGAAATCAATACCGCTATCGAGTCTGCCACTTCTGGCAGGCACGGCGTTCCTAACGCGCTTGCCATTCGCGCCAGCCGGCGAGCAGCGGGAAATACAAGCCCAGCATGGTGCCCTGCGCGTTTCCGACCGCATCAGCGTAGCGCGCGAGCTGCGCGGCGTAGCGTTCTTGTTCGCGGTCGAGAAAAGCTGCGATGTCACCGCCTTCATGGCTGCTGGTTTTGTAATCGACGATCCATTGCCTGCCGTCGGCATCTCTGAACAGGCGGTCGATGACCAGGTTTAACGGTCTGCCATCATGCATGGCGGTGATGCGGTATTCGTTGCGCGCGTCGTGCTGCGCGCCGAGCAGCCAGCGGCCACGCTCATCGGCCAGCGTTTGCGCCAGCGCCTGCGCCACGCGCGCGGTCGCCGCCGCGAGTTCGTCGGCCGGCACGCCGCGCAATACCAGTTGTTCGCGGAAAATTTTGTTCAGGCCCCCGACGCGCGTTTTGTCCCAGCCATTCAAACCATCTTCGGCGATGCGCTGCAGCCAGCGGTGCACCACGCTGCCCACGTGGCGCGCGGTTTCGCCGGCCCATGAAAATTCGATTTCCTCCTGCGCGCGCGCCATGTCGGGCGGCGGCGTCCATGCAGCGGGTGGCGGTGATGCGGGTAGTGCCCAGGCGGCGGGCAGGCGCTGCAGGTTCTGGTCTATCGTTGCCGCATCTTCCTGTGGCGCAGGCGGTGCGGATTGTTGCGCGTGCTGCGCGGCTTGCGCGTAAACGGATTCCACCACCGGCCACAGTTTGCCGAGCAGCGCTTTTTGCGGCGGCTTGAGTTCGATCTGGCCATCGGCATCGCGCGCCAGGCGCACGCTGCCCAGCAGGTGCAGGCGCTGTCTGGCGCGGGTGGCGGCGACGTAAAGCAGGCGGCCTTGTTCGTGGCCTTCTTTGCCGGCGTCGAGTTTTTGCAGCCAGTTATAGATGGGGTCGTTGTCGGTGCCGGTTTCCTGGATGGGGGCGAGCAGAAGTTCGGTTTCACCCTCTCCCTCGGTCCCTCTCCCATCGAGGGAGAGGGAAGCCGCTTGTTTCTGTGCCTCACTCCGGGGAGGGAAGGCGGAGCGCGGCTGCTCCATCCACAGGAACAGCCGTTTGTCGTCGCTGTGCGGGGCGCGGCCGAGGCCGGGCACGATTACGGTGTCGAATTCGAGGCCCTTGGCCTTGTGTATGGTCATGATCTGCAGCCGCTCGTCGGCTTCCAGATCGGGCAGCGCGTAGAGTTTGGCGAGTCCCTGCTCGAATGCCTCGAGATCGGCGATTTCCGCGGCTTGCTCGTGTGACTCCAGATAATCGAAATAGATTTCGGCGTCTTCGAGATCGGTGACGTCTTCGACACACGCCGGCCCGCCGAGCGCGTACCAGGCGCCGGCGACGCGCGCGCGCAATTCGCCGCGACAGCGCTGGGCGAGGCTGGCCTGCAGTGCCGCGCGCGTGCGCACGAGCCGCGCGCAGCCGTCGGCGGACAGCGCGCTGGTACGCGCGTCGTCGTGCATCAATTCCCACACGCTGCGCACGTGGTCTGCGCCCGCCAGCACGTGCAGGTCGGCGAGCGTCAGGCCGCACCACGGCGCGCGCAGCAGCGCCAGCCACGCCAGGCGGTCGGCGGGATGGGACAGCGCGCGGGTGAGCGCCAGCAGGTCCTGCACCACGGGCCTGTGGCCGAGCTCTTCGATTTCGATGGCGCGGAAACGCAGTCCGGCCGCTTTCAGCCGCGGCACGATTTCGCGCAGATGGCTGCGGTTACGCACCAGGATCGCCACCGTGCCCGGCGCATCGTCGCCGTGCGCCTGCGCGACGATGTCCGCCACCTGCTGCGCTTCGGCCGCGTGGTCGTTGTCGAAAAACGCGTGCACGCTGACCGCCGGGCCGGCGAGCGCCGCGCGCGTGGCGGCCGAGGCGGTGTACGGCACCGCGCCCGCGGCCACGTCCTCGCGCGCCGGCATCACCTGCGCGAAAGTCGCGTTCACCCAATCGACGATGCCGGCCTGCGAACGGAAATTGGCGGAGAGCGCAATCGGCTGCAGTTCTATGCTGCCGATGCCGGCGGCGCGCGCGCGCAGGAACAGGCCGACCTCGGCCTCGCGAAAGCGGTAGATCGACTGCATCGGGTCGCCCACCGCGAACACGCTGCGGCCGTCACCTACCTCCCAGCCGGCGGTGAGCCGCGCGACGAGTTCGTACTGGCTGATCGAGGTGTCCTGGAATTCGTCGATCAGCAGATGGCGGATGCGGTAGTCGAGCGCCAGCGCCAGATCGGTGGGTGCATCGGCGTCGCCCAGCGCGCGCAACGCGCCCTGCGCGACTTCGACGAAATCGACCTGGCCGCGCGACTGGAACGCGAGTTTGAGCTGCGCGACTGCGCGCGGCAGCAGCCGCATGATGGCGCCCAGCACCTCCCACTGGCTGTCGGCGTAGGCCGGCGGCGGCAGGCGCCGCAGGTCGTCGAGCGCGAAGCGTAGTGAATCATTTGCAGAAAAATCGTCGAGCAGTTGCGCCATTCTTTGCTTCCACTGCCTGGCGTTTTCCTTTTCGACTTTGCTGGTGCCGGTGGGGAACCCCTGGCGTTTGTCGAGGCTTTTGCGCCACGCGCCGTCTTTGATCAACAACAATTCGGCGAGTCCCTGCCACCGCTTCGCGTCTGCTTCGGCGTATCCCGGAAATTCTAAAATATCTTTTAAATCAATAATATACGAATCTCCTTCGACAGCCGCAAGATTGGCCGCGGCATAGCGCGCCAGTTCCAGCGTTTCGTCACGCGCCGAAGCGGGAAACAACATGCATACCTGCTGCAACGCTGCGCGCCGCGCATTGCCCAGCGCCGCTTCCAACTCGGCGCGCTCCCTGCCGCTCACCAGACGCAACCAGTGATCGCGACGCCTGAGCATGTCGGCGAGCAGCTCTTCGATACGCGCCACATCGTTGTCGAGATGGGTGAGCAGACGCTCCATGTCCTGCGCGATGGCGTCGTCGTTTTCGATTGCGCCTACCGTGGCGCGCGCCGCTTCCAGATACAGTTCGTCGGCATCTTCCATGCTCTCGGGCTGCGAACCGAAGCGCGACAGCATGGGCATCTGGCGCGTGAGCGATGCGCACAGCGAGTCTATGGTTTGTATGCGCAGCCGCGCTGGGTTATCGGCGATGTGCCAGTCCGCCGCCGCATCGCGCGCGAGCGCCGCACCCGCGAGCTCCAGTGTCAGTTTTTCGTGCGCGCTTTCCGGCGCATCACCGGCGCGCGCCGCATTCATCGCCTGCAGCACGCGCTCGCGCATTTCGCCCGCGGCCTTGCGCGTGAACGTAACCGCGACGATCTCCTCCGGATGATCCACGCACGCCAGCAGCCGCAGATAGCGCTGGATCAGCAATTCGGTTTTGCCCGACCCCGCCGGCGCCTGCACGATGAACGACTGCGCCGCGTCGAGCGCGCGGCTGCGTTGGGCGAGATCAGGAATGTTGCGATCGTCAGTCATGACGATTTTCTCCTCCTCTCATTTTGGAAAAGCCGTGACGTGAACAGGGCCCGATCTTCCCGACAAACAGGTTGATGGCGTCAATTGATGAGGAGCACAACTGCCTTGCAAATGAGGTGAGCACTCGTTTCATTGCTCCACCCTCTCCCCTACCCCTCTGCTTCGCTTCAAGTGTTCCCTTGTCCCATCAAGGGAGAGGGGAGACTTGCCTTGTTTCCGCGCTTTCCTATCAAGGGAGAGGGGAGACTTCTTTCTCTTTTGCGATTTGCCAATGTTGGCACGCTTTCCCCCCTCTCCTCCCGCGGAAATACCACGACGCTTTTCTCCCTCTCCCCTCGTGGGAGAGGGTTGGGGAGAGGGGGAAAGATTTTCGCGCACACGCTCCAAAACGCCCTCGATATTCGTCAACACCTCGTTGTTCCAGAAACGCAGCACGTTAAAACCTTGCGCATTCAACCATTCATCACGCTGCCGGTCGGAAACATTTTCAAAATGCTGACCACCGTCGAGTTCAACAATCAACTTCGCTTCGTAACAGATGAAATCGACAATGTATTTACCAATAGTTTCCTGGCGCTTGAATTTACATCCATCGAGACGGTGCGCCCGCACATGACGCCACAGCGCACGTTCGGCGTCGGTTGACGCGGAACGCAGCTGCTTGGCGAATGGCACGAGCTTTTGTTTCATGGTTTTACCCTCTCCCCTTGTGGGAGGGCCGGGGAGAGGGGGGAGTTCACGTTCATGACTCATCCTCCTCCTCGATAAGAGTGGCCAGCCGCTCATGGATGCGGCAAAACGGCTTCACATCGCAATAGCGGCAGGTCTGCGGATACTGCTTGGGATCGACCGCCGCCTCACCGGCGGCGAATCCGGCAGCGATGCGCGCGAGATCGGCGCGCCACGCCTTTACAACGTCCGGCCATGATGCATGGCGGTCGCGGTAATTCGAATCGGCAAATGCCTTCACACCCGGCACCAGATCCGCGTCGCGCGCGAGCCCGGCAAAACGCATCGCGCCGGTCTTCACCTGGGCGAAGGCCACTGCCGCCGCGTCGGGTTCGGTGGTTACCAGATACAGCGGCAACTGCGGCTCGTCGGGCCGTTCGCCGAGCATGGCGCCGGCAGAAGACACGCCGGTTTTGTAATCGATGACGATGCGCCTTCCATCTTCCAGCTCATCGACGCGGTCGAGGCGCGCATTGAACGCGAGCCCGCCGATTGCGACCGCGCGCTTGTCTTCGACCGCGACCACCGTAAAGCTGCCGCGTTTTTTATCTTCTTCCAGCCAGGCGCGCGCAATGCGTGCCAGGCGGCGTTTTTCGATTTCCGCGAAACGTCCCGACAAGGCCGTAGGACGCTCGCGTTTGATACGCGCAATCGCATCTTCGGCCGCGCGCGCGAGCAAGGCGTCGAGTCCGGCGTCATCCATCGCATCGAGCGCGTCCCTGGTTTTGAGTTGCGCCCACGCCCGCGCCAGCACGCGATGCACCAGCGTGCCGCGCTCCAGCGCGTCGAGCCCGGTATGCGGTGCCTGCAAGCCTTCGGCGCCGAGGCGATGCACGGCAAACGCGCGAAACGGACACGCCGCCTGGTTTTTGATCATCGCGGCGCCCGCGTGCAATTCAGCAGCCTGGTCGATCGCCGGCGCACGCGCGTCTGGCATGCGCTCGAGCCCGCGCGCGGCGTGAATCGCATCGCGAAAGACCGGATACGCAGGCAACGCCGGCGGCGGCCCGCCAACGGCGACGATCAGCGGACTGGGTTTGAGTTCGCGGTCGTTATCGCGCTGGGGATAGCTCAGCACGACCTCATCAGCTGCGCACAGCCATTCGTCGGTCAGGCGGCGTGCCAAATCCAACACTGCGGCGGCTGAGCTGTGCGGCAGAGCGGCCGCGCGCTGCAACTCCACCGGCAGAAAGGGATTGGGCCGCGGCGCCGGCGGCCAGGTTTCATCGTCGAGGCCCATCACCCACAGGCAGTCGAAGCGCATGCCCGCAGCCTCGATCACGCCGAGGATCTGGATCGGCACCTGCGGCGTTTCGGGCTGGAACAGGGTGTCGGCCGCCATGCGTCGCAGCCGCGACACCGCCTCGGTATAACCGCTGCGCGCGCTCACGCGATCCAGCGCGGCGTAGGCAGCGACGAGCTCGTGCCACTTCATCAGGGTTTGATATTCGGCCGAGTCGAGGCCGCGCTCGCCGGGAAATCCGACGACGGCAAGCGCCTCCGAAATGCGCTTTGCCCAGACCGAAGGTGCGTGTGCGCCGAACAGCTGCGCCTTGCGGAATTCGGCGAGCGCGGCGAGGCGGCGCGCGAGCACCGCGCTGCCCGCCGCGCTGTTTTCGGATTCCATCAATACCAGCAGCCGCTCCAGCGTGAGCACCGGTTCGGCGCGCTGGCGCAATTGTGCATCGAGCCGCGCCCGCCGCGCCATTTCGGTGTCGGCGGCGGCCAGAAACGGCGAGCGGATCAAGTGGCTCGCGTGTTCGAAGTCGATCTCGCGACCGGCGAGTTCCAGCACCAGCAGCGCCGCGTGTACCAGCGGATACGAAGTGAGCGCAACGCCCAGCGACAGATTGAACGGCAGCGCGCGCGGCGACGCGCCGGGCAGCGCGTAATCCGCAACCATGGTGGCGCTGAACGCGCGCACGATTGCCGCGCGGCGCGGCGCCAGATCGGGTACGATCACGCCGATATCGGCACGGCCGGCTTCGAGCTGCGCTCTGGCCCACGCCGCCGCCCGGCGTATCTCGTCCCCGCCGTCCTTGCAGGCTATACGTGTTGCGCTGCCCTGCCGCAGCGGCGGCCCGCACCACACGATCTCGCAACCGGTTGCGGCCAGCGCTTCGAACAGCGCGGCTTGTTGCGGCGTCACGACGTCGAAGCCGTAGCAGGCAAGAAATTTCGGCGTGGTGATTTGCGCGCTTGCAAAAAGCGGCGCCACCAGATCGGCGAGACGCGCGGCTTCGGTGTGGCCGTCGCGCTTGCACACCCGCTCATATTGCTGCGCCCAGCCCATGAATGCCGCGCCATCTTCATTGAGCGGAAAATTCCTGAGCTTCGGCGCCAGCCGCCACGCCTGCAGGAGCTGCCAGGCCTCGCGCGCCAGGCGCGCCGCTTCGGGCAGCGCCAGCAGCGCGGCGCCCGCTTCGGCGCTGCGTATGATGCCTTCCCACAGCACCTGCTCCTGCGCGGGCGTCAGCAGCAGCGGCAAACCGGCCACCTGAGCGGCAACCTGGGCGGAATACAACGCGTCTTCATAGGCGCGCTCGACAAAAGTCGTGAGCGGCAGTATGTCGGCGGCATCCCAGGCCGCCAGGCCCTGCGCGGCCTGCATGGCGTCGAACTGCTGTTTTAACGCCAGCGCGAGACGGCGGTTGGGCGTAACCACCGTCGCACCGGCCTGCAGTCCTGTGGCAAGACGGGCAAAAACCTGCGTTTGGGTGAGGCTGGGGAAACTGGTGATCGCGGACATGTGGCGGAATGATAATCCACCGCTGCCGCCTCAGGGCTGGGAATGGCCCGGACGTGCGCGCCAGGCGAACCGGGGACGCGACACCGGTGCTATGGCGCTATTTTTCGAGCAAATGCGCCTTCTCTTTTATTTTTGCCCATTCGTCGGCATCCGGCGGGCCGTCTATTTTCTCGATAATGGGCTTCCAGACCTTGGCGAGTTCAGCGTTAATCTCGAGGAATTGGCGCTGGTTATCCGGCACGTCATCCTCGGCAAAAATGGCCTCGACCGGACATTCCGCAACGCACAGCGTGCAGTCTATGCACTCGTCGGGGTCGATCACCAGCATGTTGGGACCTTCACGAAAGCAGTCTACCGGGCACACGTCGACACAATCGGTATATTTGCACTTGATGCAGGTCTCGGTCACAACGTAAGTCATAGTATTCCTTCAGAAAATCGGCACATCCTTGGCACAAACTTGAAATCTGGGACTTAACCCCCATTTTATCAGAAACGGCAAACCGGCAGCCCGTGCGCCGCTATTGATCCGCACGCTTCCCAACATGCGAAAATTTGGTTAGCATGAGATTCACGAGCTGCGTTTTCACCCTGTTTGCACCCTGTTTGCCGCCTTTTCCCGCGGCGGCTTCCACCCAATTAATATAAATTTTAAGGCACTATCCATGAGCGAGCATATTCATTACGTTACCGACGATACTTTCGAACCTGAAGTTCTGCAGTCTTCCGCCCCGGTGCTGGTCGACTACTGGGCGGAATGGTGCGGCCCCTGCAAGATGATCGCCCCCATTCTCGAAGAGGTTGCGAAGGAATATTCGGGGCGCCTGAAAGTCGTCAAGCTCAACATCGACGAGAACCAGGCCACGCCGCCCAAGTTCGGCATCCGCGGCATACCGACACTGATGCTGTTCAAGAACGGCGGCGTCGAAGCGACCAAGGTCGGCGCGCTGTCGAAATCCCAGCTAACCGCCTTTATTGACAGTCATATTTAAACCCTATACCCTCCCTCTAAGCGCCTGAACCGAGGACGTCCCAACCAAGGCCGTCCGATATAAAACCGAGCAGTTCCGGCGCCGGCTGGCTTCCTCCGTTTCTTTCCCTTGCTTCATCCTAATCTAGCGCTACAAGTCTATGCATTTATCTGACCTCAAAAACCTCCATGTGGGTGAGCTGATGGACATGGCCACCACGAATGAAATCGATGGCGCCAACCGCCTGCGCAAGCAGGAGCTCATTTTCGCGCTGCTCAAGAACCAGGCCAAGAAAGGCGAATCGATCTTCGGCGGCGGCACGCTCGAAGTGCTGCCTGACGGCTTCGGTTTCCTGCGCTCCCCCGATACCTCCTATCTCGCGGGCACCGACGATATTTACGTCAGCCCGTCGCAGATCCGGCGCTTCAATCTGCACACCGGGGATACCATTGAAGGCGAAATCCGCACGCCCAAGGACGGCGAGCGCTATTTCGCGCTGGTCAAGGTCGACAAGGTCAACGACGAGCCGCCCGAGAATTCCAAGCACAAGATCCTGTTCGAGAACCTGACGCCGCTGTTCCCGAATGAACGGCTGGAGATGGCGCGCGACATCAAAGGCGAGGAAAACCTCACCGGACGCATCATCGACATCATCGCGCCGATCGGCAAAGGCCAGCGCGGCCTGATCGTTTCCCCGCCCAAGGCCGGCAAGACGGTGCTGATGCAGCATATCGCGCACTCGATCACCGCCAATCATCCCGAAGTCATCCTGATCGTGCTGCTCATCGACGAGCGGCCCGAGGAAGTGACCGAGATGACGCGCTCGGTCAAAGGCGAAGTGGTGGCCTCGACTTTCGATGAACCGGCCACGCGCCACGTGCAGGTCGCGGAAATGGTGATCGAGAAAGCGAAACGCCTGATCGAGCACAAAAAAGACGTGGTGATTCTGCTCGACTCGATCACCCGCCTGGCACGCGCTTACAACACCGTGGTGCCGGCTTCCGGCAAGGTGCTGACCGGCGGCGTCGACGCCAACGCCTTGCAGCGGCCGAAGCGCTTTTTCGGCGCCGCGCGCAACATCGAGGAAGGCGGCTCGCTCACCATCCTCGCCACCACGCTGATCGACACCGGCTCGCGCATGGACGACGTGATCTACGAGGAATTCAAGGGCACCGGCAACATGGAAATCCATCTTGACCGGCGCATGGCCGAGAAGCGCATCTATCCCGCGATGAACGTCAACCGTTCCGGCACCCGGCGCGAGGAATTGCTGATTCCCAAGGACATCCTGCAGAAGGTGTGGGTGCTGCGCAAACTGCTCTACCCGATGGACGAACTGGAAGCGACCGAATTCCTGCTCGACAAACTCAAGGCGACGAAAAACAACTCCGACTTTTTCGACTCGATGCGCCGCGGCTGAGCCCGCATACGCGCATCGCGAGGCAAGCGCGCTGCGGGACGACAAGTCCAGTGTAACTGCGGTTGCTGCCCCGCAAACCAGAATTCCAGCCCCTGCCCGGCTGAATCCAAAACGCAATAAATTCAATAATATACGTCCGTCTTCGGCGGCTGAATGTTGCGGCACGCCGGGAATAACCGGCGCCGCGCCGATGTTGACTTGGCGTGCGGCGTGGCGCACAGTTTTTACATCGCCCCACGATGCAATTCGCCCAAGGAGGCCCCATGTTGCGAATTCTGTTGATTGCGTTCATTGCGATGGTTGCCGGTTGCGCGCCGCTGCCGCCCACCCCGCAGGATATCCAGGCCAAAAAATTCGAAAGCGTGCCCGACAAAGCTGTGGTTTATATCGTGCGCAGCAACCTGGATTCCAGTCTTCCCGATACGATCTGGCTTGATGACTACGCGACTATCACCACGCATCCGAAGACTTATTACCGGTGGGAAGTAAGCTCGGGTACGCATCGCATCAGCGGATTCGCGCATTCGAACGCCTCGATCAAGCTGCAAATCGAGGCTGGAAAAGTCTATTTTGTCGAACACACGGTGCAGGGGATATGGCGCACCGGCGTGGTGGGCTCTCACCTGCGGCAGATCAGCGAACAGGCCGGACGCGCGCTGGTCAATCGGTCCCAGCTGATTTAATGGCATCCCGGTGGGCGCCGTCGCCGCGCTTGCGGCGACCCGGGTCCTGGTTTCATGCCCGCGCCGGGGCGACGGCGTCACGGCGCAGCCCGCCGCCGCCGACACAATTTGTAACAACTGCTTACCTCCTGCAACCCCTGACGCCGCCACCGTGTTTTAAGCTTGGCTCATCATTCCCTGACGAAAACAGCCAAGGAGAACACCATGTGGCGCGGACTCTTGCTTGCACTACTGCTCAGCGGCTGCACCACGCTGCAGCCGGCTTTCCTGGACGGTGAAGCGAAGCAGTTTTACAGCCTCCCTGGAAAATCGGTAATCTATCTCGTGCGCGAAAAACCGGCCATGCATCCACACCCGACCGTGGTGACGCTCAATAACGGTGCCGAGGGCCTCACTTATCCGGGCACTTTCCTGCGCTGGGAAGTGGCGCCGGGCACGCATCACATCGCCGGTTTTGGGGGTGATGCCGGCGCCATCGCGCTGGATACCGAACCCGGAAAAATCTATTTCATCCGCCAAACGGTGGCGCCTGTGAAGAATCTCATGCAATCGCAATTCAACGCCATCAACGAGCAGGACGGCCGCGCTGCGGTGGCACGCAGCGCGTGGATCGCTTCCTAACTTCCTAATGATGCACGGCATCCGCGCGTCTGCGCTCCGAACGCTGCCCGCGCTGGCCGCCGCGCTGCTGATCGCGGGCTGCGCCTCCACGCCCCAGGCATCGCGTGAACTCGATGCCGAGGCCAAACAGTTCACGTCACACCCCAACGCCTCGACCGTTTATATTTATCGTGACGATTTCGGCGGGCCGTTCGTGGAGGACTCCGTGTTGTATGTGAATGGCCGGCTAATCGGTGCCACTCTGCCCAAAACGTTTTTCCGCCTGAATCTGCGGCCCGGCAACCAGGTGCTGAATGGAATGGGCGTGGACAGCGGCCGGCTGGCCATAAGCACGCGGCCCGGTGAAATCTACTTCGTGTCGCTCAAGGTCCTCGGCGATCAATCGCATTTTGAGGTAGTCAGTCCCGAACGCGGCCGCAAAACCCTGGCGGCCTGCTGCGCGCTGCTGGAAAATTGGGCGCCCGGCCAGCGGCCCTTGCTTAGATGAGCAAAATCGTCGATAATGCGCGCCTTTCGCCCCTGCCATTGACGGCGCCGGGGCAGCATTGAAGGATGTGCACATGAAAGCTAAAATTCACCCTGAATACAATGAGATAAACGTGGCCTGCAGCTGCGGCAACACGTGGGTAACGCGCTCTACGCTGAGCAAGGATTTGCACGTTGAGGTGTGCTCGGCCTGCCATCCGTTCTACACCGGCAAGCAGAAAATCGTAGACACGGCCGGCCGAGTCGAGAAATTCAAGCAAAAATACGGCAGCAAGTCTTCGGCCACTTCCAAGGCCGCTGCAACCTAAGCGTTTCCATCGCTCACCCCAAAAGGCAGCCCGCCGGGCTGCCTTTTGTTTTACACCTGCCTGACGCATTCACGACGGCATTCACCGAAAGCGCGAAGCAAAAAATCCGCCGGTTGCCCTCCGCTTTTTCAGAATGCGGCCACCGCTCCGTCACTGCGCGGATCGGCACCGCCTTCGAGCACGCCGTTGGGATGACGGATGATGGCGCCGGCATGGCCGACAGCCTCGTCATAGGGCTGCAAAATTTCGATTTCATGACCCCGCCCGGCCAGCGCCTGGGCAATGCCGGCATCGAAACGCGATTCGAGCTTCAGCGTTTCACTGGTTTGCCCCCAGGTGCGGCCGAGCAGCCAGCGCGGCGCGCTGATCGCGGTCTGCGGATCCATGCCGTAAGCGATGGCGCGCGTGAACACCGCGCACTGGGTCTGCGGCTGGCCGTCGCCGCCCATGGTGCCGTAGACCATGGTGCGCCCGCCCTTGAGCTGCGCCAGCGCCGGATTCAGCGTGTGAAAAGGTTTCCTGCCCGGCAGCAGGGCATTGAGCGCCCGCGGATCGAGGGCAAAGCTGCAGCCGCGGTTTTGCCAGTTGATGCCGGATTCCCGGAGCACGATGCCGCTGCCGAACTCATGGTAAATGCTCTGGATGAACGATACCGCGCGGCCCGCGCCGTCGATCACGCCCATCCACACGGTATCGCCGGGACCGACGCCGTGTTTGCCGGCCGCACCCCAGGGCGCGGCCTGACGCCTGTCGATGGCGGCGGCAAGATCGCGGATATGGCTGCGCGCGAGCAGTTTGCGCGGATCGACCGTCATGTACTGCGGATCGGTGATGTGACGGTTGCGCACATGAAACGCCTGCTTGGTGGCCTCCACGCACAGATGCACGTAATCGGCGGTGGCCGGCCCGGTGCTGCCGATATCCAGCTCGTCCAGGATGCCCAGAATCAACAACGACACCAGGCCCTGCGTCGGCGGCGTCATGTTATAGAGCCGGCCCGCGCTGTGCGCGAGCGCCAGCGGATCGCGCAGCCGCGCCTGGTGCGCAGCCAGATCGCCCAGCGTGAGCGGGCTGCCGGCGCGCCTGAGGTCTTTGGCAATCGAACGCGCCAGCGCGCCGCGGTAAAAATCGTCGGTGCCCGCCTTGGCAATGCGCCGCAGCGTGGCGCCCATGCGCTTTTGCACGAACACGCTGCCGGCGGCAGGCGCCGCGCCCCGCACCAGAAAAGTCCGGGCAAAGCCCGGCTGGAGCGCAAGCTCGGCCTGCTTGTTGGCGGTGTTGAGCGCCTGGCTCGCGGTCACCGCGATGCCGTGCTCGGCGTAATGAATCGCATCCTCCAGCAGGCGCGAGAGCGGCAGGCGCCCCTTGAGCGTGCGCCGCGACAATTCGTAGGCTGCGCCCCAGCCCGAAATGGTGCCGGCTACGGTATTGGCGGCGATGCCGCCGCGAAACGGGATGCTGTGCTCGATACCGCGTTCGCGATACCAGTCTATCGAGGCCGCGCCGGCAGCCGCGCCGCAGGCGTCGATCGCCCCGGGCGGCTTGCCGGGCAAATGCACCAGCCAGAACGAGTCGCCGCCGATGGAGTTCATGTGCGGATAGACCACGGTGATGGTCGCGGCGGCGGCGATCATCGCTTCGACCGCATTGCCGCCTTCGCGCAATACCGCCAGCGCCGACTGCGCCGCCAGCGCATGCGGCGCAACCGCCATGCCGCGGGTGCCGCGAATTGAATGGATCATGCGGGGCTCGCGAATCGCAAAAAGCCGATTCTACGCGACGCGGCAGGTGAGTTGAACCGCGTCAAATATGCGAATGGACGGAATTTTCCATCACCAGCCGATCACCTTCGGCAGCCACAGCGCGATCTGCGGGAAAAAGAACACCAGCACCACCCCCAGCATCTGCATCGCGACAAAGGGGATCACGCCGATGTACATGTGACGGGTGGTGATTTCCGGCGGCGCCACCCCGCGCAGGAAAAACAGCGCCCAGCCGAAGGGCGGCGTGAGAAACGAGGTCTGCAGCGTGACGCAGATCAGCATGCCCAGCCACACCAGGTCCACGTTCTGCTGCATGAACACCGGCAGGAACAGCGGCACGGCGATATAGCTGATCTCTATCCATTCGATGAAGAAGCCGAGCACGAAAATCAGCATGATCAGGAACCAGATGTCGGCGCTCAGTCCGCCCGGCAAAAACTCGAACAGCGCGAAAATAAGGTCTTCGCCGTGCAGGCCGCGGAAGGCGAGCGCGAACACCTGCGCGCAGATCAGGATGAACATCATCATCGCGGTGATTTTGGTCGTGGTCTGGCAGGTTTCGCGCAGCACCTGGAACGAGAAACGCCCGGAAAACGCCGTCACCAGAATGGCGCCCAGCGCACCCATGGACGCGGCCTCGGTCGGCGCGGCGACGCCGCCGATGATGGAACCCAGCACCGCCATCACCAGCATGACCGGCGGCACCACCACCTTGACGAAGCGCGTCCACAGTTGCCGGCGTGACACGGCATCGCGCTCTTCGAGCGGAATCGGCGGCACGAGATCGGGCTTTACCATGCCGACGATCACGATGTAAATGCAATAGATCGCGGCGAGCATCAGTCCGGGAATAACGGCAGCGGCGAACAGCGTGCCCACCGACAGCTGCAGGATATCCGCAAGCAGGATCAGGATCAGGCTGGGTGGGATGATCTGGCCCAGCGTGCCTGAGGCGCAAATAGAACCGCAGGCGATGCCCGGATCGTAGCCGCGCCTGATCAGCGTCGGTAGTGTCAGCAACCCCAGCGTGATTACAGTCGCACCCACAATGCCGGTGGTCGCGCCCATCAACACCCCGACGCCGATGATGCCGATCGCCATGCCGCCCCGCAGCCCCCCGGCGAGATGCCCCACCACGTCGAGCAGGTCGTCGGCGAGCCGCGACTTCTCGAGCATCACGCCCATGAACACGAACAGCGGAATAGCCAGCCACTGGTAATTGGCCACCACGCCGTAAATACGCGCCGGCAACAGGTTGAACAGCCCGCCGCCAAAGCCGAGGAAGCCGAACACGAAACCGGTGGTGGCGAGCGTCAGCGCCACCGGCACGCCCACCATGAGCAATGCGAAGAACGCCACCAGCATGAGGATGGCGAGGATTTCGGTCCCGCTCATGACCTGAGGGCTTTCAGTTTTTCAACCGTGCCCAGAATGATCGCAATACACTGCAGGATCAGAACAAAAAATCCCAATGGAATTAATGCCTTAAGTATCCACCTGTGGGTCAGCCCGCCGGGGTCCGAGGACTGTTCGCTGATCACATAGGATTGCTGCACGTATTTGAGCGACAGCCAGATGATTGCAACCGAGATCGCGATGCACAGCAGCGCGGAGAGCAGGTCCACCAGCAACTTCTTGCGCGCGCTGAAGTTGGCATAAAGCACGTCCACGCGCACGTGCTCGCCGTGCAGCAGCGCATAACTCATGCCGAACAGGATGAGCGGCGACAGCAGATGCCACTCCAGTTCCTGCGCCCATACCGAGCCTTCGCTGAACAGGTAGCGCAGCAGCACATTGACCGCCATCACCACCACGATGACGAGCGCGAGCCACGACGTGGCGCGGCCCGTCAGGTCGATGAAACGCTCGATGCCGGCGCGCACCCCGCGCGCCGGCGCCGCGGGATCAGCCACGGATCTTGCTGTGGTAGACGGCCTCGCTGTAGCCCGCCCAGGCGTCGTACTTGGCTTTGTATGCCATGTACGAGTCATGCACCTTCTTCACCAGCGGATCCTTGGCGACGGCTTCGTCCAGCACTGTCTTGGTGGCAGCGCGCAAAGCCTTGACGACCGCGTCGGGCAGCGGCCGCGCAATCACCTTCTGGTTTTTCACCAGGTCTTCCATCGCCTCGGCATTGGTGCGCTGGCACCACGCTTCGCTGATCACGTTGCACGCGGCGCTGGCGTTCTCGACCACCGCCTGCAGATCCTTGGGCAGCTTGTCCCACGCCGCCTTGTTGATCAGCAGTTCCGACACGGTCGCGGTCTCGTGCCAGCCGGTGGTGTAGTAATACTTCGCCGCCTTGTGCAAGCCGAGACGGCGGTCCTGGTACGGACCGACGAACTCGGCGGCATCGATCACGCCGCGCTCCAGCGCCGGGAAAATCTCGCCGCCGGGCAGCAGCTTCACATCCACGCCCAGCGTGGCGTAGACCTTGCCCGCGAGCCCGGGAATGCGCATTTTCAGACCCTTGAAATCGGCGGCCGACTTGATTTCTTTCTTGAACCAGCCGGTCATTTGCACGCCGGTGTTGCCGCAGGGAAAAGCCACCATGCCGAACGGCGCGTAGACCTCGTTCCACAGCGCCATGCCGCCGCCGTCGTAGAGCCAGCCGTTCACGCCCTGAAAATTGAGCCCGAACGGCACCGCGGTGAAGTACTGCGCGGCGAAGGTCTTGCCGGTCCAGAAGTAGCTGTTGGCGTGGTTCATTTCCACGGTGCCGGAGCGCACCGCGTCGAAGCCTTCCAGCGCCGGTATCAGCTCGCCCGCGCCGAACACCTGGATTTTGAGGCGGCCGTTGGACATGGCATCGATACGTTTGGCGAGATCGACCGCACTGCCCGGTCCGTCCATGTAAAACGGCGCGCCCTTGGGATAGGCGCTGGTCATTTTCCAGCTGAAGGTCTGCTGGGCACGGGCAATCATCGGAAAACCGGCGATGACTGTGCCGGTTGCGGCGAGGGCGCCGCCTTTGAGGAATTTTCTGCGATCGTTAGGCATGCGAGTTCTCCCTTGTAGGATTGGAAAGAGGAGCGCCGGTCACCTTACCCTTAAATAACGACGGGATGCAATGCCCCGGCACAATAAACTGCGGACGCAGCGCGATGCGCCGCAACATGCGCGCGGGTTGAACGGCGGCCGCGCCGTCCGTTCCGACCCGCGCAACAGAACCGGCGCGTGAGCGTCCGGCTTCAGTAAGTCTTGTACTGCAGATACTTGCCGCTCATGGTGATGCTCACCCGGTCACCCTTGGGATCAGGTTCGCGCGCCAGATCCATCTTGAAATCGATGGCGCTCATGATGCCGTCGCCGAATTCCTCGTGTATCAGCTCCTTGAAGGTGGTGCCGTAGATGTTGACCAGTTCGTAGAAGCGGTAGATCAGCGGATCGGTGGGCACCGCCGTCAGCAGCGAACCCTTGTACGGCACCTGTTGCAACAGCAGCACCGCATACTCGGGCAGGCCGAGCAGCTTGCCGGCGGCCTCGGCCTGCGGCTTGGTCATCTGCATCTGGCCGAGCAGCGCGGCCGTCGTCCATTCCTTGCTCTGGCCGACGACCTTGGCGATCCTGGTCCAGGTCAGGCCCTTCTTGATTCTGGACATCACCACCATTTCGGTGACATCGGTACGCGTCATCGGCCTGCTAAAGTTGGCCGCGGCGAGCAGCGCTTCGGGTGCATCATTTTTCTTCACGATCTTCTCCTTTTCGTTGAGAGTTGGACATTAACGGACCACTGCCAGCGGTTTGCCGGTCAATGCCGGCTTGGGCATCTGCGCAGCAACAGCTTCGTCCGGATCAGGCCCCGGCGTCACCAGCGGCGGATGCCGCGGGTCGTAGTCGGGAGTATCGCTGGCAAACACCTTCGAGCGGTCCACCAGAAAATCAATCAGGTGGTTGCGGATGCGGTAGTAATGCGGGTGCTTGTGCAGGTTATGGCGCGTGCGGCTGCGCGGCATGGTGTTGACGACGATTTCCGCGATCTTGGCGCGCGGGCCGTTGGTCATCAGGATGATCTTGTCGGCAAGCAGGATGGCTTCATCGACATCGTGGGTGATCATGAACACCGTCTGCCGGGTCTCCGCGCAGATGCGCAACACCTCCTCCTGCAGCACGCCGCGGGTCAGTGCGTCGAGTGCCGAGAACGGCTCGTCCATCAATAGCATCTTGGGCTGGATCGCCAGGGCGCGGGCAATGCCCACGCGCTGTTTCATGCCGCCCGACAGTTCCGCCGGGCGCTTCTTCTCCGAACCCGTCAGGTTGACGAGATCGATGTACTGCTGGCAGTGCTTGCGCACCTTGCTCTTGTTCCATTGCGGCCAGCGCGAGGACACCGCAAAGGCGATGTTGCCCATGACCGTCAGCCATGGCATCAGCGCATGGCCCTGGAAAATCACCGCGCGGTCCAGGCTGGGCCCGCTGACTTCGCGACCGCCGACGAACACGTAGCCTGAAGAGGACTGATCGAGGCCCGACAGCACGTTGAGGATGGTGGTCTTGCCGCAACCCGAATGCCCGATCAGGCACACGAATTCCCCCGGCTCGATCGCGAAATGCAAATCGTCGAAGACCGTGGTAATCGTGCCGTCGCGCCCGGTGAATTTCTTGCTGATGCCTTCGACGCGGATCAGGGGTTCGTTCATGTCGTGCTCCTATTCCGGAAAGGTGACCAGCCTGGTCAGCCTGGCCAGCGTCAGGTCAAGCAGCATGCCCACCAGCCCGATCGCGAGGATCGCGGTCAGGATGTTGGTGATCGACAGGTTGTTCCACTCGTTCCACACAAAGTAGCCGATGCCGGTGCCGCCCACCAGCATCTCGGCGGCGACGATCACCAGCCAGGCGATGCCGATCGAAATGCGCATGCCGGTCATGATGGTCGGCGCGGCGGCCGGCAGAATCACCCGGAACGCGGTGCGCAGCGGCCCGACTTCCAGCGTGCGCGCCACATTCAGCCACTCGCGGCGCACACTGGCCACGCCGAACGCAGTGTTGATCAGCATCGGCCACAGCGAACAGATGAAAATCACGAAAATTGCTGAAATCGAGCTGTCTTTCAGCGTGAACAGCGCCAGCGGCATCCACGCCAGCGGCGAAATCGGCTTCAACACCTGAATGAAGGGATCCAGCGCCCGGTATACCGTCGGCGACATGCCGATCAGGAAACCCAACGGCACCGCAACCAACGCCGCCAGCAGGTAGCCGGTCAGCACGCGCACCACCGAGTAGCCGAGCTGGATGCCGATGCCCTTGTCGTTGGACCCGCGGTCGTAGAACGGCTCTTTCAGGTGCTGCCAGACTTTGGCGCCGAAGTCGGCGGGCGTCGGGAACGCCGACTTCTGTCCGGTGGCCGCCGCCGCGCCGACCAGCGCGGCATACTCGGCATCCACCGTCTGCGGCGCGGCTTTGGGCAGCGTCAGCGCATGCCACGTGCCTATCGTCAGCAACAATACCAGCAGCGAAAGCAGCGGCGCGCGCCAATTCATGAGCCGGTTCATCTCAGGCTGCTCCAGTCAATCCGTCCGCATCACGCATGCTTGATCGCAAAGCTGGCGAGATAGGCAGCGGGTTTGGCCGGATCGAATTCCTTGCCCATCACCGAGAACTTCTTGCTGGTGGTGGTCGGCGGCTTCATTCCCACCTCCTTCATCAGCTTGGCGGCATCCGTGGCGAGGAACACTTCGCGCGCGACCTTGGCGTAATCGACCTCGCCCTTCAACTGCCCCCAGCGCTTCATCTGCGTGAGTATCCACACCGCAAACGAGTGCCACGGGAAGGGATCGAAGTCGATGCGGTTAGGCTCCTTGCGCACGTTGCCCAGGCCGTCGGCGAAGGTGCCGGTCAGCACCTGCTCGACCACCGTCACCGGCTGGTTCAGATAGTTGACCGGCGCAATGGCTTCGGCAATCTGTTTGCGGTTTTCCTGCTTCGAGGCAAACGCGGTCGCCTCCATGATCGCCTTGAGCAGCGCGCGGTAGGTGTTCGGCATGGTGGTGACGAACTCCCTGCTCGCCGCAAACGCGCAGCAGGGATGCCCATCCCAGATGTCTTTGGTCAGCGTGTGGATGTAGCCCACGCCGTCGTAGACCGCGCGCTGGTTGACCGGATCGGGGGCAAGGAAGCCGTCGATGTTGTCGGCGCGCAGGTTGGCCACCATTTCCGGCGGCGGTACCGAGCGGATCTGGATGTCGCGGTCCGGATCGAGGCCGTGCTCGGCAACGAAATAGCGCAGCAGGTAGTTGTGCATCGAGTAATCGAAGGGCACGGCGAACTTGAAGCCCTTCCACGACTTCGGGTCGCGCCTGTCCTTGTGTTTGATGGCCAGCGTGATCGCCTGGCCATTGATGTTTTCGACGGCGGGCATGGTGTACGGGAGCGGGCTCGCGCCCACACCCAGCGTGATCGCCAGCGGCATCGGCGACAGCATGTGCGCGGCGTCGTATTCCTTGTTGATGGTCTTGTCGCGGATCACCGCCCAGCCCGCAGTCTTCACCACATCGACGTTGAGGCCCTGGCGCGCATAAAAGCCCATGGGCTGCGACATGATGATCGGCGTGGCGCAGGTGATGGGAATGAAACCGACTTTCAACGCAGTCTTCTCCAGCTTGCCGGTCTGCGCGAAGGCTTCCTTCGCCATGCCCAGCGGGAACAGGGTCGAGATCGCGGCCATGGCGGTGCCGGCGCCTACGGCATTGAGAAAGTTGCGCCGCGTTTCGTCATGCGGGAACAGCGCGCGCATCACCGCGGACTCGACGGCGCGGTTGCCCAGCGATTCGCTGTCGCTCGTGTGCGCGGCGATGTCGGCGTCATGATCGGCGTGGCTGGCATGCCGGCCACAGCCGCAACCTGCGGCAGAGAGCTTCACATCGGGATTGAAAGGATCTTTGAACGCGGACATGGCGCCTCCTGTAATTATCGACGCTCTGCTTTGAGCAGGATGCATACCAGTCCTGGCCGCGGGCGTGGCCCGGGCTTGACATTTATTTACAACGGTCTGTTTTACATGAATTATTATTAATACATCGGCGGCGCGACAGCGCACTTTGCGGGTGTGCCCAAATACCATCCGCACGTTAATAGTGCGATGCGCACCGAAACCGGGCGCCGGTTTCGGGTGTAGATAGCGGCGGCCGGACAGGCGCTGAAAACCATCGCGTGGTAATTGCGCATTTCGCGCGGGGAGGCGCGAAATGCGATAATTTGCCCCCGAATGCCAACAATAATTCCATCAGGAAACGCCGCGGCCGGCGCCGGCCGCCTGATACGGCATATCCATGATCCTGCAACGTAGCGCTCTGGTCGTCCTGCTGTGCCTGGCGTGGCTGCTGCCAGGCCTGATCGGACACGATCCCTGGAAAACCGAGGAAGCGTATACCTTCGGACTGGTCCTCGCGCTGCTGCAGGGCGGGTCGTGGATCGTGCCGCACCTCGCCGGCGAAGCGTTTGTTGCCGAACCGCCGTTGTTCCATCTGAGCGCCGCGGCGAGCGCGATCCTGTTCTCGCCCATTCTGCCGGTGCACGATGCGGCGCGGCTGGCGAGCGGTTTTTACATTGCGCTCACACTGCTGTTCTGCGGGCTTGCCGGGCGCGAACTGAACGGCGGCAAACAGGGCGCGCTGACGGCAATACTGCTGCTCGGCTGCTTCGGCTTGGTGCTGCGCAGCCATCAGCTGATCAACGACGTCGCGACGCTGGCCGGTTTCGCCATGGCGTATTACGGTCTGGCGCTGGCGCTGCGCCGCGCGCTGGCGGGCGGCTTCTGGCTGGGCACCGGGCTGGGCATCGTGTTCATGACCCAGGGCTTGCCGGAAACCGCGGTAGTCGCGGCCATCGCCATCGTGCTGCCGCTGGCGTTCGGCGCCTGGCGCAACCGCAATTACGCGCTTGCGCTGCCGGCGGCACTGCTGGCCGCGGCACCCTGGCTCGCGATCTGGCCGGCGCTGCTCCATACGCATTCGCCGGCGCTGTTCAGCACCTGGCTGTGGACCAATAACATTGCCCGCTTCACCGTCAGCGATGGCGCCGGCCTGCTGTACTACCTGCGCATCCTGCCCTGGTATGCATGGCCGGTATGGGCGCTCGCGTTGTGGACGCTGTGGCGCGAGCGCGCCGGCATCCCCGGCAAGCCCGCACTGCAGCTGCCGCTCATCGGTTTCCTGGTCACGCTGGGCATGTTGAGCGCGACCACCGATGCGCGCGAGCTCTACGCGCTGCCGCTGCTGCTGCCGCTGACGCTGCTTGCCGCGCCTGCCATATCCACGCTGCGGCGCGGCGCGGCGAATGCCTGGTACTGGTTCAGCGTCATGGGTTTCACGTTCTTTATCGCGGTGGCCTGGTTCTACTGGAGTGCGCTCGAACTCGGATTCCCGGCGCGCCTGCACCAGCACCTGCACACCATACGACCCGGGTATGACTTCGGTTTCCGCTGGCTGCCCTTCATTTGCGCGTTGGCGTATACGGCCGCCTGGTTCGCCGTGCTGGCCCGCCTGCGGCGCGATCCCGCACGGCCGGTGATCGTGTGGGCCTGCGGCATCACCGCGATCTGGGCCCTGCTCGCGACGCTTTTCATCGGCTGGGCGGACACTGCCAAGAGCTATCGCTCGGTGATGACCGACATGGCGCGCGCGCTGCCCAAGAGCTACAACTGCATGTCGAGCCGCGATCTTGGCGAGCCGCAGCGCGCGCTGCTGCACTATTACACCGGCATCATCACGCACCGTGAAGAGGTGCCCGCGCGGCGCCGCGAGTGCGATCTGCTGCTGGCGCAGGGCAAACCGCTGGACGAGAGCTGGCTGCCCGAATACTGGAAACAGATCTGGGAAGGCCAGCGGCCGGGCGACAAGGACGAGCGCTACCGCCTTTACCAGCGCAATTTGGAAAAACCCGGAAAACTCAAACAACCTTGAACCGCCAAGGCCGCCAAGAGCGCCAAGAAAAACAGGAACCTATCAAAGGCGGGATACACCAGTCGCGCAGTGGACGCTCAGCGATATCCGGGTGTATGGAGAATATCTTGCTTTTTTTCTCCTTGGCGCTCTTGGCGGCCTTGGCGGTAAATGCCCGCTTATTGGGCGGCGGCTTGACCGTCCGCCCCGGTGCGCAGCTTTGCAACGGTGCACAGCGTCGAATTATCTCACACGCCGCCGCGCCGGCGCTGCCGCTATAATTCCCGGCATGCAAGACATTCTGCAGCGTTTTTTGTTCGAGCATGCGCCTATCCGCGGCGAAATCGTGCACCTGGACGCCACCTGGCGCGCGGTGCTCGAGCGCCACGATTACCCGCCGGTGCTGCGCGATGTACTCGGCGAACTGATGGCGGCCTGCGCCCTGCTCTCGGCGACGCTCAAGTTCGAGGGCGCCATCACCCTGCAGATGCTCGGCAGCGGACCGGTCAAGCTCGTCGTCGTCGAATGCAGCGCTGCGCATACCATGCGCGCCACCGCCAAATGGAGCGGCGAACTTGCATCGTCCGCGCTCAAAGACCTGCTCGGCGACGGCCGCTGCGCCATCACGCTGGTGCCGGAGGACGGCAAGCAGGGCTATCAGGGCGTGGTCGCGCTCGAAGGCCGCAGCGTGGCGCAGATTCTCGAGCATTACATGATGAACTCGGAGCAGATCGAAACCCGCCTGCATCTGGCCTGCGACGGGCGTCGCGCCGCCGGTCTGCTGCTGCAAAAACTGCCGCAGCGCGCGCGACGCGAAGCAGACGAGACCGATGATTGGGAGCGCGTGACGCAGCTCGCCGCCACCGTCGCGCCGCGCGAACTGCTGGCCCTGCCGGCGCGCGAAATTCTGCGCCGTCTCTACCACGAAGAAGACCTCCGCGTTTTCGCGCCGCGCACGGTGAGTTTTCTGTGCGCGTGCTCGCGCGAGCGCGTCGCCGGCATGCTGCGCATGCTGGGTCAGACCGAGGTCGAGTCCATTTTGCAGGAACGCGGCGCAATCGATGTCAGCTGCGAGTTTTGCAACAGCAAGTACCGCTTCGACAGCGTGGATGCCGCGCAGGCGCTCGCGGCCGAACACCTCATGCCGCCGGGCACGACGCGGCATTGAGTGCGGTGAGCGGTGAGTGATCGATTGGAGTCGCCCGCTCCTGAAAGCTCCCTGCTTACCGCTCACCGCTTGCCGTTTTCCGCCATGCTGTGCCGCACAAGACAGGCTCGACACTGTCCGCGTTGGGGCGTAAACTGATTTTCCCCGAGCGGCATCTATCTCGAAATACTCGTAAATTTCCTTTAAAATCAATATATTAAGGAGTCCTGCATGAGCGGCGATCGCGAAGTAGTGGTATTGAGCGGCGTGCGGACGGCAATCGGCGATTACGGCGGCGCATTGAAAGACATGGCGCCCACCGAGCTTGCCGCGCAAGTGGTGAAAGAAGCAGTCAAGCGCGCCAGGATCGATCCGCAACAGGTCAATCAGCTGGTTTTCGGCAACGTCATTCACACCGAAGCCAAGGACATGTATTTCTCGCGCGTCGCGAACAGGCCGACATAGGGCCCGCCGAACTGCAGCCCGACCCCGATCGATTGGCCCTCGCCGACGACGATGTCGGCGCCCATCTCACCCGGCGCCTTGATCAGCCCCAGCGCGACCGGCTCAGTCACCACCGCGACCAGCAGCGCGCCGTGCGCGTGAGCCGCGTCGGCGATGGGTTGCAGATCGGCGATGCGGCCGAGGATGTCGGGATATTGGACGACGACGCAGCTAATATCCTTGTCGATCGCCGCGATCAGCCGATCGGCGTCTGTAGCGGCGTCGAGGGTTGGCGTGGCGGTATC
>CAKKQX010000365.1 GCA_919902235.1 Burkholderiales bacterium
ACGCCTTGTTGGGCAATATCAGATCGGTGTTGATGTTGTCACCGACCTTCCAGACCCGCGCGGTGAACTTCATTTTTCACCGCCAAGAGCGCCAAGAAAAAACAAATCAAGGGCAAAAGCAATGGTATAGGATTTGGGTTTCATGACAGTCCTGGTTTTACTTCCGTTGTTCTGGCTTCCTGGCGTGCTTGGCGGCCTTGGCGGTTAACTCAAAAACTCGCGCGGGTCGGTGATCACGCCGGTCAGCGCGGAGGCCGCCACCGTCGCGGGCGAGGCCATGAACACGCGCGAGCTGGGATCGCCCATGCGGCCCTTGAAGTTGCGGGTGGTGGAAGTGATGCAGGTTTCCTCGGGGCCGAGCACGCCCATGTGGCCGCCGCCGCACGCGCCACAGGTGGGCGGCGCGATCATGGCGCCTGCCTCGATCAATGTCTGCACCGCGCCGCTCGCCACCGCGTCGCGATAAACGGTCTGCGAGGCCGGCGTGACGATGAAGCGCACGCCGCGCGCGACGCGCCGGCCTTTGACCACGCTCGCCGCGAGTTCGAGATCTTCAAGCGTGCCATTGGCGCAGGAACCGATGTACGCCTGGTCGATGGCGGTGCCCGCCGCCGCGCCCACCGGCTGCGAATTGTTGACCACGCTGTCGGGCAGCGCGATCAGCGGCTCCAGCGCGCTTAAATCGATCTTGCGCACGGCAAGATATTTCGCGTCGGCATCGGGACGCACGGTCTCGAACGGCGCGGGGTTGCGCGCTTTCACCCACGCGATCAGCGCCTCATCGGCCTCGAAGGTCGCGAACTCCGCCGACAGTTCCGCCGACATCGCGCTCAGCGTCTTGCGCGCGCTGATGGAAAGCCCCGCCACGGCCGGCCCGCCGTACTCGACGTTCATGGTGGCATGATCGCCGTGCACGCCGGCGATCTGCAGGAAAGCATCTTTGGCGGTGACCGCGAGCGGCAGCCTGCCGTGCAGCTCGTAGCGCACGGTTTCGCCGCAGCGGAACCAGGTCTGGCCCTTGATCGCGGCGTAGATGATGTCGGGCCCGCCGACGCCGCGCGCCAAACAGTTGAACACGCCCGCGCTGCAGGTGTGCGAGTCGCTGCACAACAACACCGAGCCGGGCAGCGCGTAGCCGTGATCGGCGACGAGTTGGTGGCTGATGCCTTGGTCGTAGCCGACGTCGTGAAAACGTTTGATGCCGAAGCGCTTTACAAAAGCGCGCCCGGTGCGCTGCGCCGCGGCGGCCTGCTGGGTCGGCGCCGGCACGCGGTGGTCGAAGGTCACCACGATGCGTTCCGGATCGTGCAGCCTGAGGATCTCGCGCCAGTTGTTGGGCATGAAATTGTTGTCGAACAGGATGACGGTGTCGACGCTGACAGTGACGACGTCGCCCGGCACCACTCTGGCCTGACCGCTTTTCGCCGCCAGGATTTTTTCCGCGATGGTCATGCCCATGTTCAGCCTCCATGCGCAGCGCGCGTGAATTGCAATGGCGCGCCGGCAATAAAAATTGCCCCTCTTCCCATCCCCCTCAAGGGGCATGGGTATCTGCATATCTCAAAGAAACCCCCTCGCCCGCCTTGGGGCGGGAGAGGGCGGGGGAGAGGGT
>CAKKQX010000366.1 GCA_919902235.1 Burkholderiales bacterium
GAAAAGCGCTTTTCTTCCCTCTCCCTTTTGGGGAGAGGGATCGAGGGAGAGGGGGAGAGATGCAGGAATCGTCATTCAGTGTCATTTGGTTTGGTAATACTCAATAATTGAGCCTCCGGGCCAGTGCACTAGTCGCGGTCGAAAACCTCCCGCCATGCGACGAGCGCCGCTGACGGGCCGTCGGTCTGCAGCAACTGGCGCAGCGCGACGCGACGGCTGAGACGCTGGGCGCGCGTGTACGAGGGCTCATCGCGCGGTGAACCGGCGGCGCGCACCGCAGACATGGTCTCGGCCTTTGCGCGCACGCATGCGGGATCGCCGTACGCCGTGAGCAGCGACTGAAACGCCGCGTGCCTTGCCGCGTCGAACGGCGCGCGCCGCCCATGCGCGTCATGAATCGCGCCGGGCGGAAACATCTCCGCGCCCGGCACCATGCCCGGGGGCAGCGGCACCGTCGCTGCGTGCGTGCGTCTGTGCCTGAGCAGATCCGGCAGGACGTGGGTGTGCGGACCATCCGGCGTTGCGCCGTCGGGTTTCGGGATCGGCGTGCGCACTTCCAGCCGGCCGAGGCGCGAGATGAACACCCGCGTCGGGCTCATGGCCGCGAGTTCGCCGAGCAACCCGGATTGCATCAGCTGTTTTCCGGTCGCGGCGCGGAGTGCACGCAGCATCGCCGGGTCGCCGACACGGACGCAGGCATCGCAATGCGGCGCACCGATGCCGAGATCGAACAGCACGGCATCGCGGTCTTCCGTGCGGAGCGCGGCCCCGTCGGCGCCGAGTTCGGTGATTTCCGTGCGACCCGCCATCGCGCCTTCCGCAGCGGAAAGGCACAACGCAATACCCTGCGTCCAGGTCTCCCCGGCGGTGGGACGCTCCCAGGCGACGGCCCGTACCGACCCGGGCAGGCGAAGACGGATGCCGCCGCGCGGCGTGACTGCGGTGTATTCCGCCAAGCTGGCCGGTTCGTCGCCGTCGCGGTGGAATTCCGCAATCGCACCGAACGTGCCGATGGCCCAACTCGTTTCAGGATCGAGGAGGCGGCTGGTGACGAGGGCGGCCGGGGTCACGGTGATTTTCTGGGTGGTCGCGGGTTGCGCGGGGATGATGAGGCGTCAAAGATACTATCTATGGGGTCAGTGTAACTAATCAGAAAAGATAAACTGACGCCATATACTGAGGTGGCCAAACTCGATATTCTCGCGGCTTGCCTGAGCCAGCTTGTCGGTGCCCTCAGCGAACAGGAAAAATATGAATAAAAACAATTAGTTACACTATAATGGTGTCTGACCCCATTTATCCTAGGCCCCACCCCACGGCAGAATTCGACTGCGCCGATTCAACAGACGTTTTCCCCGTGCGCAGCCTATTTCGATATTGCGGCACGCCACGCCGACTATTCCGGCGGCCGATTCCGTGCGCCGTCACACAAGCTCCTGAATTTCTGACGAAGATGACAATAGCAAGTAAAGA
>CAKKQX010000367.1 GCA_919902235.1 Burkholderiales bacterium
AGTATCTTACGTCACGCCGCAAGCGGCGGGGAATTGGACCCGGAGAATCGATTAAGCTGGTCCAGTAGCTTCGCGCACTGGATCCGGGAGCCGCCGGCGCCGCGCTCGCCGGCGCCAGCGGCCGCAGCATCGCGAGTTCCTGCTCCAGCGCAGCGAGCCGCGTTTCATAGTCCGCCGCGACCGCTTTCGCCTGTCCGGCCAGTTCTGCCTGCAGGGCTTCGATGCGCTCCTGCAGCGGCTTGAGCAAATAGAGGTCGCGCCTGCACTGGGCGCAGACGTAGGCCTCCTTCGGCACCTCCGATGTGCAGTACGGGCAGAGCATCAGGGGATTACTTGACGACGAGATTGAAGGTCGCAGTGCCCTGCCTGCCTTCGTCGTCGCGGACTGAAACCCGGATCGGGTGCTCGCCGGCCGGCGCCGAGGCAGCGATGACATCAATGCCTACGGGACCGATACCGGCCTTGACGCGGGTAGTGAGGTCTACCTGCGGGTTCTTGAGATAGACCACCTGCACACTGGCCGGGTCTATCTTCGAGCTGCCGCGTGGCGCGAACGCCACCTTGAACGCGAACGAACTCTTGCCGACCGCCTCGGGCGAGACCAGCTTTACGCCCGGCCCGCGCGTAATGGCCCGGGCCGAAACCTGGGGCGCAGCGGGCAGTTTGGCTTCATCCTCGGTGATCAACTGGATGGTCTGGGCTGCAGCCAGGCTCGCGCAGGTCATCAAAACGACAGCCATCAACATGCGCATCATAAATCCTCTCCCTGTTTTTACGGCTTGAAGCCTACAACGCGCTTGAACAGCGCGCAGTTGACCGTTCCCCTACAGCAATTCTTCGATCGGCAACAGGGAAAATAATATCACGCCGAGCCGCTTCAGTAAGCCTGCGTCCGGCTCGCGCTCAAGCCGCACCGCCCGGCCGTCCTGCGTGCCGTTCCAGACGAGCCGCTTGACGCCACTTGCCGGATCAGGCTCGAGCGTAAGCTTCCAGCTCTGTTCCGGGCCGAAATCGCGCTCCATGGTGGCGAGCAGCCGTTCGGCCAGTTCCCTGCTTTCAATGAGCAGCCCGGTCTCGGTATTCAGGCGGCGCGAGCGCGGGTCGGAGTTTGCGCTGCCGATCCACACCACGCTCCGGTCGTGCACGATGACCTTGGCGTGCAGCGTCGATTCCGAGCGGCCCAGCCGCAGCAGGTGGCCCTTCGGCGCTGGCCGGCTGGCGTCGGGCCGGTACTCGTGCAATTCCACGCCGCCCGCGATCAGCGCTTCGCGGTAACGCGCATAGCCGGCATGCACCGCGGGCACATCCGTGGTCGCCAGAGAATTGGTCATGGCGCGCACCCTCACGCCCCGGCGGACCAGTTCGGTAAGCACTTCCACCCCGCGGTCGGTAGGCACTAAATACGCGGTCTGCATCACGAATTCACTCTTGGTGGCTTGGCGCTGGATGGCCAGCGTGCGCGCGACCTCGGCGGAAGCCTTGGGGGCGCCCGCCTCCTGCCGTATTGGCGGTTCGGACACGGCAATGCCTTTCGCCCAGATGAATTCCCCGGACGGGCGCATGATCCGCGCCCGGACCTCCTCTGCGCGCCGCGCATATTCCGCAAACGGGCCGCGTTCGGCGTCGACGAACTTGCGCAGTTCCGGCGGCAGTTCCGCGGCCGGACCCGGCGTAGGTACCGCGTTGTAGGCGGCGACCGGGACCACGACCGGGCTGTTCCAGTAGCTGTCGAACTGCCTGAGCACGTCCTTCACGATCGGGCCGGAAGCGAGCACGTCCACGTCGCGGAAATTCGTCTCGCCCTCCGCCTCGAAGTAATGGTTGCTGAGATTGCGCCCGCCGAGGATCGCGGCCTGTCCGTCCACCGCGTACACCTTGTTGTGCATGCGCCGCCCGAGGCGGTCGAGGTTGAGCAGCAGTTGCATCGAGCGCCACCAGGCGCGATCAGGATACGGGTTGTAGACCCGGATCTCTATGTTCCGATGCGCATCCAGCCGGGCGAGCGTTGCGTCCATGACCCGCGACTGGTAATCGTCGATGATCATGCGCACCCGCACGCCGCGGTTGGCGGCCGCGAGCAGCCGGTCGGCGATGAAAGCGCCGATATCGTCCGCGTCGAAAATGAAGTACTGCAGGTCAATGGAGCGCTCGGCAAGGTCGGCGAGCGCACCCCGCGTCACTATCGCGCTGCTGCCGTTGTTGATCAGCCGGTAGGCGGACAGTCCGGGGTGCTTCGCCTGCTCCACGGCATGGGCGCGGCCGAGCGCCGTTTCGTGCGGCCGGTCGTATGCATGCGACGGCTCCGCAGGGTAATCCAGCCGGATCGGTGCGCAACTGGCGAACGCTGCGAGGATGGCAGCCGCGATCCAGAAACGAGCCGTGGTTTTGAGTATCGCCATATGCATAGAATATGT
>CAKKQX010000368.1 GCA_919902235.1 Burkholderiales bacterium
ACCTTGGATGCCGGCAAATAGCATGTTACCTGATCATTGTTGCGTATCACTTCACGCGCGGGACCGTCCAGAGTTTCCAGTTTTTCGAATTCCCCGCCCGCGGAGTTCACATAATGGACAATACGTGAAGTTTCGGACTGGTTGCCATGCTGATAAACGAAGGTACCGGAATAATTGAGCTGGCGTGAAGCCCCCGCCATTTTTTTCAGCCAGCTTATCCCCTCCTGGGAATCGTCACTGCCCGCCTGCGCGGTATTTGCAGCCGCGACTCCAAGCACAATGGCCGCCCAAACAGCTTTCTTCATATCACGTGCTCAACGGCTTTGGGCCGGCTGCTTGGCTGAAACGCTGCGGATGTACGGCGCAACTCCCTGTATAGCGGTGCTGGGGGAAAAGCCCTGGTGTGCCAGCAGGTACCCGTTCATATTTCCCTCGCTGGGAGTACTGACAAGCTGAGCGACCGGCGCGGAAACTATCGCGGGCTGCACTTGCGCAACCTGAGGCTGCGGCGCAACCGGATCGCCGGTGGTGGACAATGCTGTCCAGGCCACCAACGCCACCGCAGACAACGACGCAGCGGCAGACAAGGCGTAGGCCGTCATGCGTTTTGCGGCATAGCGGCGCGGCGCGAGGATGGTAGGCTCCTGCGCCAGCCGGTCCGCAAGACGTCCGCTGAAATCCGCAGAAAGACGGCAATCGCCGCGCAGCGTGTCGCCGATCAGATGGAATGTGTCCCAGTGGTCACGCAAATCGCCCTTCTGCCTGATGCCTGCAATGATCTGGCGCGCCTGGTGCTCGTCCAGTTCGCCATCCATTAAAGCCGATACCCTGTCCATCTCACCATCTCCTGTCTTTTTGCGTGCCGATCATTGGTTTTAACTTCTCGGCTATTGCTTCCCGCGCCCTGAAAATCCGCGACCGGACCGTGCCGATCGGACAATTCATGATATTCGCGATATCTTCGTAACTCAGACCCTCGATCTCGCGCAGCGTGATCGCCGTCCGTAACTCTTCTGGCAGTTCAGCCAGCGTTTGGTTCACCGTTTCAGCCACCTGCTTGCTCATCAGCAGGTTTTCCGGGGTATTCAGGTCCCGCAGCTGGTCTCCATCCTCGAAACTCTCCGCTTCCTCGCTGTCAAATCCCGTGGTGGTCGGTGCCCGCCGCCCCATCGCCACCAGATAGTTTTTGGCGGTATTGATTCCGATGCGGTACAGCCATGTGTAAAACGCGCTGTCGCCCCGAAAACTCGGCAGCGCACGGTAAGCCTTGATAAAAGCTTCCTGCGTCACGTCTTCAACCTCGGTTGGATCGCGGATAAACCGCGATAACAACCGAGCAAGCTTGCGCTGGTATTTGCTGACCAGCAGCTCAAATGCATGCTTCTCTCCGCGCTGCGCGCGTTCGACCAATTGCTGATCGATTTCGCGATCGCCCATTAATTCCGTCCCTGAACTTTGAATTATTATCCAAGTCGAGCATATTACCGGCTGGACAAAGCGCACAGTATACTCGCCCGGCCTGCTGCCGTGGAACGCGAAAACCAATCGTTATTGCATTGACAGAGCAGGAATAATTTAGTTCACCCGCCGCTCCATGCCGGCGCCAGCCCGCCGAATCAGCGCCGGGGAGCAGCGGACGATGGGCGGATGCCTCGCGCAACCACGACCCGGTCCAGCCCCGCGGATCCCCATTCCAGGACAAGCGCCAGTGCCGCCGCCGGAATGGCCCCCGCCAGCAGCAGGCGATGGTCATTGACGGCAAGCCCGGCCACGATGCGCTCGCCGTAGCCGCCGGCGCCGATGAAGGCCGCGATAGTCGCAGTACCGACATTGATCACCGCCGAGGTCCTGATTCCCGCAAGAATGGCCGGCAGCGCCAGCGGCAATTCGATCAGCCACAAGCGGGGGCCGTCCCGTAATCCCAGAGCCGTCGCGGACTGTTTGAGCGATGACGAAATCCCCGCCAGGCCGGTCTCGGTATTGCGCACGATGGGCAGCAGCGCATAAAGAAACAGCGCCAGCACCGCCGGCAGCGTGCCGATGCGGTCAAGCGCAGCAATCAGGAAGGCCAGCAGGGCCAGTGCAGGCACAGTTTGCAGTACCCCGGCCGCGCCGACAATCCAGAATCCGGCACGCGGCATGCGTGCCGCCCATATTCCCAGCGGCACCCCCGTGATGACGCTCATGGCGAGCGAGGCAAACACCAGCAGGCAATGCTGCCATGTCAGACGCCAGAAATCCGCGCCGAACAGCAAGTCCACAAAGTCGCGACGCCCGTCCTGCCGCCTGACAGCCGACGCCGTCGCGGACGCGGACAGGAATTCCCCCGCCACTGTGGAAAACGGGACGCCTGAAAGCTCGGCGGCGCCATTCATGGCGATCATTTGCGATGCCGCTATCCGCCCTTGCAGCCGCTGCACCGCCTGCCATGACCGCGGGAAACGCCCGGGCAGATCAAGCCGGTAAACCAGCACCGCGTCGTATGCCGGAAAAAACCGGGCGTCGTCTGCCAGCACCCGCAAGCGGTAGCGCCCGATCTTGGCATCGGTCGAATAGACATCGATAACATCCACCTGCCCCGCCGCCAGCGCTTCGTAAGCCAATCCGTGATCCAGGCCGCGCGGATCGGCATGCGGCAACCCATAAGCCCGGCTGAGCGCCGGCCAGCCGTCTTTACGATTAAGAAATTCCTGCGACAGCCCCAGCCTGAGGCCGCCATGGCGCTTCAGCTCCGAAATGCTGGAAACGCCGAGCGCGGCCGCCTGATCTTCCCGCATCGCCAGTGCATAAGTATTGCCGAATCCCAGCGGGATGCCGGCGGCCAGCCCGTGACGGGCCAGTGCACGGTTGAGCCCATCCAGGTCCGGCACATGCTGCAGCCCGAGCAGTTCGAGGGCAACGGTGCCGGTGTATTCGGGGTAAATATCGATGGCGCCGCTTTTCAGCGCCGTGAACAGAATTGCGGTGTTGCCCAGTCCCTGCCGGTGCGCCAGACGTGCTTCGCCTTCCGCCTGCGCGACCTGGGTGACGATTTCCCCCAGGATATAAGCTTCGGTAAAACGCTTGGACCCGACATTGAGAGGTTCCAGCGCCGCGGCCGGCGCAGAAAAAGGCAGCAGCGCGAAGCACAGCAGTGCCGCGGCGCCATGCAAAAAACTACTTCCCGAAGGGCAGGCGCTGATCGTATTCCGCAGCGGCGTCTTCCAGTTTCATGAACACGGCGCCGTTGTCCCTGAGTGCACGGATCAGCTTTTCGAGCGCCATCATGCGATGACCGCGGCCGATCACGAATGGATGAAAAGTATAGCTGATGACACCCCATTCCAGGTGGTCCCGTAGATACAGAAAATCGTCAATCCAGTTGGAAATCACGTTATTTGCGTTGGCGAGCCCCTGCAGTATCCAGGTCGGGGTGCGTATGAATTCGAACTGCGGATAATCGTCCAGCGTCCAGCTGACCGGCATCTCGATCAACCGTGTCGGCTTGCCGAACACCGCAGGTTTTTCGAGTTCGATGACATCGCCCTGGCGCACGCGATACGGCGTGTAATCGTCGCCCATCATGCTGCTATCGTACAGGAAACCGTGTTTGATCAACAATTCGACGGAATGCGTGCTCAGGTCCCACGACGGCGAGCGGTAGCCCCGCGCGCAGCGGCCGGTAAGCTTGCGGATCAGTTCATTGGCGCTGACGAGTTCTTCTTCCTCCTGCTCGCGCGTGAGGCCGGCCGGCGGCCGGTGGGTCCAGCCGTGATGGCCGATTTCGTGCCCGGCATCGAACACCCGGCGACACTGCTCAGGATAAGTCGCAAGCGTGTGCCCCGGCACGTACCAACTGCTGGGAATGGCGTATTTTTCGAGCAAGGACAAAATACGCGGCACGCCGACGTGGGGGCCGAATTCGCCGCGCGAAACAGGGGTGGGAGATGTCATGTCGCGCGCAATCCAGCCCGAGATCGCGTCGAAGTCAAAGGTCAGGCAGACGATGGGCTTTGCCATGGCAACGAAATATTAACACGCAGCCTGCGGCCGCGACGCCACGTGATGAACGCGAAAAGTGACTGCCGACGCGAGATGCTGGCAAAATCACGTCTGTCTTCCCGCATTTATACAACCGCCCCTGGAAAGCTCATCTGGACCCCGGAGATTACAAGCTCGACGCTTACTGGATGCCGTTTACGGCGAACCGCGCCTTCAAGGCCGCGCCACGCATGTTCGTCGGCGCCAAGGACATGCACTACCTTACCGAAGACGGCCGTCAGGTGCTCGACGGCACCTCGGGCCTGTGGTGCGTCAATGCCGGGCATTGCCGCCCGAAAATCGTCGCAGCCATCCAGAAACAGGCGGCGGCCATGGATTACAGTCCCGCCTTCCAGATGGGGCACCCGAGCGCCTTCCGCGTCGCCGAGCGCCTCGCGAACATGGCGCCTGGCGATATCGACCACGTGTTCTACACCAACTCCGGCTCGGAGGCAGTCGACACCGCATTGAAAATCGCGCTGGCTTATCATCGCGCCCGGGGCGAAGGCCACCGTAACGTGTTTGTGGGCCGTGAGCGCGGCTATCACGGCGCCGGATTCGGCGGCATCTCGGTCGGCGGCATCCCCGCCAACCGCAAGGCCTTCGGCAGCCTGTTGCCGCGCGTCGACCATTTGCAGCAGACCTGCAATCTCAGGGAAGCGGCATTCAGCCGCGGCCAACCCGCATGGGGCGCGCACCTCGCCGACGAGCTCGAAACGCGCATCATCCCCCTGCATGATGCCTCCAACATCGCTGCCGTAATCGTCGAACCGCTGGCGGGCTCCGCCGGCGTGCTGGTGCCGCCCAAAGGCTATCTCGAGCGTCTGCGTAAAATCTGCGACACATACGGCCTGCTGCTGATTTTCGACGAAGTCATCACCGGCTTCGGGCGCACCGGTCCCTGCTTTGCGGCCGACGCCGTGGGCGTAGTGCCGGACATGATCACCATCGCCAAGGGCATCACCAACGGCACGGTGCCGATGGGCGCAGTGCTGGTACGCCGCGGCATTTATGACGCGGTGGTCAACTCGGCGCCGCCCGGCATGGTCGAACTCTTTCACGGCTACACCTACTCCGGGCACCCGCTCGCCACTGCCGCAGCGGAAGCGAGTCTGGACACGTTCGAAGAAGAAGAACTCTTCAAGCGCAGCCAGGAACTTGCGCCCTACTTCGAGCAGGCGATACACAGTCTGCGTGAAATGCCGCACGTGATCGACATCCGCAACATGGGTCTCGTTGCCGGCATCGAACTCGAATCCAAACCCGGCAAACCGTCCGAACGCGCGTTCAGGACGTTTCTCAAGTGCTACGACAAAGGCGTGCTCATACGCACTACCGGCGACATCATCGCGCTCTCCCCGCCCCTCATCATCAGCAAGGCGCAGATCGATGAACTGGTCGGTGCACTGGGCGACGCGCTGCGCGAGCTCGGCCGCGATTAATATCCGCTTTCCAGCCAACGGGAGGAGCCGCTACGGATCGGGGATTTGCGTGCGCGTGAAGCACGCTGAGTCAAACCGCAATTCGCTGCTGATGTGCGCTGCCGGCGAACAAAGGCAAGCTATGCAGCTGAATATTTACAGGTTCTGTACCCGCTGCAGCCGTGCCCGCAACTGGCCAGTATCCGGATGGTCGGGGCCCAATGTTTTTTCCATGATCGCGAGCGCCCGCCGGATCAGCGGCACGGCCTCCGCATAGCGGCCGCGCGCCTGCAGCAGGGCTGCAAGATTGCTCAGGCTCGCCGCGGTGTCCGCGTGTTCCCGTTCCAGCCTTTTTTCACGGATGGCCAATGCCCGCCGGTACAGCGGTTCGGCCTCTGCCAATTTGTCTTGCCAGTGCAGCAGGACCGCCAGCCGGTTGAGGCTGGCCGCCGTGTCCAGGTGCTCCGGCCCCAGCGCTTTCTCCCTGATCGCCAGGGCTCGCCGGATCAGCGGTTCGGCCTGCCACTGCCGCTCGGTCGACTGCAACAGCACTGCAAGATTACTGAGGCTTGCCGCGGTGTCCGGGTGGTCCGGACCCAGTGATTTTTCGCTGATCGCCAGCGCCCGCCGGATCAGCGGCTCGGCTTCCACGTAACGGCGGTTGGCCTGCATCACCACGGCAAGATTGTTTAGACTGGATGCCGTGTCACGATGGTTCGCTCCCAGGGTGCGCTCCCGAATTTCCAGAACCTGCCGGTAAAGTGTCTCGGCCTCTGCGTAACGCCGCTGCAGTTGAAATACCGCCGCCAGACTGTCCAGGCTGGAAATCGTATCTGCATGCTCGGGGCCAAGCGCTTTTTGGCGTGTCGCCAGCGCCCGGCGATAAAGCGCCTCCGCCTCCGGGTAGCGGCCCTGTGCCCGCACCAGCGCCGCAAGGTTGCTGAAACCGGTCGCAGTGTCCGCATGATCCAGCCCCGCTGTTTTGATCGTCACCACCAGCGCCCGGCGGTACAGGGGCTCTGCTTGCACGAACTGCCCCTGCGCCCGCAGCAACACTGCAAGCCTGACCAAGGTCGCAACCGTATCGGCATGCTCTGGACCGAGTGCTTTGTCGCGGATGGCGAGTGCACGCCGGTACAGCGGCACTGCCGCTTCGGGTCTGGATTGTAATTCAAGCACTTCAGCCAGATTGCCGAGCCCGGCAACCGTATCCGCATGCTCAGGCCCGGCCGTTTTTTCCACGAGCGCCAGCAGGCGCCTGTACAGCAGTTCCGCTTCGGCGTACCGCTGCTGCATGCGCAGCAGCAACGCAACGCGGCTAAGGGTAATCAGCGTGTCCGGATGCTCCGCTCCCAGCACGCGCTCCCGTATGGCAAGCGCCCGCTGATACAGGGGCAACGCATCCGCAGGGCGGGACTGCGACTCGAGCAACGCCGCGAGCGCATTGAGACTGGATGCCGTGTAGGCATGCTCTTCGCCATACGAATCCAGGGCTTCCTGCAGCGCCAGTCGCGTAAACGCCTCGGCTTCTGCCGGCTGTCCCAGGCGGGCGCTGTCGATGGCTTTTTCGGTAAGGCTGCGCCACTCAACTTCACCGGCCGCAGCCGGTACGGCCGCACAGGAGGCGGCGATTACCAGGGAAACAAGCAGCCGGATCCGCGATCGCATCGGGCTATCATAAATGAAACGCCCGCATGGCTGCCCGCCAGCCGCGACGACGTCGGCTACGACCTCGATTTCGGCGATCTTCTGACAACCCGACATTTTTTTGTAACCGGCGAAATAAAGCACCCTGCTGCCCGTTTTGCGCATTGCCACCCCGCCCCCACCAGCGCCAGGGTTTGCTCACCGCATTCTCAGTCGGGATGCACGCCCGCGGCTGAAGAAACACAGTCCATTGTTTTAATTTGTATTTCTGTAATTCTTCAGAAAGCGCTTCAGCCTCCAAGCCCGGCACAAACACGCAGCATCGCTACGCCGGCGCGGCAGGAATCTGCGCCGCGGTGACAGGCTTGCCCGCGCACGTATCATCCGTAAATATATAAATGATACGGAGATACAGAATGAGTTAGTTCTATGCCGCGCTCGCTGGCGGGGTGAAGTTCAGCCCGAATAAATGCGCCATTGCGCCATTCCACTCCGAACCGGGCTGAGAGAACTTTCAAGTGTATGATTAACCGGAAAGCGAGCACTGTGCTCCCGGGATAAATCCCGCTTTGGTCGGCGCTCCCTCCCGAGGCGCATGAGAAGTTTTGGCAGTCGCTCTTCGGAAAATCAGAACGACCGGCGTCTGATCATCAACTAACAAAAGCAGGAGGAGTTCGATGAGGATCACATCCCACGCAGCGGTATTGCTATTGAGTTTCATCGCCATGCAATCCGCCTGGTCACAGACAGGTTCTTACCCCGACCGCCCCATCCGCATGATTGCGCCTGCCTCGGCCGGAGGACCAACCGATGTCATTGCACGTGCCGTGAGTTCGCCCCTGTCCGAAATACTCGGTCGCCAGATCGTTATTGACAACCGTGCCGGCGCCGCCGGCCTGATTGGCACCGATATCGTCGCCAAAGCGACGCCCGACGGGTATACGCTGCTGTTCGGCTTCTCCGGCCCGATGTCGATCGTCCCGCATATCGTCAAGTCGATTCCCTATGATCCGGTGAATGACTTTGCGCATGTATCGCTGGTGGCTTCGGCGCCCTATGTATTGATTGCCAATCCGGCGCTGCAGGTGAAATCGGTCAGGGAATTGATCGATCTCGCCAAGAGCCAGCCGGGAAAGCTGAATTTCGCTTCGGGCGGCAACGGCACCGGCATCCACATGGCCGGCGAACTGCTGAATCATGCTGCGGGCCTTCGTATCGTGCATGTGCCCTACAAGGGGGCCGGACCCGGCATGAGCGCGCTGATCGCGGGAGAGGTGAACATTATGTTCAACGGCCTTTCGTCGGCATTGCCGCATATTAAGGCCAACCGCCTGCGCGCGCTGGCGGTGGGCGGAGATAAGCGTTCGTCCCTGTTGCCGGATTTGCCGACGGTCGCGGAAAGCGGCCTGAAATTCAACGTCGACGGCTGGTACAACCTGTCGGCACCAAAGGGCACCCCGCGGCCGATTATTGCGAAGCTGCACCAGGATCTGGTGCGCGCGCTGGGCAATCCGGAGACCAAGGCCCGGCTCGACGCGCTTGCGGTGGAGCCCATCGGTTCCAGGGGCGACGAGTTCGTCACCATGCTCAAGGCCGAACTCGCGAAGTGGGAGCAGGTGGTCAGGGTGGCCGGTATCAAGGCCCAATAGGACAACCAGGCATGCAAACACGCAACATCACCATACCGCTGCGCGATGGTGCCATGGGCGGGTATCTGGCCGTTCCGGACCGCACTCCGGTCGCCACCGTCGTGGCCATCATGGAGATCTGGGGCGTCAACGATACCATGCGGCGTCATGCGCACGAGTTCGCGGAAGCGGGGTTTGCCTGCTTCGTCCCCGACCTCTTCTGGTGTCAGGAGCCGGGCGTGGAGCTGTCGGATGACGATTCCGAGCAGGTGAAAAGGGCGTTCGACCTGTATTACGATTTTGACTACGATCTTGGCGTTCGCGACATGGAAGACACCGTGAAGCACCTCGCAGCGCTGCCGTGGTGCAACGGCAAGGTGGGCGCGGTCGGCTACTGCCTCGGCGGCAAGCTGTGCTACCTGATGTGCTGCCGCACCGACATCGACTGCGCGGTGGCGTATTACGGCACCTACATCGAGCACAACATCCGCGAGGTCGGCAATCTGCATCGGCCGTTCATGCTGCATATGGCGATGCAGGATCGCTGGGTGCAAGCGGAAGTCAACGAGCTGCTGGAACGGCGATTGTCGCCCAACCCGCTGGTGACGATACACAAGTATCCGGGCGCGGATCATGCGTTCGCGCGGCATGGCGGCCGAACCTACAGCAAGCCCGAAGCCGACCGCGCGCTGGAACTGACCGTTGAATTCTTCAACCGCAACCTGGGGACATGAAAGGATGATGGCATGAACTACGGCAATACTCTAAAGCAGATTGCAATTACCTGTGTTGTCGCGGCGGCGCTGGTTCCCGCGGGCGACGCGCAAGCTCAGACGACAAACTTTCCCACCCGCGCGATCCGCATCATTGCGCCGTTCCCCGCAGGCGGAGGATACGACTTCATGGCCCGCAACATCGGTCAGCGTCTCAGTGAGGCCTGGGGCCAGCCGGCGCTGATTGAAAACCGCTCGGGCGCCAATGGCAATATCGGATCGGATGCCGTCGCGAAAGCGCCGCCCGACGGCTACACGCTGTTGCTGGGCGGCATCGGGCCGCAGGCGCTGAGCGTGCCGCTCTATCTGAAACTGCCTTACGACCCGCTGAAGGATTTCGAGGCGGTCTCCCTGGTCGCCGCGCAGCCGAATTTGCTGGTGGTTCACCCCTCGCTGCCGGTGAAGAATGTCAAAGAGCTGATCGCCCTGGCCAAGGCGAAACCGGGTGAAGTGACATTCGGTTCGCCCAGCAACGGCAGCGGCCAGCATTTCGGCCTCGAGCAGTTGAAGATCATGACCGGCGTCAGCATGGTGCATGTGCCGTACAAGGGCGCCGCGCCTTTGCATAGCGCGTTGCTCTCGGGAGAGGTTTCAGTGGGATTCAACATCATCCAGCTGCCGCTGCCTTACGTGAAGACCGGCAGGTTGCGTGCGCTGGCCACTGCGAGCACCAAGCGCGCCGCGCTCGCGCCGGACATCCCGACCATGGCCGAACTCGGTTATCCAATCGACTTTGATACCTGGTATGGGCTTTATGCGCCGGCGGGCACGCCGAAAGACGTTGTGGCGAAGATCAGCGCCGAGGTCATGCGCATCCTGGCCTTGCAGGAATTCAAGGATCGCGCCGCCGTACTGGGCGTGGAATTGCTCGGCACGCCGCCGGATCGGTTATCCGCGCACATGCGCAACGAGATTACGCGGTGGACAAAGGTGGCGCGCGCGGCGAATATCAAAGTGGAATGAGCGTTCCGGGGCGCCCCCATTTGGCGTACCCGGCAGCTGCGCGCGATTCGCGGCTATAACTTCAGCAGTTTTGCCGCGTTACTCCACAGTATTTGCTGTTTCTGCTCGCCGGTCAGCGATTTGACGCCGTGCACGAATTTGACCGGCTCCTCGTAGGCAATGTCAAAACAATAGTCGCTGCCCACCATGATACGGTCGGCGCCGACCAGTTTGACCAGGTCCCCGAGTAGTTCTTCGTCATAGCTGATCGTGTCATAAGTGAAGCGCTTGAGGTATGAACTCGGCGGCTTGGAAATGGTCTTGCATTCGGCGCGGGTGTAAAAACCGCGGTCGAGGCGACCGCGCAGGATAGGCAGCACGCCGCCCGCATGCGGCAGGCTGATCTCCAGCGCCGGGAAGGCATCGAGCACGCCGCCATAAATCAGGTGCGACGCGGCGATCGCAGTGTCGAACGGGTTGCCGCACAGATTGATCAGGTAATACTGTTTCAGCCGCTCGTTGTTGATCATCATCGGGTGCAGGAAAATCGGCAGCCCGAGGTCGGCGATGCGCTCATACACCGGGAAAAAGCTGCGATCTGAAAGTTCCCGGTCGCGCACGGCCGTAGCCATGTAGACGCCGCGTATGCCCGGGAGCTTCGCGGCCCGCTCCAACTCCGCCAGCGCGAGCGTGGGGTTCTGGAAAGGCAGGCAGGCAAAACCGATCAAACGCTCCGGATGCGCCAGGTGTGCGGCGCTGACGGCATCATTGAACGCCATGCACAATTGCACGCCAAGATCATCGTCCGCCCAGTACACCATCGGCTGCGTCAGCGACAGCGCGTGCATGCCCACGCCCTGCCGGTCCATCAGCCTGAGGCGTTCGTCGAGGTCGATGAATGCGCGCACGATCGGCCCGGTGCGCAGCAGCAGTCCCACCTGGATGAACGTCACGCCGTTCGCATCGGTCGTGACCGTGGTACCGCAGCGTTTGCCGTACTTCGCGATCAGATCGATGTATGACTGCGGAAAGTAATGCGTGTGGGTGTCTATGGTCTTAATCGGCGGTGCCACGGAACGTCCTCCAGCTATGGTTGATATTTTCTTCGGTGGTCTGCGCCGGCAATCTTTTGATTGTCCACATCGGCGTGTAGTCAAATCCCGGCCTAAGTCAGCCGGGACCGGTCATATTGTCCCATTTAACGCCGCTTTTTCCTTCTTTGCTAAACGAGTCTACAAGCCTGCGTGATGTTGGATTCTGTTAAAGACACGTCTAGATTCCAGAGTGAAATTTATCACGTTTTGCTGTGCCGTTTGGCCGGAAACCGTGATCTCGTGAGACGCAAGAATTCCGCTTCGCCCACCCGCCCTCACGTTATTTCTTGTTTTTCTTGGCGGGCTTGGCGTCTTGGCGGCTACCCCGGTTTTAAACCCGCTGCATCTCCCGCAAGCCCAGCCTGATCAGACAATGATCAAGCCACTCGGCGGTGAGCTTTTCCTGCGTCGAGTTCTGCTTCAGGCGCTGGTCGAGCGCTTTCCAGTCCACGCAGTCGAGCGGCTGGTCCTGGTTGAAGCAGGAGAACACGTAGCTCGTCTTTCCGGTCAGCGGATCGACCTGCGGCTGCAGGCATTGCGCGCAGATTTCCTTCATCATGCACTGCATCGGCGAGTTGATCGAGCCGATGGCGAAATGGTGTTGCTTGAGGAAAGGCTTCAGCACCCCGTGCCGCGCCCGCGCCACCGCTGCCATCATGCGGTCGGAGCCAATGGCGATGATGCGATCGGTGTCCGTGAATGCAATCGCCTGCGCGCCCAGCGTGCCGCCGGCATAAGCGTGCATGGCCTGCACGATATTGCCGGCGAACGTCCGGTCCTGCGGGCGCTCGGGCGTGAAACCCGGCTCTTCGTCGCAACACCATACGACGACGTCGGCTGCGGCCTCGATTTCGGAAATCTTGTAACGGTCCATCATTTTTTTGTAACCGGCGAAATAAAGCACCCTGCTGCCCGCCTTGCGCATCGCCTGGCCAATCGAAAACAACACCGCATTGCCCAGCCCGCCACCCACCAGCGTCACGGTTTCATCCGCTGGAATCTCGGTCGGGCTGCCCGTCGGCCCCATCAGCACCACGGGCTCGCCCGGCTTCAGTTCCACGCACAGGTCGCTTGACCCGCCCATCTCGAGCACGATGGTGGAAATCAAACCCCGGGCCGCATCGACCCAGGCCCCGGTCAGCGCGAGGCCTTCCATGGCAAGCCGCGTGCCATCGGTGCGCGGCGCAATCGATTCATAATTTTGCAGCCGGTAGAACTGTCCCGGCCGGAAGCGGCGCGCCGCCAGCGGCGCACGCACCACGACCTCGACGATCATCGGCGTCAGGCGCTTCACTTCGTGCACGGTTGCGCGCAATTCGCCGCTGCAATGCGCAAGAAATGCTTCATTGCTCATTGTGGCGGCAGGCGCAACGCGTCCCAACGCCTGGCTCACCACCGGATAACCCTGCTTGGCGCTGCCTATGGCCTTGACCACGTTGCCAAAGAAGGACGGGTGCACGTCGCCGAAATAGCTCATGCAACGTCCATCCTCACGTTTCGACAGTAAGACATTGATTTTACTTGGTTTTGATATGGCTTTCTCGGCAGTCACCGGATTGCCGGCGGTGTCATAGGCCTGGAAATAACGCCCATCCAGCGCGAAATGCGCCGCGTCCTCGCGCGCCAGCACCGTGTTCGGTTGCGTGCCGGCTGCAATCAGGATGGCGCGCGCCGGCAATACGCTGTGCGCCGTTTCCACCCATTTTCCATCTTCCCCCCGGCTTTGCACCGCGACCTTGAGCGCGCGCGCATGCGCGTACTGGTCGAGTTCGACCCCGACCGGCGTCAGTCCCTCGGCGAAATATATCCCCTCTTCCAGCGCCTTGTGTACCTCCTCATGGTTGAGCGTGTATGACGGACTGTCGATCAACCGCCGGCGGTAGGCAATGGTCGCGCCGCCCCAGGATTGCAACAATTCAATGATGCGTGGCGCGCGACTTTCGGTTGCAGCAGCTTTGCGTTCTTCGCGAATGGCGCGCGCATGCGCCAGAAACTCATCGGCGATCTGCCGCTCTTCCTCGTTCCACGCAATGCGCGCGGCCGCTTCGCCATGATCGCGCGCCAGCGCTTCATAGCGGCTGAGAAATTTTTCGACCTGCAGCGGATAATAGGCGAGCGACTCAGTGGCGGTGTCGATGGCAGTCAGGCCGCCACCCACCACCACCACCGGCAGCCGCAGCTGCATATTGGCAATGGAATCCGCCTTGGCGGCACCGGTGAGTTGCAGGCCCATCAGAAAATCGGATGCGGTTCGCACGCCGCGCGCCAGTCCATGCGGCATGTCGAGTATGGTCGGCCGTCCCGCGCCGATGGCGAGTGCAATGTGATCGAAGCCGAGTTTGAATGCCTCGTCCGCAGTCAGCGTGCCGCCAAAACGAACGCCGCCGAAAAGCGCGAACTCGCTGCGACGCTCCAACAATAACCTTATGATTTTTAAGAAATTTTTATCCCAGCGCACAGTGATGCCATACTCCGCGACGCCACCGAATCCGGCCATCGCGCGCTCGTCGAGCGCTTCGTATAATTCGCGCACATCACGGATGGGCTGGAAAGCCACGCGCCTGCCCTGCGCATCAATGCCGGAAAGTGCGCTCGGCAGCGGCTCGATCTTCAGCCCGTCTATGCCGACCACGGTGTGGCCATCGTTCATCAGGAAATGCGACAGCGAGAATCCGGCCGGCCCCAGGCCCGCCACCAGCACGCGCTTGCCGCTGTCCGCCCTGGGATGGGGATGGCGCAGGTTGAGCGGGTTCCAGCGCGTGAGCAGGCTGTAGATTTCAAAACCCCACGGCAATTCGAGCACGTCCTTGAGCGTGCGTGTTTCCGCTTCCGGAATGTTGACCGGTTCCTGCTTCTGATAGATGCAGGCCTTCATGCAGTCGTTGCAAATGCGCTGGCCGGTTGCCGCCACCATCGGATTGTCGACAGCAATGATGGCGAGTGCACCAATGGCATGGCCTTCGGTCTTGACTTTGTGGAACTCGGAAATTTTTTCCTCGAGCGGGCAGCCGGCGAGGGTCACGCCGAACGCGCTTTTCTTGAACGAAGCCGCGCCGCGTCCGCTTGCACCCTTCTCCATCAAACCCTTGGAGCACGAATCCTTGCCTTGCTCGTGGCACCAGATGCAGTAATTCGCCTGGTCAAGCGCGCCGGCGAGGTCGGTGCCAGGATCGGTCAGCTTGAAGCCTTCGCGACGGCGCAGTTGCTCCGTTTTAAAGCGGTACAGGGTATAGCCCCTGGCAGCATCGGCTGCAGCCGGCACCAGATGCTGCAGGTCAAGCTTGTGCGGCGCTTTGAACAGCACGCCGTCATGGTGTTTTAGCCTGCCGGCGGCGCTGGATGCCGCCCACGCTGCATAAGCCAGTGCCGTTGCAAGTTTGTCCGCGTTGGCGGCTTCATCTTTTTGCCACTCGGTGACGTGCTTTGCGAACGCAAGTTCGCTCAAACGCTCGCCGAAAAGGGATTCGAGCTGTGCCGCCAGCGTCGCGCCATCCAGCTTATCCGCATCAGCCGCCTTGAATTTGTGCATGGCCTTGCGCTGCACGAACAGGCGTTTCACACTGTACAGCGGAGCTAGTGCATGATGGCGTGCGGCGAGCGCCTGCACTTGCGTGCCGATACCGAACAGCCAGCCGATGAAGTCATCGACGTGCGGCGCCAGCGCAATCAGCAATTCAGATTCCTGTTTTGGAGCCAGTGCGGCAGGATCGGCACGCGCTGCCACCAGATGCGCATGCAACGCGGCGTCGCTGCGCTGCAGATGCGCAAGAAAGCGCAGGTCCAGCCGCAACAGGCCGTCGCGACGGTAGAGATCGTCGAACAACAGGCTGGATTCGGGAATCGGGATGGTTGACACGGACAGAATTCGCAATCGGGATGCAGTTAAAGCGCAAGATTATACCAAGCGGTACATGCGGGACTCATACCGGCGCCTTCTAAGTTTATGCACCGTTGGCTGCGACCGCCCGGTTATCCAGTGCCGGCCGCCGCGCCGCGCAATAAGCCGGTCGATTTGTGCCATAATTCATGACGCTACCGGTGCCGACGGCACCCAGGAGCGAGGATCCATAAAACCATGAACGTCACGAACTGGCGCACACCGACTGTAGTGCTTGCGTGCGGCAGCGTTATTCTTATGCTGTCGCTCGGCACCCGGCAGAGCTTCGGCTTGTTCCTGCAGCCGATGAGTGCGGATTTGGGCTGGGGGCGCGAAACCTTCGCCTTCGCGCTTGCACTGCAAAATCTGGTGTGGGGTCTGGCGCAACCGTTCGCCGGCATGATTGCCGACAAGTTCGGCGCCGCGCGCATTATTGTCGTTGCCGGCATGCTGTACGCGATCGGACTCGTCCTGATGGCATATTCCGAGTCCGGTCTTGCTTTTAACATGAGCGCCGGCATCCTGGTCGGCCTCGGACTTTCCGGTTCGGCTTTCGGTGTCGTCATGGGCGTCGTGGGCCGCGCATTCCCCCCCGAAAAACGCAGCATGGCGCTCGGCATTGTCGGCGCCGGCGGCTCATTCGGCCAGTTCATCATGTTACCGTATGGCCAGTTGCTGATTTCGCAGTTCGGCTGGTTGAGCGCATTGCTGGTTCTCGCTGTATCGTCATTTCTCATCGTGCCGCTGGCCGCCGCGCTTGCGGGAAGCCATCGCGCAACCGGGAGAAGCGAGCAGAGCATGACCGCGGCGCTACGCGAAGCCGCGACTCATCGCGGATTCTGGTATCTGACGGCCGCATTTCTGGTATGCGGCTTCCAGACCATTTTCATCATGGTGCACCTGCCCGCCTATCTCGTCGACAAAGGCATGGCCCCGCTGCAGGGCATGATCGCGCTCGCTCTGGTCGGATTTTTCAATATCGTCGGATCCTATCTGTGCGGTTTTCTCGGCGGTCACTACAGCAAAAAATATCTGCTGTCATGGATCTACGGCATCCGTTCGGTGGCAATCCTGATCTTCATCGCCCTGCCACTCAGCCAGTGGTCGACGTGGATTTTCGCCGCGGTGATGGGCATCACCTGGCTCGGCACGGTACCGCTGACCAACGGACTGGTGGCGCAGATTTTCGGCGTCAAATACCTATCAACGCTGTTCAGCATTTCTTTCCTTGGCCACCAAATCGGCAGTTTTTTCGGCGCCTGGTACGGCGGTTACATGTTCGATGCGACGGGCTCTTACATGACTGTGTGGATGATCGCAGTCGCGCTCGGTGTGCTGGCGTGCGTGCTTTGCCTGCCGATCGACGAACGCGAGATGGCCGGCATGCCCGTCAAGAAAGCGGCGACGTGAGCCAGCCCCGCAGAATACTGATATGGCTGCTGCTTGCCGCAATGGCGGCGATGGTCAGCTATATCGGTTTTCGCGGCTATCTCAATCCGGATTTTCTGATCAATTTCTCCAACTCGTTTTATTGCTGATCTGTTACCTGCCAGATGAACCCCTTTTCCGACATCAGTGAAATTCTCACCTCGTTTCTTGACAGCCTGCCGTGGCCGGCGCTGCTGGTCAACGAACAGGGCGAGGTTACTTTCATCAACAAGGAATTGCGCCAGCGCAAACGCGTCCGGGGCATCATCGCCGATATCCGTCTTGCGCAGCTTTTCCCCGACTACTACGACGCACTTCAAGGCGCACAGCCCTGGCTCACTTCCCAGGACGCCGATCTGGTCAATCCGCACACCGGCACACGCGAACAGTTATGCCTGCGGCGGCTGCCCCTTGGTGCCTGCCTCATCATTTCGGAGTACCCGCACGCGCGCGAGTTCGATCTTGGCAGCGCGCAGACGGCGAGGCTTGCCTCGCTTGGCTTCATGGTAGCCGGCGTGTGCCATGAAGTCGCCAATCCGCTGACCGCCATTCACTCCATGGTGCAGCTGCTGCAGTCGAGCACGCCGCTGGCGCCGGAAACGCTGGAGCGCGGCCTCGAAAACATAGCCGCCAATGTGCGGCGTCTGCTCAACATCTCGAAAAAACTCAATGATTTCTCCCGCTCCGGCAGTGAAGATATATCGCTGCTGCGCCTGGACCAGCCGCTCGCGGAGGCGCTGCAAAATGCACGGCAGGACGCGCTTTTCCGCGATATCCAGGTCGAGCATCACGCGGCACCGGAACTGTGGATCATGGGCAACGGCGACCAGCTCGAGCAGGTATTTGCCAATATTTTCCTTAACGCCGCTCAGGCCATGAACGGCCAGGGCGTGCTGCGCGTCATATCGCACAAACCCAATCCGCTACAGGTCGAGGTGGCTATTCACGACAGCGGACCCGGGATTGCCCCCGGACATCTTGCACGCCTGTTCGAGCCATTCTTTACCACCAAGCCGGCGGGCCAGGGTACGGGGCTGGGACTTGCCATCTGTAACGAAATTATTATCGAGCACGGCGGCAGCGTGCGCGCCGAAAACCACCCGCAGGGCGGCGCCTGTTTCAATATCACCCTGCCCCTGCATCAATACCGCTCATGAACGAAGCACGCTCTGCCCGCAATGAACGCGTTCTTGTCGTCGACGACGATCCGGGCGTCGGCGAATCGGTGTCCCTGCTGCTGGAAAGCATAGGCTGCCAGGTTGAACTGGTGACGCGTGGCACAGAGGGTCTTGCGCGCGCGCAATCCGGCGAATTCGACCTGCTGATTACCGATCTGCGGCTGCCGGACCGCGACGGCCTGTCGATCATCCGCAGCGTCAAGCAAGCCGGCATCGATCTGCCGATGATCCTGATGACCAGCTTTTCCTCGATCGATACCGCGATCGAGGCACTGCGCGGCGGCGCGCTCGACTACATCATCAAACCCTTCAGCAATGCCGATTTCCGCCACGCCGTAGAGCGCGCACTCGATGAGCGGCGCATGCGCCGCGAGAATGCGATGCTCAAGCGTAATCTGAAGAAGGCATTTTCCAGCAACAAGATCATCGGCGAATCCGCCGGCATCAAACGCGTGTTTTCGCTGATTACGAAGGTCGCAAATTCCGATGCCAACGTGCTGATACAGGGCGCGAGCGGCACCGGCAAAGAACTGGTGGCGCAGGCCATCCATTACGCCGGTCCGCGCGCCGAGGGGCCGTTCGTGCCCCTCAACTGCGGGGCTATTCCCGCCGATCTTCTCGAGTCGGAGCTGTTTGGCCACACCAGGGGCGCCTATACCGGCGCGGTTGCGGCAAGTGAAGGTCTGATTCGCGAAGCACACGGCGGCACATTATTTCTCGACGAGATATCCGAATTGGCGCCCGCCCTGCAGGTCAAATTGCTGCGCGTGATCCAGGAAAAACAGGTGCGCCCGCTCGGCTCCAAGCACGTTTACAACACCGATGTGCGCTTTCTTGCCGCCAGCAATCGCGATCTCAAGGAAGCCATGGAGAAGAACCTTTTCCGCGCCGATCTTTTTTACCGCCTGAACGTCATCAATATCGTAGTGCCGCCGCTGAAGGAGCGCGATGGCGACGTTGAAATCCTCGCCCGGCATTTCGTCGATCTGCACAGCCGGCGGCTGGGTAAGCGCATCACCGGCATGACCGAAGACCTGCGCCACTTCCTGCATACCTATCACTGGCCGGGAAACGTGCGCGAACTTGAAAACCTGATTGAGCGTGCGGTGATACTTGCCGATGGCGATTTGCTGTCGTGCATGGACTTTGCCGAGATCGCACCGGCGGGCCACCAAGCCATGCCGATCGGGCAATTCACTGACGATGCGATAAGCCAGACGCTGTCGATCGAAGGCTATATCGAGGAATTCGTACGGCGTTATCAACATCTTTACAGCGAATCCGAGCTGGCTGCCATGCTGGGGATAGGCAGAAAGGCCTTGTGGGTGCGGCGCAACCGCTGGGGGCTGCGCCGCGGAGGCGCCCGTGCCTCACGCGGCCCCGCTGTCGTGCCGTCACAGCCTGGCCCCGGTCACGCGTCCGATCGTTCAGATTCGTAACGAAACATAAAAACGTTTCATTAGGAAACTCCGTCTCTGCAGACCGTAATCCGGGCTGACAATCTGCTTTAAAACTAAGCGCTTGGTTTAACAGCGAATTGGCATACGGCTTGCTTACTTTTATTAATTTTCGGATAAAACCATTTCAGGAGGATGCCATGGCAGAACAAGCTGCTCAGAAGCGCAAAAAAGTCACGATACCCATGCTGGTCGAAAAAATGAAAAAGGGCGATCCCATCGTGCAGCTCGCCGTCTACGATTATGAAACCGCCATTATCGCCGACCGTGTGGGCATAGACATTCTGTGCGTTTCCGATACCGGCGGCATGGTGCTGTTCGGCCACGAATCCACGACTTCCGTTTCCTTTGAAGAAGTCATGTACATGGCGCAAGCGGTCAAGCGCGGCTCGCAATACGGTCTGCGCATGGTCGACATGCCCTACATGAGCTTCCACCTGTCCGCCCAGCAGGCGGTCGATAATGCCGCCAAATACGTGGCGCAAGGCGGCGCCGAAGTGATGAAATGCGAAGGCAATCAGCACCACGCAAAATACATCGAAGCCATCGTCAAGGCCGGCATCCCGGTGCAGGGACACATCGGCATCACGCCCATGCGCATGCCGCAACTCGGCGGCTTCACCGCGCAGGGCAAGACGGCGGAACGCGCCAAGGAACTGATCGATGACGCATGGGCCATGGTCGACGCCGGCTGCTTTTCCATCATGTGCGAAGTAACCACCTCGGAAGTTTGCGAATACCTGGCCGAAACGCTGCCGGTGCCGGTGATCAGCCTGGGTGCGGGCAACCTCGCGCACGGCGTGCATATCATCGGCTCCGACCTGTTCCACCTGTACGAGAAACACGTGCCGCGGCATTCCAAGATCTACGTCGATCTCGTGCCCATCATTGAAAAAGGCCTGTGCGATTACCGCGACGAGGTCAGACAGCGCATTTATCCGGGCAAGGAGCACACCGTCTTCATGAAGGAAGATGAACTGAAACGATTCAAAGAGATGGTCGGCTGGAAGAAGTAAAGTAGAATGCCGGCATGATTTCTCATCCAGAACAGCTGACGTGAATCTCACCGGATCAGCTGCGGCCGAACCCGGGTGCGCCGATATCCTCGCGCACACCGGTTTCTTTTCTGATCTGTCGCAGCAGCAGCTGCGGCAGGTGTCGCAGCTCGCGCGGATCGAGGAATATCCGCAGGCAAGCCGCATTTACAGCCTGAGCGAGCCGGCCAGCGATCTTTATGTACTGGTCGACGGCATGGTGCGATTTACCATCGGACTGGGCAACCGCCAGACCCACGCCGGCCAGATTCTTAAACGCGGGGAAGTGTTCGGCTGGGCAGCGCTGGTCGAGACCGCACCGAAGCGCATTGCCACCGCACTTGCCATCACGCCGTGCACAGCGCTCGCGATCAACGGCGACCAGCTGCTGATTCTGATGGACCAGGATCACACGCTGGGCTATCGCATCATGACCCAGCTTAACGCACTGATTACCGGCAATCTGACCGCGTTCGCATCCGGGTGACAAACCAAGGCGGCAAAATGTTTTTCGGTTTTGGCTTTGCACCTGGCGTTCCCCGTATCAATCGTTGATGATGCCGGAGTTCCTCTGGCTCATCCCCATCGCGTTCGGCGTCGGCGTACTGATCGGCGCAGTCGGCATCGGCGGCATACTGCTGATCCCGGCCCTGAGCGCATTTGCCGGCCTCGGCATACACGAGGCGATGGCAACTGCGCTGTTCACCTTCATCTTCACCGGCATTACCGGAACCGTCATGTTTCAGCGCCGTGGCAGCATAGACTGGCGAGTAACGACGCCGGTATGCATAGGCGCTGTGCTGTTCGCTTTTCTGGGCGCCTGGATGAATTCACTCACCAAGCCCGCCGCACTCGCGCTCATTCTCGCCGGCATCATTGTTTTCGCCGGCGTTTACACGCTCGCCACCTGGCGCGGCTTGCGCAGCCCCGCCTTTGACGGTACCCAACGGCAGCAGCAAGTGCTGCTCGGCGCCATTGGCTCGGTTGCCGGTTTCGGCTCCGGGCTGACCGGCGTCGGCGGGCCCGCACTGTCGGTGCCGCTGATGGTGCTGTTCGGCTTCCCGGCACTGGTCTCGATCGGCGCGAGCCAGGTCATACAGATCATCGCCGCCGTTTCCGGCACTCTGGGTAATCTCCAATTCGGCACCATCAACTTCAAGATCGCTGCAGTGGTCACGCTGCTCGAAATCGCGGGGGTATTTGTCGGCGCGCGCATCGTGCATGCCGTCAATGCCGAATTGCTCAAAAACTTTGTCGCCGCACTGTGCATCGCAGTCGGTGTATTCCTGATTGTCCGCGTGCTCGGCTGGCTATGAGCGCCACTGCATTCTCCCCGCTCGAGCGCTACTTCGCCCGGCGCGGCGTGAGCCGGATCGAAGTTACACACGGCATCGCGACGCCGAAACTCTTTACCGACCCGGCGGCCGAGCATATGGCGACCCGCCGTGCTGCAGGCCTGTTTGACTTCTCGTTCATGACTTGCATCGGGATCGAGGGCCGTGACAGCCTCGCCTTGCTGCACCGGCTGCAAACGCGCAACCTTGCCAGTCTGCAGGACCAGCGGCTTGCTTATAGCCTGCTGCTGCGCGAAAACGGCACCGTCATCAATGACGTCACCATATGGCGCATCGCAGCCGATCGCTACCTGCTCTTCACCGGCCGTCACGATGACCTCCAGCACCTTGCGCCACTCGCCGACGGACTCGCCGTCAGTATCGACGACCGTTCACGCGAGCAGTCGGTGCTGGCGGTGCAGGGGAAACAGGCATGGGCGATCATCAAGCGCTGCTTTAGCGCCCATGCGCCCGGCTTGCCGCAGCAGCTGCCCTACTATGGATTCGTCGCACTTACCTTCGACGGCAACGCATGCCTGCTGGCGCGCATCGGTTACAGCGGCGAAACCGGTTATGAACTGGTTATCGCTGCCGACGCCGCCCCTGGGCTATGGGACGCCCTGCTGCGGGCCGGCGCAGATCGCGGCATTGCCGAATGCGGCTTCAGCGCGATCGATACCCTGCGCATCGAAGCCGGCCACATCCTGTTTGCGCGCGAACTGGCGCTGCCGGTCACGCCGTTCGAAATCGGGCTGGCGCGGCTGGTGGATTTCTACAATGCAGAATGCGCCGGCATTGCGGCGCTGCGCCGCACGCGATGGCAGGCGCCGGCGCGCGCACTCGCCGGGCTGATGATTGACGAGCGCGCGGCTGAGCTTACCCGGCGGGCGGACGCGGATTTGTCTGCCGTGGCGAAAGGCAGCGCACTGCTCACCAGTGTATGCCTGTCGCCTGTCCTCAGGCGGCGCATCGGACTCGGTTTCGTCGCCGCAACCGACCGCCGCCCCGGCACACGCGTTCGCCTCGAACCCGGCGTCAGCGCCAGAGTTGCGCGCCTGCCTTTTTATGATCCCGGACGCTTCCTGGCGCGGCGTACCCGCTAGCTGGCCGGCGCAGCCGCAAGCAATTGCGCGGCAGCACAACGTTCTGCTGCGGTTACCGTGTTGTCGACCAGCATCGCCACCGTCATCGGCCCGACACCACCGGGCACCGGCGTGATATAAGCCGCCCTCTGCTGCGCTCCCTCGAAATCCACATCTCCGACCAGCTTGCCGTTGGGCAGGCGGTTAATGCCGACGTCAATCACCGTTGCGCCCGGCTTTACCATCTCGCCGCTGACCAGTCCGGGCCTTCCCGCCGCCACCACCAGAATGTCCGCCTGTCGGGTGATATGCGCGAGATTCGGTGTTTTGGAATTGCAGACTGTTACGGTGGCACCACGCCCGATCAGCAGCAGCGCCATCGGCTTGCCAACGATGCCGCTGCGGCCGATAACGACTGCATGGCGTCCTTCAACCGGAATACCCGTGCGATCAAGCAGAGTCATGACGCCCTGCGGAGTACAGGGCACGAACAGAGGATGGCCGTCGACCAGGGCCCCCAGGTTGCGCCAGTTGAAGCCGTCGACATCCTTATCCACGGCGATTGACTGCACGATGCGCGCGGTGTCCAGGTGGCGCGGCAGTGGCAGCTGCACAATGATGCCGTGTATGCGCGAATTGAGATTGAGCTTGTCGAGTGCCGTCAGCAGCACGCGCTCGGGGCAATCGGCGTCCAGGCGGTGAACCTCCGAATACAGCCCGACCTCGGCGCATACCCGAACTTTGTTGTGTACATAAATTCTCGCAGCCGGATTGTCACCCAGTTGCACTGCCGCCAGCCCGGGTTGCACACCACGCTTGGAAAGTTTTGTAACCCTTTGTTTTAATTCAGAATTTATATGACGGGCGACAGCCGCTCCGTCAAGCAGAATAGCCGCCATTGATCAGGCGGGGAGGTTAAGCGGGAACGGGATTTCTGCTTTCGGCATTTTTCGCGGCGCTACGTTCTGCGGCCGCGACAGTATTACATATCAGCATGGTCACTGTCATCGGGCCGACGCCTCCCGGCACCGGCGTGATGTGTGAGGCCTTCTTTCTTACGCTTTCAAAGTCTACATCACCCGCCAGCCGTCCGTCGGGAAGGCGGTTGATGCCGACGTCGATGACCACCGCGCCGCGTTTGACCATGGGTGCCGTAATCAGGCCGGGGCAGCCCGCCGCGACAATCAGGATATCGGCGAGGATGGTGTACTGTGCCAGATCGCGCGTCTTGATATGACAGATCGAAACCGTCGCGTCCTTGGCCATCAGCATCAGCGCCATCGGCTTGCCGACGATGTTGCTGGCGCCGACCACCACCACGTTTTGTCCCTCAATCGGAATGTTTTCGTATTCCAGAATACGCTGCACGCCGTATGGCGTGCATGGCGGGAAAACGTTGTTCTCGCCCACCACCAGGCCGCCGACGTTGTAGAGATGAAACCCGTCGACGTCCTTTTCGACTGAAATTTCCCCCAGCAGCCTGCGCGGCTCAAGATGTGCAGGTAGCGGCAATTGAACCAGGACGCCATGAATCGCAGGATTCTGGTTGAGCTCCCGGATGCGGCGGATCAAAATATCCGGTGCGACATCGGCCGCAAACTCGTGAACCTCGGAATGCAGGCCGACTTCGGCGCAGGCCTTGACCTTGTTGCGCACATAGACCCTCGAAGCCGGATTGTCGCCGACGATGATTACCGCCAAACCGGGCGTTACGCGCTTTGCCTTGAGCGCCTCGACGCGCTTTTTCCACTCCGAGCGCACATGCCGGGCAACGGCATTGCCATCAATGATTTTTGCGGTCATATATACACCTTGATTCTGAAAATAGCGGGAAGAATATCCGCGTCGATCACGAGCGGAAGCCGATCACGATGAACAGCAGCATGCTCGCCCCCATCAAACCGTAACCGGCGAAGTTGATCTGGCGCGCGCGTTGCACGCTCAGCCTGGATTGCAAAAAGGACACAGCGACCGACGGCACCGCGCCGAGGATGGCGAGCCCGATGACCACTTCCCTGGTAAAAAGCCAATCCATGCCGTCCCCGTTTCTGTAGCGGCGTCTCGTTGCAAGTCAGGTTTTCGCGACACGCTTTGAATATGCCTCGACGAAATCGGCAGCGGCTTTGCTGCCGCGCGAAAACGATTTCATCGCTTCTTCGTGCAGGATGGACAGTGCTTCCATCTTGATTTCATTGGAGCGGTCGTTTTCCACGATATCCAGCAGCCTGCGCGGACGCGGCACGTCGACTTCGAGCACCGCGCGCACCCGGGTCGGAATATTCGACATGATGAACAGGCGGTCGGCGAGGAAAATCGCCTCGTCGATATCCGTGGTGACGAAGAAGTTGGTACGGCGGTTTTCCTCGTAGAGCGCCGAGTAGTACTCCCACATCAGTTCCTTGGTCATCGCGTCCAGGCCACGAAACGGTTCGTCGAGTATCATCACTTCCGGATTGTTGATCATGGCGCGCGCCAGTTCCGCGCGCCGCTGCATGCCACCCGAAAGCTGCGTGGGGTATTTCTTGCGGAATTCCTGCAACCCGACTTTTGACAACAGAAATTCAGCCAACTCCAGCGTCTCTTTGGTCACTTCGCCGCGCGCGCGGGGGCCGTAGAGAATATTGTCGTATGTCGTCATCCACGGGAACAGCGCCGTCTCCTGGAACAGTACCAGACGGTCTCGAGCCGGGCCGGTCACCGGCTTTCCATTGATGCTGATCGTGCCGGCCGTCGGGTGCTCAAAACCCGCCAGCAGGCGGATCAACGTGCTCTTGCCGCAGCCGGACGGACCGATCATCACCGTCAGCTTGCCGCGCTCTATGGTAAACGAGCAGTCCTTCACTACTTCCTTGGCGAACTGGTTCGCTCCGTATTCTTTGCTGACGCCGGATACGACGATCTCGCCGGCCTGGATCTTGGATTTGAGCTTGTCTTCCTGACTCATGATTTTTTCAGTCCCGTACCTATCTCAAGCGCAGCCATGGAGTGACGTACTTGCCGAGCGACCTGAGCAGCTCGCTCGAGATGAAGCCGGCGATGCCTATGCTGATCATGCCGACCACGATCTGCTCGTAGGAACCGCCGACATAGGAATTCCAGATGAAAAACCCAAGGCCGCCGCCGGCGGTGCCCCCAATCTGGCTGCCGCCGCCTGAAATCATTTCAGCCGCCACCACGACCTCCCAGGTGATCCCCATGCCGACCGCCGAACCGACCATGATGGAGGGTAAGGTCCCGGGCAGAATAATGCGGCGGAAAATATCCCAGCTCGACGAGCCCATGCTTTGCGCAGCCTGGAAGTAGCGCAGGTCGATCGACTTGGCGCCCCCGACGACGTTGATGACGATGGTGTAAAAGGCGCCGAGGAAAGTCACGAAGGTGATCGACAGCTCCTGGGTAGGCCAGAAAATAATCGAAGCCGGCACCCAGGCCAGCGGCGGTATCGGACGCAGCACCTCGAACACCGGGAAGCCGATGCCGAACGCAGTACGGCTTACTGCCAGCAACAGGCCGAACGGGATACCGATGATCATCGCGGCAATGAAACCGCCCGCAACCCGGGAAAAACTCTTGTACCAGCTGTGCCAGTAACCGATATCTCCAATTACGCCCCCCCACGCCTTGAGTACTTCGCTGGGTGCGGGTATCGGGCCTATCCACGGCAGGTATTTTTTTTCCCATCCGGCCATGGCAAGCAGATTGCGCATCCATTCGAACTCCTCCTGAATCAACCAATGCCTGGAACGCGATCCAAGCTCCCATAAAACAAGGAACAGCAGGATCGACAAAACACCGCGCCAGAGCGCCGTGCTGATCAGTGATTTTTTCGCTAGCGCCATGGCATCAACCTTCCTTCTCGCCGGCGGCAAACGCCTTCAGCGCTTCTTCATGCACCGCCTCGTTGGTTTCCTCGATTAACTCGCGGAAGCGCCTGGAAGTCAGCACGCTGTAGTCACGGGGATGCGGAATGTCGACCTCCAGTATCTTCTTGGGTTTGCACGGGCGCGTAGTCATGATGGCGACCTTGTGGCCCAGAAAAATCGCCTCTTCCAGATCGTGGGTGATGAAGAAAATCGTCACCTTGTTCTTGTAGTAGATTTCCAGCAGCGCCTCGTGCATGACCGATTTGGTAAGCGAGTCGAGCGCGCGATACGGCTCGTCAAGCAGCAGCACCTTGGGATCGTTCATCAGCGCGCGCACGATTTCGACCCTGCGGCGCATGCCTGAAGAAATCTCTCCGGGATAATTGTGCTCCACCCCGGACAACCCCGCATCCGCCATCATGCTGAGCGCCTTCTCCTTGGCTTCGGCAGGCCTCAGCTTGCCCTGCATGATGGGTCCGAAGGCGACATTATCGAGATTGGTCTTCCACGGAAACAGCGCGCCATTCTGAAACACCACGATGCGGTCGGAGCCGGGCTCGGCTTTGGGCTTGTCGGCACCGCACAACAACTCACCGTCCAGGAGTATCCGGCCGGAAGTAATGTCGTGGAAGCCGGCAATGGCGTTGAGCAGCGTGGTCTTGCCGCAGCCGGACGGGCCAACGATCATGCAGATTTCGCCAGCCTTGATGTCGAGAGAGCAATGGTCGACCGCCATCACCGCTGCTCCGCCGGGATCGTAAATTTTGACGACATCCTCGATGCGGATCGCGCCGCGCGCCGCAGTCCCCGCAGGTACAGCTTGCTGCATAATCGCCGACATTTACTGCCCTCCCAGGGCGAGCTCGCGCACGCGCCACTGCATCAGATAATCCCCCAGAATACGAACCATTGCGCTCGTCACATACCCCACAAAACCGAGCGTTATCATGCCGATCACGATAGTCGGATAGCGCACCATGGTGTAGGACGTGTTGATGACGTAACCCAGGCCGTACTGACCGGATACCATCTCGGCGGCAACCAGCGAAAACCAGGAAACGCCGATCGAGATCTGCAAGCCGGTGAAAATGAACGGCAGCGCGCCCGGGATGATGATGTGGCGGAATACCTGGTGCCGCTTCGCGCCCAGACAGTACGCAGCACGCACGTAAGATTCGTCTATGGATTCCACGCCCAGCATGGTGTTGAGCGCAGTGGCAAAAAACGAGGCCAGGAAAGTCAGGTAAATCACCGCCGACTCGGTGGAGATGAACATCACGATCGCGAGCGGCACCCAGGCCAGGATGGGAATGGGCCGCAGCGTTTCGAACACCGGAAACACATATTCCTTGAACTTGCGCGACCAGCCCAGGAACAACCCGAGCGGCACGCCGAGCAGCGACGCCAGCACAAAAGCCTGGGTGACGCGCCAGATACTGACCAAGATGTGCTGGTAATACTCCGCGGTATAAATGGAGAGACCATAGCTCGGATCCGGGTTCAGCCATTCCTTGATCACGACGGTCAGTCCCGGCATTTCGCGAAAACGCGGCAACTTCCATACTTCAACCGCCAGGTACCAGAAACTCAGAAACAAGCCGAAACCGATCAGCATCAGGTACGGGCGCGGACTCTTGAGCCACAGCGACAACCGGTACATGGTGAGATTCATGCCCTGGATATCGCTCGAATGCAGCTTGCGATGGATGGCGCGCATTTGCGCAATGAGATCGGGCACCGTGTAATCCCGGGTAATCATGGTCGCGAAACGGCTCATCACCACATCGCCGGAGTCGGGGTCGGATTCCAGCAGCCGCAGCAGATCATCGCCGTTGATGCGGACGATTTCCGCCGGCTCGATCGCGACAGCTTTCGCCAGCCGATGCGGAAATTTTTCCAGCAGCGCCGCCCAGCCGAACACATCGCCCGCCCCCAGCAACTGAACCGGGCGGCGTGCGTTCACCCCGGGTTCAAGCGTGTGCTCCACTTTTCCCGATAGGATGATGTAAATATCGCCGGCGCTATCGCCGGCGTCATAAATTATCGCCGCCTTGTCGTAGGCCACGCGTTTGCCGAGTTCCGCAATCCGGCGCAGCATGGTGTCGGATACGACCTGGAACGGCATTGTTTTCTTGAGGATTTCCAGCATGTTCTCGGTTATTGCTAGCTGTTTCAGCTTTATCAAATGGGGCTTTACCGTACTCGTGACAATTCCGCAGTGGCGTAAACCTCAACGGACCCGGCTGCTTGCGCAGCCGGTTCTGCCCTGCTTACATTATTTAACTGGTTTGAATGCCGAATCTGGTTGCGCACTGACCACGCCGATTGGCGCCTTCAGTTTGCGCTCCGCCATTGCAGCATTCGCAAATTCCGGCATCACCGCCTCAGGCCGCAGTTTCGGCACATTGATGCTCTTGATCGAATGCAGGAAGGTGGTTGCCCGGTTGATCAATTCGGTCGCCTGGGGCGTGATGGCATAGTGCAGGGTATTGCGCACTTTGGTGCCGTCCTGCTCCGGTGTGTAGCTGCCGTAGAGCGAGTGCCATAGCACCTTGTCGCTGAACCCAGTGGTCTGCTCCATCGCGTACTTGATTACTTCCGAGGCATTTTTGGGGTCAGCCAGGAAAAGCTGGGCATCAAGCTCGGCGTTCATCCAGGCCTTGACCACATCCGGTCGCCCTTTGATGAGATCGAAGCGCATGGCCAGAAAACCGCCGTCATTTTCTTCCGGCGTGACGCCCGAAGCGGCACGACGCGCCAGACCTTCCTGCACCAGACGCGAAGCGGTTGGCTCCCAGATCACCGCCGCATCGATTTTTCCGGCACGGAAGTTGCTGGTTATCACTTCGATATTCTGATTGAGATAAGCTGCAGGTTGAACGTTATATTTTTTATAAACCGCTTGCGCATATCGATCGGTGCAGCTGCCCTTGGGAACTGCAACCTGCTTGCCATCCAGCCACTTGAGGAAGTCGACCGGTTTGGCGAATTTCGGGGCATCGTTGCGCACCAGAAAAATGTTGCACTGGTCATATCCCAGGCCGAGCGTGCCAACGATTCGTATATCCGCCACCTCCTGCTTGGTCGTCGAAACGATGGCCGGCATGTCACCCATGTAGCCGATGTGCTGTTTTCCGGCCAGCATGTTGTTGACGATGATGGCGCCCTGCAATCCCACCTGAAACTCGACTTCAGACCCCTTGGGCAGATACTTCTCGTAGAACTTCTTGCCGCGCATCACCACGCCGGACCATGACTGCGTGTAGTACGGCTGATACCCAACTACCAGCTTCACCGGCGCGCCGGGCTTGCCGAAATCGATATCGGCGGCATCGACACTGGTGCTGATTAATGCGCCGCCGACAAACACGGCACCTGCATACTGCAGTAAACGCTTGATTGAATTCATGACATCCTCCTTAAGTGGGCACATCTTTCACAACTTACACAACACCTGTCGGCTGCTCATCATGCGCCTGCTGTTTTTTTGTGCGCGGATGAGCAGAATCAGCGGGTTATTTCATTTCGCCCCCGATGGCGCGAGGTAGCGCGCGATCAGCGACGAAAGCCGCCGCATCACCACATAACCCGAACCCGGATCGGCCTCGAGCACCTTCAACACCTGCTTGCCATTGATCCTCAGCAGGGTCGATGGCTCCAGGCATGTCGCCTTGGCAATCCGCAGCGGCTGGCTGTCGAGCAGCGCAGCCCAGCCGAACACCTCGCCCTTGCGCAGCATGAAACCCGCCGGGCTGGTGCGGTCATCGCGGCCGATCACGAATTCGATCCTGCCCGATTCGAGCACGAAGAAGTCTTCGGCGGGATCGCCCACGTTATACAAGGTACCGCCCTGGGGAAAGGTCTCTCGCTTGGCAAGACCGTTGATTTCGGAAAGGGTTTTTTCGGCAATCCCGGAAAACAGCTCTCCGACATTCAATGCCCCGGGGGGCACGATATACACGGAATCACCGTCCACTTCGACTTTGAAGCATTCAAGCGGCGTCTCGGCAAGTCCTATCGGCGCGCCGCTCCGGATGTCCCATTGCCACAGGTGCTGGTGGCAGGTCAGGACCGAGCCATCGTACAGACCCTCGCACAGCGCGACCTCCTGGTGGGGACACACGGCCTGGCAGGCAAAATACTCTTCGCCGGCATTGGCTACCAGCACCTTGAGCCCGCCCCCGGCATCGCATTCGCGCATGCCGTTGGACGGCACATCAGCTCTATGACAGATGAACTTTTTGCTCATTGTTGTTTCAGCTGAACTTGTCGTAACGGATATTATCCGCGGTAAGCTTTGCTTCCAGCAGCAAAACGCGGATAGCCGCATCCACGGCGGGCGGTGGCCCGGCAAGATAAGCACGGACATTCTGATACTTGCCGTTCATGTGGCGCGCCGCGACCTCATGCACCAGTCCTTTTTCGAACGCCAGGGCCGGATAGCGCTGCCCCGCAGCGGGCGGCACGTCTTCGTCCGACAATGCAATAGTGATCTGCAGCTTCTGCGGAAATTCGTTTCGATAGCGCGATAACTCGTCAAGATAAAACGCGTCCTTGAAGGCGCGCACCCCGAAAAACACATTGCCGCCATACTGGTCGAAGTAGTGCTCCTGGCAGCCGCGCGCCAGTATCGACATCATGCCGGCGATTCCACTGCCGCCGGCAATGCACAGAATGCTCTTGGCCAGCGCCGGGAAAAACGTGGCAGATCCCAGGGGGCCGAAAAGTTCAACCGTGCTGCCCGCCGCGGCATCGCCAAACAGCCATTCAGAAGCGCCGCCACCGGACTTTTTCTTGACCACGAAATCAAGCCTGCCCGCGTCGCGCTCGAAATTCACCATCGAATAGCCGCGGTAGCCCGCCACATCCGGCACTTGCACCAGCATGAACTGGCCGGCATCAAAATCCCGCGGCGCGTCCAGCTCGACCGAAAATGCGATCACATCGCTGGTAAGCAAACGCAAATTGGTCAGAGTGCCGCGGCAGGCCGCCGGAGTGCAGGCGCCCGGATCCATGTTGTAAACGAAGTTCGCCACTTCCAGGCTGCAATCGCCACGCGCCACGCACTGGCACATCAGAAACTCGCCCTGTTGCTTGAGGTATTTGCGTCCGGGCGCCTCCGGCCAGGCATCCGCGATGTCTCCTGCCACCAGCCGCGCCTTGCAGGTGCCACAGGTGCCGCTGCCGCACTCGTAAGGCAGATTTATGCCGTTGGCGAGGCCGGCATAAAGAATTTTTTCTCCTGCGACAGTGCTGAACTGGTACGCGCGATTTCTGGCGTTGATCTGGATTTTCATTGAGTACCTGGTTGCGCCAGAATCAGAATGGTATGTGATAGCCGATTCCCAGCATGCGGGTATCAAGCTTGACGACCCGCTTGGCAAGGGTCGGTTTATCGCCATTCAGGGTGACTGTATCCAGGTACTTGCCGACGGCGAACAACACAGTCGCGCCGCCGTCCAGATCGGTCTTGAATACCTGCAGCACGCTGACGACCTGCGCTTGCTTCTGCGCCTGATCGAAATTTACCGTATAGACGTTCGCATGCCGCGTCAACGGCGAGTGATCGCTGTTATGACGCGGCAGCTGGGTGAGCAGCGTTTGCATGCCGGCTTTGTCATGATCCAGCCAGATCATGTCCTTGCGGATCTCGGGGCTGTGCGCGGTGATGGTGTAGCGGAATTGCTCACTGCACAGATCGAGATAAGCTTTGAAATCTTTCTCGTCCAGCAGCAGGCACGACTGGTAAACCAGTTCTTCAACAGCGGTTCGGTCCAACATGGCTCCTCTCCTTGCCCCCGGCGCCGGCGACTTGCGCAAGCACGCCGGCGGGCGGACATCACATCAATATTTTTTACGCTGCGGCGGTAACCCGCTTTTCGCCGTAGGGATCGAACGCCTTGCGCCCCATGCGCCTGCTCCACTCGGCGTAGTAATGGCGCATGCCGATCTCGTCATGGATGGTCGAGTTCTCCTCGCGACCATGCAGCACCCAGCGGCTGTCGGTGTTCTCGCGCATCGCCCTGCCCTGGCCCTGCACGCCAAGCAGGTCCTCGTGCAAGTTGCGGCCGAACGGCCCCCAGATGGTGTTGTGATCGAAAATGCGCTGGGCGCGCTCTTCCGGCGTATCGCTCTTCAAGCCCATACCACGGTACTCGATCATCACTTTGTTCGGCCCCAGCGGAATCATGGTATCCATGCGCAACACCGACGTGCGCAGGTTGTAGGTCATTCCGGGAAAAAGGTCGATCAGGATCCAGCCCCCCTGCGCCAGCCCGGGCCAGCCTATTCCCCGCTGCTTGCTGCCCTCGTAGGCGTCGTATTTGATTTCCATGGACCCCACCAGCACGTGCCCGTTGTCGTAACCGACGCATTTGCGGTCGAAATAACCGGGCTGCATCATGCCGGTCACGCGATTGAAGTAGTGCATGTAGTCGTGATAGAACTCGCTGTTGGTGTCGTGCCACAGCTTGAAGTTGGTATCGACGATTGCGCGATGATAGTGGAATACTTCAAGCGGCATATTGATGTACGGTTCGAGTTCGCTCATGGCGGCGCCGATATAATCCTTGAGCGATTCGCTGCTGTCGTCGGTGTTCACCCACACGAACCCGCCATAGCCGACTTCGGTCTTGACCTCGCGCAACGCCGCATCGGCTTTGCAGAAGCGCTTCTGATAACCCTGCTCTTCGCGGGTAATGTCGACGCAGTTGCCCTGGGCATCGAACGACCAGGCGTGAAAAATGCAGGTGATGCGCTTGGCGTTGCCGACCGGATCGTAGAGCAGCGTATTGCCGCGGTGCGGACAGATGTTGTAGAAGCTGCGCACCTGCATATCCTCCCCGCGCACGATGATCAGCGGCGCGCCGCCGGGGTGCTGGAAAGTGCGGTAGTCGCAAGCGTTGGGGATCTCGGATTCGTGACAGGCGATGTACCAGCATTTATTGAAAACCTTTTCCCGCTCTTCCTGGAAAAGCTGGTTATCGGTATAGATCCGGCTATCGACATAGTGCGACGGCGGCAACTTGGGCGTTTGCTCCCATTGGACTGCGTTTTTGGCCATTATGAGCACCTCCTTGATCAGTAAGCAAAAGCAACGATACTAAATCGTGCCACAGCTACGCACAATTCATGCCAATTCCTTGATTTGACTCTTAAAGACTGAAAACAAACGTTTCTGCATGGAGGACGTAGAAGCGGCAGACGGTGAAGTTTCGAAATGAAACATACGATGTTGGCCACGGGAAACACCCGTCTCAACAGCAGCGCGCCTGGTCGCGCGACCTCAGGGCTTGGGGCGCGCGGCGCGCGAACCCTGGTCGTCGAGAATCTGGAAAAAAATCTCGTCCTGCTTGATCATTCCCAGCTCGCTGCGGGCGCGCTCTTCAACCGCCTCGAATCCCTGCTTGAGGTCGTTCACCTCGGCATCGAGGGCAGTATTGCGCGCCTGCAGTTTGCGGTTGATTTCACGCTGCGCCTGGATTTGCTGATCAACTTCCCATACCCGCAGCCAGCTGCCCCTGCCCAGCCACAACGGATACTGAATAAGCGCGATCAGAATGGCCAGCGCAAGTGTGAGCAATTTCATCGCGCAGTGGATGAGGCGTGAGGCTCGCGGTAATGCCGGAGGCGGTGGCAGCGCTCACGCCGCAACCGCAGCGCAGCCTGCAGCAGGCGACGCGGGAGTATCCGGGTTCGAGCTTTACACCTCACCCTTCACCCTCCTCATGCCTCACCTCAGCTGGTTGAACGCACCGCGCCCGGGGTAACTTACCGCGTCTCCCAGATCTTCCTCGATACGCAGAAGCTGATTGTATTTGGCCAGGCGATCCGAGCGCGACAGCGAGCCGGTCTTGATCTGCCCGGCGTTGGTCGCCACCGCGATGTCGGCAATGGTGGTGTCCTCGGTTTCACCCGAGCGGTGCGACACCACCGACGTATAGCCGGCGCGCTTGGCCATTTCAATGGCGGCCAGGGTTTCGGTGAGAGTGCCGATCTGATTGACCTTGATCAGTATGGAGTTGGCCACACCCTGGTCTATGCCCTGCTTGAGATACCTGGTGTTGGTCACGAACAGGTCGTCGCCGACCAGCTGCACCTTCTTGCCCAGCCGGTCAGTCAGCAGTTTCCAGCCATCCCAGTCGTTTTCGGCCATGCCGTCCTCGATGCTGATGATGGGATATTTATCGACCAGGTTGGCAAGATAATCCACGAACTGCGCGGATTTCAACGACAGGCCTTCGCAGCTCAGCGTGTATTCCCCGTCCTCATAGAACTCCGAGCTCGCGCAGTCGAGTCCGAGCGCGACCTGCTCTCCGGGGCGATAACCTGCCGCTTCGATCGCCTCGATAATGATCTTCAGCGCCGCCTCGTGCTTGGGCAGGCGCGGCGCGAACCCGCCTTCATCGCCCACCGCCGTCGACAGCCCTCTGTCAATCAGAAGTTTCTTCAGTACGTGAAATATCTCCGAGCCGCAGCGCAGCGCTTCGCGGAAAGACGTCATGCCCACCGGAATCAGCATGAACTCCTGCATGTCCAGACTGTTATCGGCATGGGCGCCGCCGTTGATCACGTTCATCATCGGCACCGGCATCGCCATCGCGCCCGCGCCACCAAGATACCGATGCAACGGCAGCCCCGATTCTTCAGCCGCTGCCTTGGCCACCGCCATCGAAACGGCGAGGATGGCATTGGCGCCCAACCGCGATTTATTTTCAGTCCCGTCAAGATCGATCAGCGTCTTGTCGACAAAACCTTGCTCGATCGCGTCTACGCCGATGATCGCCTCGCAGATCTCGGTGTTGATATGCTCCACGGCTTTCAGCACACCCTTGCCGTGATAGCGGCTGGCATCGCCGTCGCGCAACTCGATGGCTTCGCGGCTGCCGGTCGAGGTGCCCGAGGGCACCGCTGCGCGGCCCAATATGCCAGATTCAAGCAGCACGTCGGCCTCAACGGTCGGAAAACCACGGGAATCCAGAATTTCCCTCGCAATCACGTCCACAATCGCACTCATTGTTGTCCCTGGTTAGTCTGTGGGTTTAGAAATTTCTCACGGTCACAATAAATCTTCGGCAAATCCCTGGCGTTTGACCAGATCATCCAGGGATTTCAAGGTGGCCAGCAGCGCCCGCATGTGTTGCAGCGGCCAGGCATTGGGGCCGTCCGAGAGCGCCTTCTCAGGATTGGGGTGAGTCTCCATGAACAATCCGGCGATCCCGCTGGCCACCGCCGCGCGCGCCAGCACCGGAACGAATTCGCGCTGCCCGCCGCTGGAAGTCCCCTGCCCGCCGGGAAGCTGCACCGAATGCGTGGCGTCAAACACCACCGGACAACCGGTTTCGCGCATGACCATCAGCGAACGCATGTCGGATACCAGGTTGTTATAGCCGAAGGAAACGCCGCGCTCGCAAACCATGATGTTATCGGCACCGCTTGCCGCGCGGGCTTTTTCCACCACGTTTTTCATGTCGGCGGGCGCCAGAAACTGGCCTTTCTTGATGTTGACCGGTTTGCCGGCGCGCGCCACTGCGCTGATAAAATCGGTCTGACGGCATAAAAATGCCGGCGTCTGCAATACGTCCACCGCCACCGCCGCCGCCGCAATCTCATCCACCTCATGCACATCGGTCAATACCGGCACGCCGATCTGCTTCCCGACCTCAGCCAGAATCTCGAGACCTTTGTCCATTCCCAGTCCGCGAAATGATTTGATCGAGCTGCGATTGGCCTTGTCATAAGACGATTTGTAGATGAAAGGCACGCCGATTTCGGCGCAGATTCGCTTGAGTTCGCCCGCGGTATCCAGTGCCATCTGCCGCGACTCGACAACACACGGCCCCGCGATCAGGAACAGCGGGCAGTCCAGCCCAACCGTGAATCCGCATAAATTCATGCCATCAGCCCCTTCGATTATTGATCTTTCACTAATTCGCGACAGAGAATTAGTGCCATTCTCACCCTCTCCTTCCGGGACAAGGGAACACTTGAAGCGAAGCAGAGGGTCGGGGAGAGGGATTGAGCGTTCCGACTGTCATTCATTATGAAACGCTCAGATAACCCAAACCACGGCCGCGCGGGATACCGCGCCGGGAACAAGTCGAGTTGTCATGCCGCGCTCAGGCAATATTCTGCAGCCGGCCGGCCGGGTCGGGCTGCACAGTTTGTGTTTGCGCCGGTTTGGCGTTGGCCAGTGCCGCCTGAATGAAGGCCCTGAACAGCGGATGACCGGCGCGTGGAGTCGAGGTGAACTCGGGATGGAACTGGCAGCCCACGAACCAGGGATGCGCCGGCAGTTCGATCATTTCGCACAGCGCTTCCTTGACCGACGTGCCGCTTATTCTCAACCCCGCCCGCCTCAGACGCGGCAGGTAGTGATTATTCAGTTCATAACGATGGCGATGCCGCTCAACGATGCGATCGGCACCGTAGATGCTGCGCACCGCCGAACCGGCTTCGAGCTGGCATTCCTGGCCGCCCAGACGCATAGTGCCGCCGAGATCGGACTTGGCATCGCGGCGTTCAACCTTGCCATCGCGCTCCTGCCACTCGGTAATCAGCGCGATCACCGGATGCGGCGTGTCGGGATTGAACTCCGTGCTGTGGGCATCGGTCAGCCCCGCCACATGACGCGCATACTCGATTACCGCCAGTTGCATGCCGAGGCAGATGCCCAGATACGGCACGTTGTTTTCGCGAGCGTAGCGAATGGCCTTGATTTTGCCCTCGACGCCGCGCTTGCCAAAGCCGCCGGGCACCAGAATCGCATCCATGTTCGCCAGGCATCCAACGCCGTCTTCTTCTATGTTTTCGGAATCGATGTAGTGAATCCGGATCCTGGCACCGGTGTGGATGCCGGCGTGGATCAGCGCTTCGGACAGCGACTTGTACGATTCGGTGAGATCGACATATTTACCCACGAGCGCGACATTGACTTCGTGCTTGGGGTGTTCGAGCGCGTAAACCAGTTTTTCCCACACGGCGAGATCCGCCGGAGGCGGCGCAATCCCCAGCTTGCGGCAGACGATGCCGTCGAGATTCTGCTCATGCAGCATTGCCGGAATCTTGTAGATGCAGTCGACATCGACCGCGGAAATGACCGCCTCGACCGCGACATTGGTGAACAGCGCGATCTTCCTGCGTTCATCGCCGGGCAGCGGACGGTCGGCGCGGCACAGCAGCACGTCGGGCTGGATACCGATTTCGCGCAGTTCCTTGACCGAGTGCTGTGTGGGCTTGGTTTTGATCTCCCCGGCCGCCGCCACATAGGGCACCAGCGTCAGGTGCATGTAGCAAACGCTGTCGCGCCCCAGTTCGATCCCCATCTGACGGATCGCCTCAAGGAAGGGCAGCGATTCGATATCGCCGACCGTGCCGCCGATCTCGACGATGGCCACTTCGGCATCGCCCGCGCCGCGGCGGATAAACACCTTGATCTCGTCGGTGATGTGCGGGATCACCTGCACCGTGCCGCCGAGATAGTCGCCGCGCCGCTCCTTCTTGATCACGCTCTCGTAAATCTGGCCGGTGGTGAAATTGTTGCGCTTCGACATCTTGACCTGCACAAAGCGTTCGTAATGGCCGAGATCAAGATCGGTTTCGGCGCCGTCCTCGGTCACGAAGACTTCGCCGTGCTGGAAGGGACTCATGGTGCCGGGATCCACGTTGATGTAGGGATCCAGCTTGAGCATCGAAATCCGGATGCCGCGCGTTTCGAGTATGGCGGCAAGGGAGGCGGCAGCGATACCTTTGCCAAGGGAGGAGACTACGCCGCCAGTGACAAAGATATATTTGGTCATTTCATGTCAATCAGCCGTTTACGCATTTTATCGCAAATCAATGCCGCGTCCAATGAGAAGCCGGCAATTATTCAAGCCGGCCTGGTTTCGCGTGCGAGGTAAAGCCAGGTTTCCACCACCGTGTCGGGGTTGAGCGACAGGCTTTCTATGCCCTCCTCCACCAGCCACTTCGCCAGATCGGGGTGGTCGGAAGGGCCCTGCCCGCAAATGCCCACGTACTTGCCGGCCTTGCGGCAGGCCTGGATCGCCAGATGCAGCATATGCTTCACCGCCGGGTCGCGCTCGTCAAAAGCCTCGGCAATGATGCCGGAGTCGCGGTCCAGCGCCAGGGTCATCTGGGTCATGTCGTTGGAACCGATCGAGAAA
>CAKKQX010000369.1:0-2664 GCA_919902235.1 Burkholderiales bacterium
GCACAACTCCTGCAACAGATACGCGGAAAGCGGCGGCGCTTTTTCCAGCAACGCCTCGAAAGCGGGCTTGCCTTGCTTGCGAATATAGGTGTCGGGGTCTTCGCCCTGCGGCAAAAACAGGAAGCGCACCTGCTTGCCGTCGACGAGCTGGTTCAGGCTGTTTTCCAGCGCGCGCCAGGCGGCGCGGCGGCCGGCGTCGTCTCCGTCGAAACAAAACACGATTTCATCCGCCTGGCGCAGCAGTTTCTGCACGTGCAGCGGCGTCGTTGCCGTGCCCAGCGTGGCCACCGCGTATTCGACGCCTGCCTGCACCAGCGCAACCACGTCCATATAGCCTTCGACCACCACCACGCGGCCCGCATCGCGTATCGCGCGCCGCGCCTGGTACAGGCCATATAGCTCGCGCCCTTTCTCGAACACCGGCGTTTCCGGCGAGTTGAGGTATTTGGGTTCGCCGTTATCGAGCACGCGGCCGCCGAAACCGATCACATTGCCGCGCACATCGACGATGGGAAACATGATGCGGTCTCGAAACACATCGTAGCGCCTGCCTTCATCGCCCTGCTTGACCAGCCCTGCCGACACCAGCACCCTGGCGTTGTAATCGGCGAACACGGCGGCGAGGCCCTGCCAGCCATCGGGCGCATAGCCTATGCCGAAACGTTTGGCGATTTCGCCCGACAGGCCGCGCTTTTTAAGATACTCGATCGCGCGCGTCGCATCCTTGAGCTGCGCGCGATAGAACTGCGCCGCCTGGAGCAGCGCGCCATGCAGGTCGTCGCCCTCACCGGCTTTGTGCTGCGCCCGCTCTGAACGCGCCTCTTCCGGCACTTGCATACCCACGCTTTGCGCGAGTTCCTTGACCGCATCGACAAATCCCGCGCCGCTGTATTCCATGACGAAGCTGATCGCGGTGCCATGCGCGCCGCAGCCGAAGCAGTGATAGAACTGCTTGGTCTGGCTGACGGTAAACGAGGGCGTCTTCTCACCGTGAAATGGGCAGCACGCCATGTAGTTGGCGCCGCTGCGCTTCAGCTTCACATGACGGTCCACCACATCGACGATATCGACGCGGTTGAGCAGATCCTGGATAAACGACTGCGGAATCATGGCCGGCGCAGGCGGCGTGCGATGAGGCTGGCTGACATTATGTTAGGCGCTCTAAGCAACAAGATGTCCCCGACCGGTTGAAGTGGCGCAAAGGCCGGATTGAACGGTGTCGGCATTGCGCCGTCAGCGCGCCGTCAGCGTTGAGTCAGGCCTGACTTAACAATTATAGGACACTTCGAAGATTTTACTAAAAAAAAGTAAAATCAATAGCTTACATTACGCAGTGAGTCTGGCCTTAACCAGGGCGGAAACTTTGCTCATATCCACCCGCCCGGCCAGCCCGGGTTTGAGCGCGGCCATCACCTTGCCCATGTCGGGCGCGCCCTTGGCGCCGGTTTCGCGGATCGCCGCCGTAACGGCACTATCGATCTCGGCATCGGAAAGTGCCTGCGGCATATACGTCTGCAGCACGCCCAGCTCGAATTTTTCCTGGTCGGCGAGATCCTGGCGCCCGCCTTTTTCAAATTGCACGATTGATTCGCGGCGCTGCTTGAGCATCTTGTCGATGATCGCGACGATGTCGGTGTCGGCCAGTTCGCTGCGCTCGTCGACCTCGCGCTGCTTCAGCGCCGCGGTGAGCAGGCGCAGGGTGTCACGGCGCTTCACATCGCCGCCGCGCATTGCAGCCTTGAGATCGTCGTTGATTTTGGCCCTGAGCGACATCAGTCAAATAAATAGCGGCAAATAGGGTGCGGGGGGAATACCAAAAAACAAAAAGCGCGAGGGTTCCGCCTCACGCTTTACGCCTGGCACCCCGCAACTCAGTAGAGTTTCGGCGGCAGCAGCTGCGAACGCAGGCGCTTGTGGGTGCGCTTGACCGCAGCAGCGAGCTTGCGCTTGCGCTCGGAAGTCGGCTTTTCGTAGAACTCGCGCGCACGCAGTTCGGTGAGCAGCCCGGTTTTTTCCACAGTACGTTTGAAGCGGCGCAGCGCCACTTCGAAAGGTTCATTTTCCTTGACGCGAACAATCGGCATATCAATCCTGTCCTTAGGGCTGAGGCGGAAAAACTTGTATTATATCAAGCCTAAAGCCATTTTCAAAGTCCGATTAACCCTGTGGAAACAACCCCCATGCTGGTGCTGGGCATAGAAACCTCCTGCGACGAAACCGGGGTCGCGCTCTACGACACCGGCCGCGGCCTGCTCGGCCATGTGCTGCACTCCCAGGTTGCCATGCATGCCGATTACGGGGGCGTGGTGCCCGAACTGGCCTCACGCGACCATATCCGCCGCGTGCTGCCGCTGACCCGGGACATCCTCGAGAAGGCGGGATGCAAGCTGGCCGATCTTGACGCCATCGCTTACACCGAAGGCCCGGGGCTGGCCGGCGCGCTACTGGTAGGCGCCAGCATTGCGCATGGACTGGGCTATGCGCTCGGCATACCGGTGCTGGGCCTGCATCATCTCGAAGGGCATCTGCTGTCGCCCCTGCTCTCCAAACCCGCTCCAACATTTCCTTTCGTGGCACTGCTGGTTTCGGGCGGGCATAGCCAGCTGATGCGGGTGTCGGGTGTCGGCGAATACGAACTGCTGGGCGAAACGCTGGATGACGCCG
>CAKKQX010000369.1:2674-7862 GCA_919902235.1 Burkholderiales bacterium
GGCTTCGGGGCCTACCGGATTCTCGGTGAATCGCTGGATGACGCGGCCGGCGAGGCCTTCGACAAAACCGCCAAGCTGCTCGGGCTCGGCTACCCGGGCGGTCCGGCGCTGGCGAAACTGGCCGAGTCGGGCAAGCCGGGGCGCTTTGCCTTGCCGCGGCCCATGCTCAACAGCGGCGATCTTGATTTCAGCTTCAGCGGACTGAAGACCGCCGTGCTCACCCTGGTTCGTCAGCAGCAGCCGGACGATCAGGGGCGCGCTGATATCGCGGCCGAATTCCAGTCGGCCATCGTCGATGTGCTGGCCGGCAAATCGCTGAGGGCGCTGAAGCAAACCATGCTCAAACAACTGGTGGTTGCCGGCGGCGTCGGCGCCAACCGCCTGCTGCGGGAACGCCTGTCGGCAAGCGCCCGGCGCAACGGATTTACGGTGTTTTATCCCGAGCTTGAATTCTGCACCGACAACGGCGCGATGATTGCCTTCGCCGGCGCGCTGCGTTTGCAAACCGCCTCCCGCCTCCCGCCTCCCGCCTCCCGCGGTTTTAGCGTGCGGCCGCGTTGGGATCTGGCCAGCCTTGACACTCCGCAGACCGCCTAATTTTCCGGCGATCCAGTGCCGCGGCTGCCTATTCTGCTTTCCTTGCCGGCGATGAGCTTCTGAATATTCGTCTTGTGGCGCCAGTACAGCAGGACCGCGACAACAACCAGGCTCCACAGGTATGGATGCCCGGCGTCATACAGCAGCAGCGCTGCGAACGGCGCAAACAATGCCGCGACCAGGCTGGCAAGCGATGAGATGCGGAAGAAAAACGCGATGATGATCCAGGTCGCGGCGGCGCCGGCGGCCAGATAGATGTTGAGCGCGATCAGCACGCCGAGCACAGTGGATACGCCCTTGCCACCCTGAAAGCGGAAAAACACCGGGTACATATGCCCGATCGTTACCGCCACCGCAGACAGGGCCATGCTCATTTCGGCCACGCCCGGATCCGCGAGGTGCTGGGCGAGGAATACCGCAAACCAGCCCTTGACGCTGTCGCCGATCAGCGTCAGCGCGGCGGCGGGTTTTTTGCCGGTGCGCAGCACATTGGTTGCGCCCGGATTGCCGGACCCGTAGCTGCGCGGATCGGGCAGGGCAAACGCGCGGCTCACAATCACCGCAAACGAAACCGAACCGATCAGATAAGCTAGTAGCGCAATAATTATGGTGCTCATGAGTTTTCACTTAAAATGTGCGCCAATTCTATCCGAAACGATATTGACAGGGTCAGGACGGTCCGCGCTTTGTCCGCCACTGTGCTCCACACCCACGAACATGGACATCATATTCATCAGCGAACTGCGCATCGAAACGCTCATCGGCATCTACGAAATGGAAAAACGCGTGCCGCAAACGATCGTGCTTGACCTTGAGGTGGGATTGCCCGGCAAGCACGCCTCGGCCAGCGACAGGATTGAAGACACCATAGACTACAGCCAGATCGTCACCCATATCCGGCTGTTGTTCCAGCAGACCCATTTTTCGTTGCTCGAGCACGCCGCGGAATCCATCGCTGAAATGGTCCAGCGCGACTTCAAGGCGCCATGGATCAGGATCTCCATCGCCAAGCTCGCGCCGCTCAAGGGCGTCAAGCGCCTGGGCGTCATGATAGAACGCGGCAGCAGGAACTAAGAGTAAGAGAGGAGATAGGCGATAAGCGACAGGAGAAAAATCACTCCCTGCACCCCCTTTCGCCTCTCGCCTCTCGCCTATCTCCTCTCGTCGCTTTTCACCCGCGCGGATGATGCTTGGCGTGCAGTTGTTTCAGCCGCTCGCGGGCAACGTGAGTGTATATCTGCGTCGTCGAAATATCGGAATGGCCGAGCAACATCTGCACCACCCGAAGATCGGCGCCGTGGTTGAGCAAATGCGTGGCGAAAGCATGGCGCAGCGTGTGCGGCGAGAGCGGCTTGTTGAGACCGGCCCGAACGGCATGCCGCCTGACGGCATGCCAGAACGCCTGGCGCGTCATGCCCGCGCCGCGACCGGTAACGAACAGCGCGTCACTCGTCCTGCCGTTCAATAACGACGGCCGCGCTTCCTGCAGATAGCGGCTGATCCACGCCAGCGCTTCTTCGCCCAGCGGCACCAGACGCTCTTTCGAGCCTTTGCCGAGGACGCGCACCACGCCCATGTCCTGGCTTACCTGCGGCATCGTCAGCGTTACCAGTTCGGATACGCGCAGACCGCAGGCATAAATCATCTCCAGCATGGCGCGGTCGCGCAATCCCAGCGCATGTCCGGTTTCCGGCGCAGCGAGCAGGCTCTCGACATCCGCTTCGGTAAGGCTCTTCGGCAGCGAACGCGGCAGCCTGGGCGCTTCGATCCTGAGAGTGGGATCGGCGGCGATCCTGCCCTGGCGCAGGGCGTAGCGATAGAAGCGCTTGAGACAGGACAGCTCGCGACTGGTGGTCGACGCCCGCAGACGGCGGCGGACCTGGTGCGCGAGAAATCCGAGCAGGTCGGCATGATTCGCGGCCAGCAGTGCTTTGCCGTGCTCTTTGTAAAGCCAGCCCGCGAACTGGGTGAGATCGCGCCGGTAGCTGTCGAGCGTGTTGCGCGCAAGGCCGTCTTCGAGCCATAGCGCGTCGCAGAATTCGTCGATGAGATCGGCAGAATCCACGTCAAAACCCAAAGACAACTTTGGCCGCCGATAAACGCCGATAAACGCCGATCAAAAACCGGTAGCAGGGAATTGTGCCTTTGTGCTTATCAGCGTTCATCGGCGTTCATCGGCGGTTTTACAGCCTCGTGTTTCAGCAGCCATTGCTTGATTTCGATAGGGAAACCGCCACGCGATTTCATGAACCCGCCGATACCGTTGCTGCCGACGACGCGGTGGCACGGAATCACGATCGGGATGCGATTGGCGCCGCAGGCACCGCCCACCGGGCGTGGCGCCGTCGCGAGCCTTCTGGCGATATCGCGGTAGGTGCACGTCCCGCCGCTCGGAATTTTGCAGATCGCCCGCCACACCCTGCGCTGGAATTCGCTGCCGTTGAACTCGAACGGCAGATCGAAGCGGAATCCGGGATCGTCCAGATAGCGTTCGATCTGGCGGCAGACGTTCTCCGCCAGCGCGTTCAGCGGCGAGAGCGTCGCCACGCCCCTCGGCAGGTAATCGATATCAATCAATAAATTGCCGGTGGTCCGGACACCGAGCACCGCGAATGGCGCGGGATACTTCGCTTGATAGAGCTCCAGCATGCCCGGCAACTCCCAGACGGTTTGATTACCCTGGCGCAGCCCGCAGTTCCGCGTGACGCAGCTTCTGCATCGCTACCACGATAACAACCAGCGCCAGCCCGATGACGTCGAACATGGCGCGCGGATAAACCAGCATCAGGCCGGCGACGATCAGCAACCAGCGCTCAAGCAGATTGGTCTTGCGCAACAACCAGCCCTGCAGCCCGCCCGCGAGCGCGGCAATACCGATGGCGGCGGTCACGGTGACAAGCGCGATCGAACCCCAATTGGCCTGGGCCAGGTTCTTGAACGAACCGCCGAGCAGCAAGCCTGTGCCCGAGGGATCCAGCACGAACATGAACGGCACCAGGAAAGCCGGCGCCGTGTATTTCCAGCATTGCAGCGTGGTGCGGTACGGCCCGCCGCCGGTAATCGCTGCGGCCGCGAACGGCGACAGCGCGGTGGGGGGAGATACTTCGGACAGCACGGCGTAATAGAAGATGAACATGTGCGCCGCGAAATCCGGCACGCCGAGCTTGATCATCGCCGGCGCCGCAATCACCGCGCAGATGATGTAGGACGCAGTCACCGGCACTGCCAGTCCCACGATCCACACGATGAGCGCGGTGTATACCGCGGTGAGCAGCAGTTTCATATCGTGCAGCAATTCCGGGGTGCGATCCGCGCCAAACATCACCCACAGATTGGTCAGGCTCTGGCCGCCTGAATCGGCATAGTCGAGCACGATGGAACTGAATTTGAGTCCGAGCCCGGTAAGCGTCACCACGCCGACGATGATGCCGGCCGAAGCGCAGGTCATGGCGACGTTGAGCACGCCCACCGAGCCGCCTTCGAGTGCCTTGATGAATCCGGATTCCCAGAACCCTTTCACCCACTGCATGCGGCCGCGGAACCAGTCGTAAGGAATGATTGCGCAGTCGCTGCGGAAAAACGAAAGCAAGGCGGTAGTGACGGTGGCATAGAACACCGACAATACCGGCGAATAACCGAGCAGCATGAACACCACGATCGCGATCAGAGATACGAAATGGAACCAGTAGCGCCTGGCAAGCTCGGCTGCTTTATGATGTTTTTCGAGTTTGACCGCATGCATGGCGAACTTGCGCGCATCGATCTCGACCATGATGAAAATGGCGAGATAAAACAGGATGGTCGGGATGGTCGCCATCAGGATCACGTCGAGATAAGAGATCCTGAGAAACTCGGCGATCAGGAACGCGGCAGCGCCCAGCACCGGCGGCGATATGATGGCGCCCAGGCCGCCCGCGGCCAGCAATCCGCCCGCGGCCTCCTTGCCGTAGCCCGCCTTGGCGAGCAGCGGATAAGCCACCGCGCCGATGGTCACCGTTGTGGCCACGCCGGAACCCGACGGCCCGCCCAGCAGAAACGAGGACATCACCACCGCGCGACCGGCACTCGTTGGCTTGCCGCCCATCGCCGAAAACGAGAAGTCGATGAAGAACTTGCCCGCGCCTGAATACTGCAGGAAAGCGCCAAATATCGTGAACAGGATGATCAGCGTCGAGGACACGTCCACCGCCACGCCGAAAATGCCTTCGAGCGTCATGTACAGCGCGCCGGTGAGCCGCGCGATTTCGTAACCCTTGTGCGTCCACGGCGGCGGCAGATACGGGCCGAACATCGCGTAAGCGATAAACAGACCGACGACGAACGGCAGTATCCAGGTCGAGCTGCGGCGGTTGCCCTCGAGAATCAGCAGAATCAGCGCAACACCGACCACCTGGTCCAGCATTGTCGGCAGGGTGGCGCGGTCGCCCAGCTCGTCGCCCCAATGGAGAATGTAGCCGACGATGGCTATCGAAACGACGGCGAAAATCACGTCCCACCACATCAGGCGATGGCGGAAGCGCTTGGCTAACGGGAACATCAGGAACACCAGCACCAGCGCGAACGCGACGTGGATCGGGCGCAGCATGTAGGC
>CAKKQX010000370.1 GCA_919902235.1 Burkholderiales bacterium
GCTGCAATCTCGCCTGCAAGTTCTGCCAGAACTGGGACATCAGCAAGTCGCGCGACATGGATCGCCTGATGGACGAAGCCTCGCCGGCGGCGATCGCCGAAGCAGCGGCGGCGAACGGTGCGAAAAGCGTCGCCTTCACCTACAACGACCCGGTAATTTTCGCCGAATACGCGATGGACGTGGCGGACGCCTGCCGCGAACGCGGCATCAACACCGTCGCCGTCACCGCCGGTTATATGCACGCCGCGCCGCGGCGCGAGTTCTACGCGAAGATGGATGCCGCCAACGTCGACCTCAAGGCCTTCACCGACGAATTTTATTTCAGGCTGTGCGGCGCGCACCTGCAGCCGGTGCTCGACACGCTGGTTTATCTGAGGCATGAGACCGATGTCTGGTTCGAGATCACCACCCTGCTCATTCCCGGCAGGAACGATTCTGACGCGGAGATCGAGGCCGAATCGCAGTGGATCATGCGCGAACTGGGCGCGGATGTGCCGCTGCACTTCACGGCCTTTCATCCCGATTACAAAATGAACGACATCGCGGCCACGCCGGCCGCAACCCTCAGCCGCGCGCGCGCAATCGCGCTGCAGGCGGGACTGCATTACGTCTACACCGGCAATGTGCACGACAGTGCGGGCGGCAGCACGTACTGCCCGTCGTGCAAAACGGCGCTCATCGTGCGCGATTGGTACCGCATCGATGCCTGCCGCGTCACGCCGCAAGGCGCCTGCCCGGATTGTGGCACGAAGATCGCGGGGCGCTACGGCAGCTTCGGCAAGCCGTTCGGCCCGCGCCGCATCCCGATCGCGATTTGCAGTGCGTAGTCCAGTACTCCGGCGATCCCGGCACACCGACCCTGCAAGGACCAGATTGCTACGCGCCTTTCGGCTCGGCGGCGTTCGCTTCCCCCGTGACGAAAAACTGGAATTTGTTGCGCCCGTCCCGTTTGGCGCGATACATGGCCGCATCGGCATGGCTCATAAGAATGTCCACATCCTTGCCATCCGCAGGATAAATGCTGATGCCGATGCTGCATGAAATATTCAGCTCATGACTTTCAATCTGGAAAGACCGCGACAGTTCCCGCAGAATCTTGGCACTGATCATTGCAGCTTCATCGG
>CAKKQX010000371.1 GCA_919902235.1 Burkholderiales bacterium
CCGGTTATCACGCTGTGCAACCAGAAGCGTGGCGCGCAGCGCAACATGCAGTACCTGGGGCGCCAGGTCATGCTGACTTACGAGCTACCGCTCAACGAAGTGGTCATGGATTTTTTCGACAAGCTGAAATCGGTTTCCCGCGGCTATGCTTCACTCGATTACGATTTTCTCGAGTACCGGGCAGCCGATCTGGTCAGGCTGGATATTCTGATTAACGGTGACCGCGTCGACGCGTTGTCGCTCATCGTGCACCGCGCGAACTCGCTGTACCGCGGGCGGGATCTGGCATCGAGAATGCGCGGCCTGATTCCGCGCCAAATGTTCGATATCGCGGTGCAGTCCGCGATCGGTTCTCATATCGTGGCACGCGAAACCGTCAAGGCGCTGCGCAAAAACGTGCTTGCCAAGTGTTACGGTGGCGACATTTCCCGCAAGCAAAAATTGCTTGAGAAACAAAAAGCAGGCAAGAAGCGCATGAAACAGGTTGGCAACGTGGAAATTCCGCAGGAGGCCTTTCTTGCCATTCTGCAAGTGGAGAAATAACAAGAATGAACTTTGCCCTAGTTATGTTTTTGCTGTTGATGTTTACCGGAGCAGTCTGGCTGCTTGACCATTTTGTACTGCGCCGACGTCGCGCTCAGGGACAATCCGAACCGTGGTGGGTAGAGTATCCGAAAAGTTTTTTCCCGGTAATTCTGATCGTGTTCCTGCTGCGCTCTTTTCTTGTGGAGCCGTTCAAGATTCCATCCGGTTCGATGCTGCCGACCTTGCTGGTTGGCGATTTCATACTCGTGAACAAATTCACTTACGGCATACGGCTGCCCGTCGTCAATATCAAGCTGGCGGACATCAATCAGCCGCAACGCGGCGAAGTCATGGTGTTTCGCTATCCGGAAAATCCATCGCTGGATTACATCAAGCGCGTGGTCGGTGTGGCCGGGGATAAAATCGAGTACCGCAATAAGCGCTTGTCGATCAATGGCGAGGTAGTGAAAACCTCCCCGGCGGGCGAGTATAATTATGTCGAAAGCGGGTTGAATTTCGTGGCGGCACAGCGTCTCGACGAGATGCTCGGCAACAACCTGCACGCGATACTGGTACAGGCGGGGGTGCCCGGCGTGCAATCAGGCGGGGTTCGCTCGTTTCCTTTCCGCGATAATTGCGCCTACAATGATGCCGGTTTCGCCTGCACGGTGCCGCCGGGACATTATTTCATGATGGGCGACAACCGTGACAGCAGCAGCGACAGTCGTTACTGGGGATTTGTGCCGGAGGCCAATATCGTCGGCAAGGCATTTTTGATCTGGTGGAATTTCGACGATATCAAGCGGATTGGTCAGTCGATTAAATGAAAGGAAAGACCATGTATAAACAAAAAGGTATAACCTTGTCCGGATTTTTGTTGTGGGCCATGGTCCTGGTATTCATTGCGCTCATAGGTTTCAAAGTGGGGCCGTCATATTTCGAAAACATGTCTATCCAGAAACAATTTAAGGCCATAGTCAACGACCCAAGTAGGCCCGTCAGTTCGCTGCGGGAGGCTCAGATCGCATTTAGCGGTCGTGCTACAGTCGAAAACATTACAGCGATAAATGCGGGTGACATTGAATTTAGTAAAGACGGCGACCGTGTGACCCTCAGCGCCTCTTACACAGTGTGCGTGCCACTGGTTTCGAACATGAAAGCCTGCATGGATTTCTCCCCGAGCTCTGACAAGTAGGCCCTATCGACCGGCAAGTGATGGACCTCGATGGCTTCAGTCTCAGGATAGGTTATCACTTCAACGATCCTGACCTGCTGCGGCGCGCTCTGACACATCGCAGTCACGGCAGCGCCAATAATGAACGTCTCGAGTTTCTTGGCGACAGCGTGGTCAATTGCGCGGTGGCGCTCGAGTTGTATCATAAATTTCCCGGGCTTTCTGAAGGCGAACTCTCGCGGCTGCGCGCCAGTCTGGTCAACCAGCAATCCCTGTGCGTCATAGCCCAGGAGCACGGACTCGGCGACCAGTTGCTGCTGGGCGAAGGCGAGCTGAAAAGCGGCGGGTTCCGGCGGCCGTCGATACTGGCCGACGCCGTGGAGGCGGTAATCGGCGCCGCTTTCCTGGACGGCGGTTTCGATGGCGCGCGGGCCGTCATGCGCACGCTGTTTGCCTCCCCCCTCGGCACCATTGACCCGCGCACCACCGGCAAAGACCCCAAGACGCTCCTGCAGGAACATTTGCAGGGGCGCCGAATCGCATTGCCGCGTTATGCCGTCGTCGCAACCCGCGGCGAGGCCCATGAACAGCTGTTCCAGGTCGAGTGCCTCATCCCGGAACTCGATATCCGTTCGCTGGGCGAGGGCAGCAACCGCCGCAGCGCCGAGCAAAATGCGGCGCGTCTGGCCTATGAACTGGCGACCCGCGGATGAGTAACGGTTACCGCGCCGGCACCATCGCTATCGTCGGTCGGCCCAATGTCGGCAAATCGACGCTGCTCAACCAGCTGGTGGGGCAAAAGATCAGCATCACTTCGCGCAAGCCGCAGACCACGCGCCAGCGCATCACGGGAATTCTGACGCGCGATGACGCCCAGCTGGTGTTCGTCGATACCCCCGGTTTCCAGACACAGCACCGCGGCGCCATGACCCGCATCATGAACCGCAGCGTGACCCAGAGTCTGCAGGAAATCGATGTTGTGCTGTGGGTGATCGAAGCCATGAAATGCAACGATCTCGATGCTGCGCTCTACAGGCAGCTGCCGCGCACGGTGCCGCTGATGCTGGCGATCAATAAAATCGACCTGCTGGCAGATAGAAAGACCCTGTTGCCTTTCATCAAGGAACTCCACGAGCGCTTCCAGCCCGATGCAATCGTTCCGCTGGCGGCCCAAAAGAACCTGCAGCTCGACGAACTGCTAAAAACGATTATTCCGCGGCTGCCGGAAGGGCCTCCTTTGTTCGAGGCGGATGAAATAACCACGGCAAGCGAGCGCTTTATGGCCGCGGAACTGATACGCGAGAAATTGTTCCGTCTGCTTGGTGACGAACTGCCTTATGCGACGGCAGTGGAAATAGAGCGATTCGAGACCCTCAACAACCTCAGGCGCATTTACGCTTCCGTCATTGTCGACAAGGCGAGCCAGAAAGCGATCGTCATCGGCAAAGGCGGCGAAAAACTGAAGGCGGTAGGCACGCAGGCGCGCAAGGATATGGAGCAATTGTTCGGCGGCAAGGTATACCTTGAGGTATGGGTCAAGGTAAAAAGCGGCTGGGCGGACAGTGCGGCGACGCTCAAACGGCTGGGATTCGATGTTTGAAGGATGAGGGTACGGGAAAATAGTAGTGCCACGAACTTCGGGATTTCATTCATGCTTCATGTTTCATCCTTCATCCTTTCCGCAGTGGAAATACCGTGGTGACCACAGCAAGCAACTCGCGCCAGGATCAGCAGCCGGCGTTCGTGCTGCATCATTACCCGTTCCGGGAAACCAGCCTGGTGATTGAAACCTTCACCCGGGATTTCGGCCGCGTGGCGCTGATGGCGCGCGGCGCGCGGCGCCCCAAGTCGGCGCTGCGTGGCGTGCTGCTGGCATTTCAGCCGCTGCTCATCGGTTGGTCAGGCAAGTCCGAACTCAAGACGCTGCACAAGGCGGAATGGCAGGGCGGCTACCTGCCGCTCAGGGGATTGTCGCTGATCTGCGGTTTTTACCTGAATGAATTGCTGCTCAAGCTGCTGGCACGCGACGATCCGCACGACCGGCTGTTCGCGATTTATCAGGAAACGCTGGTTGCGCTGGCGGCGGGAGGCGAGCACGCCGCGATCCTGCGCCGCTTCGAGAAAAACCTGCTCGGTGAACTGGGCTACGCCCTGACGCTGGACCGCGATGCCGAGCTCGGCGCGCCGATTGTGGCGCAATGCCGTTACGCCTATGTTGTGGAGCGCGGTCCGGTCGCCGTCGACGGCGTTGCGCATCAAAACGCGGTAGAATTGTCAGGGCAAACACTGATTGACATGCAATCGGACGACTATACAAACGCCGTTACCCAGCAGCAAAGCAAGGCGCTGATGCGCGCGTTGATCAATCACCACCTCGGCAATCAAGTCCTGCACACGCGGTCGCTGTTGCGCGACCTGCAGCAGTTGTGATTCTCCGCCGCGGCTCATACCGCTGCCTGGAGGCGGACGGCCGCCCATGACCAGGCTGAGCGTAAACCTCAACAAGATCGCCTTGCTCCGCAACTCGCGCATGCTGGGGATTCCCAGCGTGACACGCTCGGCCATTGCCGCGCTGGATGCGGGAGCGCAAGGCATCACCGTTCATCCGCGTCCCGATGGGCGGCATATACGCACCCAGGATGTATACGAGCTTGCGCAGTTGCTGAAGAGCCGGCGCGATATCGAATTCAATATCGAAGGCAATCCTTTTCATGCGCTGCTGGATCTGGTGCGGGAAGTGCGCCCGCAGCAATGCACTTTGGTGCCGGACGATCCGGGTGCCTTCACTTCCGATCAAGGCTGGAATCTGCAGCGTGACGGCACGCGCCTGCGGCCGGTGATAGCCGGACTCAAAGCACTCGGCGTGCGCGTCAGCGTGTTCATGGATCCGCTGCCTGATGCGATGCAGCTTGCGTGCGATATCGGGGCCGACCGCGTCGAGCTTTATACCGAACCTTATGCGCGTGCCTTCGGCTCTCCTGCAGAAGCGCGCATGGTGGAACGCTACGCCGAGGCAGCGCGCGCAGCGCAACAGGCCGGTCTGGGCGTCAATGCCGGCCACGATCTTAACCGGGACAATTTGCCGCGCTTTCTTTCCGCAGTGCCCGCAGTGCTGGAAGTGTCGATCGGGCACGCGCTGATTGCCGATGCGCTCGAATCGGGGCTGGCGCAGGCGGTACGCAATTACCTCGGGGCGATCGACGCAGGAATCGTCAAACAGGCCGGGCACCGCGCATGATTTACGGCATCGGCATCGATGTGATCGAGCCGCAACGGGTCGCGCGCCTGCTTGAGAAATATGGCGAGCGCTTCGCGCGGCGCGTGCTCACCCCGCTGGAATGGCCCGGCTATCTCAAGACGGTGCGGCCGGTGCTGTTTGTGGCCAATCGTTTCGCTGCGAAAGAGGCTTTCTCCAAAGCGATGGGCACCGGGTTTCGTTATCCGGTGACCTTGCAATGCATCAGCGTAGTGCAGAACAAGGCCGGCAAACCGGGGTTTGCTCTTCATCCCAATCTTGAGAATCTGCTGAAGAGCTGTGGTATTGCCGGCTCCCATCTGACGATCAGCGATGAAAAAAGTCTGGCGTGCGCCTGCGTCGTGTTGGAAAAATAATGAATAAAAACAATAATATATATCTTGGTCCTGTGATGATCGACGTGGCCGGCACTGAATTAACCGCCGCGGATCGCGAACGGCTGCTACATCCTCTGGTGGGCGGGATCATCCTGTTTGCCCGGAACTACGCATTTCCGGAACAGCTGATCCGTCTGACAGCCGAAATACACGTCCTGCGCAGTCCGGCGCTGATTGTGGCGGTCGATCATGAGGGCGGCCGCGTGCAGCGTTTCCGCCAGGGCTTCACCGCTATTCCGCCGATGCGCGAACTCGGAAAAATCTGGGACCGTAATGCGCAACACGCCTGTCATCTCGCGCATGATGTGGGTTTTCTGCTGGCGGCCGAACTGCGTGCCCACGGCGTCGATCTGAGTTTCGCGCCAGTGCTCGATGTCGATTTCGGCAACAGCAGCGTCATTGGCGACCGCGCGCTGCACTCCGACCCGCAGGCGATTGCCGAACTGGCGCGCGCCCTGGTGCAGGGTTTCAGGCAGGCCGGCATGAGCGCGGTCGGCAAGCATTTCCCCGGTCACGGCCATGTCCGCGCCGACTCCCATCATGAAATTCCCATAGACGACCGGCCCTATGCGGATATCGAAGCCAGCGATCTGCTGCCGTTCCGACGCCTAGCTGAATCCGGACTGGGCGGCATCATGCCGGCGCACGTGATTTATCCGCAGGTGGACGCGCAGCCTGCCGGTTTTTCAGCGCTGTGGCTGAAGAAAATTCTGCGCGGGCAACTGGGATTTGAAGGCGTGATTTTCAGTGATGATCTGAGCATGGAAGGGGCGAGCGTCGCCGGCGGTGTGGTTGACCGCGCACACGCCGCGCTGGGTGCCGGCTGCGACATGGTGCTGGTCTGCAACAATCCGCAGTCGGCAGACGAACTGCTCGACAAACTGCAATACACCATGCCGCCGGTGAGCCTGGCCCGTCTGGCGCGCATGCACGGCCGGCGACATGCCGCGGACCTGGTCAGATTGCGCGAGGATGCGCAATACATGAAAGCGCTGCACGCCATTGCCGGCATCGGCCTGAAAAGCGGCGACCTGCCGCTCGCCTATTGAGCGTTTCATAATGGATGACAGTCGGAACGCTCAATCCCTCTCCCCGACCCTCTGCTTCGCTTCAAGTGTTCCCTTGTCCCGGAAGGAGAGGGTGAGAATGGTACTAATTCGCTGTCGCGAATTAGTGAAAGATCGATAGGTACTGAGTGCCGCGATGAGTTCGCACCATCATCCGCCGCGCAGCCGGCACAAGCCGGCATTCATCGCCGCACTCGCGATAACACTGGCATATGCGGTGGTGGAACTGGCCGGGGGGATCTGGTCGGGTTCACTCGCACTGTTGAGCGATGCCGGTCATATGTTCTCGGATGCGCTGGCGTTGGGACTCGCAGCCGTCGCGGCCTGGCTCGCGCAGCGTCCCGCAGGCCTGAAGCATTCCTACGGCTGGGCACGTGCCGAGGTGATAGGCGCGATGCTGAACAGCCTGATCATGCTTTGCATCATCGTCGTGCTGGTGGCGGAAGCCATACAGCGTCTGCTTGCGCCGCAGCCGGTCATTGCGGGCGGGGTGATGCTGATTGCTTTCATGGGGCTGATCGTTAATGGCGTTGTCGCCTTCATGCTAAGCCGCAGCGAGCACAATATGAATGCGCGTGCAGCCCTGATTCACGTGATGGGCGACCTGCTGAGTTCGGTGGCTGCGCTGGTTGCGGGTGCGGTGATTTTTGCCACCGGCTGGATCATGGTCGACCCCATCCTGTCTTTGGTGATCGCCGGACTGATCCTGATGACGACCGTGCGTTTGCTGCGCGACACCTTGCATGTCCTGATGGAGGGGGTGCCGGCTTCGGTCGATCTGGCTGCCATCGGCAAAGCCCTGGCCACGGTGCCGGGCGTGACTTCGGTGCATGATCTGCACGTCTGGAGCATCACGCCGGACAATGTCGCGCTGTCAGCGCATCTGGAAGTGGCCGGCATGGCCGCCTGGCCGGAAATTCTGCAGGCCGCGCGCGTCGCACTGCATGACCGCTTCGGCATCGATCACATCACGCTGCAGCCGGAGCAGCCGGCAGGCCGCGACGCACCCTCGGTGGTGCGCCTGTGGCCGCGGCGGCAGGGACCGCATTCATGAACACCGCGTTGCCGTGCTTTTCGGTTGATTGCCGGCGTTGCGATCGGCTGGCCCGGCACCTGGACCAGGTTCGCGCCGAATTTCCCGCTTATCACGCAAGGCCGGTGGCGCCGTTCGGCGCGTCGCAACCGCGGTTGCTGATCGTGGGGCTGGCGCCCGGGATGCACGGCGCAAATCGCAGTGGCCGGCCGTTTACCGGAGATTATGCGGGGATACTGCTGTACGAGACGCTGCATCGCTTCGGATTTTCGAACCAGGCGCAGGCGGTCAGTGTCGACGACGGTCTGCAGTTGGTCGATTGCCGGATTACCAATGCCGTCAAATGCCTGCCGCCGGAAAACAAGCCCAAACCCGACGAGGTGAAACGCTGCAATACTTATCTCCAGCGCGAAATAGAGGCGTTGCCGGGCAGGGCGGTCATTCTTGCGCTGGGAGGCATTGCACATCAGGCTGTGCTGCGGGCGCTGGGCCTGCGCCTCAGGGATTATCCCTTCGGCCACGGCGTGCGCCACGGCTTGCCGCAGGGATACACGCTTTACGCCAGCTACCACTGCAGCCGCTATAATACCCAGACCAAGCGCCTGAACACGGAGATGTTCCGCGCGGTGTTTTCGAACATCTCGGCTGATCTCAAAACCGGCTGATTTGCCCCGGTTGCAGCGCTCAAACTGTCCCCATGCCTGATCCAGCGGAAGGCCTTGTCAATCTGCCGCATTTGCCCGGCGTCTACCGTATGCTGAACGCCGCAGGGGAGGTGCTGTACGTCGGCAAGGCCATTGATCTGAAGAAGCGGGTGGTATCCTATTTTCGCAAGCAGAACGGGCTATCGCCCCGCATCCAGCTGATGGTGGCGCAGGTGGCATCCATAGAAACCACCGTCACCCGTTCCGAAGCCGAGGCTTTGCTGCTGGAAAATAACCTCATAAAGTCTTTAAGTCCACGCTATAACATATTGTTTAGAGACGATAAATCATATCCGTATCTAATTGTCACTCAGCACCCCTTTCCGCGCCTGGGATTCCATCGCGGCGGCCTCGACAAGCGCCACCATTACTTCGGCCCCTTTCCCAACGCCGGGGCGGTGCGCGAAAGCATACAGCTGCTGCAGAAGGTGTTCCGCATCCGCACCTGCGAGGACACGGTGTACGCCAACCGTTCGCGCCCCTGCCTGCTGCACCAGATCCGGCGCTGCACCGCGCCTTGCGTCAACCTGGTAAGCGAGGCCGCTTATGCCGAGGATATCCGCAGCGCCGAACTGTTTTTGTCGGGCAAGGACGACGAGGTCGTCGAGCGCCTGATCGGCCGCATGCACACCGCCGCCGAACGCACGGCCTATGAGGAGGCGGCGATCTATCGCGACCAGATTGCGGCGCTGCGCAAAGTGCGGGAAAAGCAGTTTGTCAGCGACGAGTCCGGGCGCGATGCTGATATCATCGCCTGTGAGCGCGTCGCCGGCATTACCTGCGTCAACCTGGTGATGGTGCGCGGCGGGCATCACCTGGGCGACAAAAACTTTTTCCCGCGCAATGCCGAGGATTCGGACCCGGCACAGATTCTGGAGGCTTTTATCAGCCAGCATTATTTACAGCACGGCGTGCCGCCGTTGATCGTGGCCGGAGCGCAAATTGCGGTTGCGCCGCTCGAGCATCTGCTGAGCGCACAGGCGGGGCGCAAGGTGCAGATTACCGTCAATCCGGCGGGAAGCCGCAGGACATGGCTGGACATGGCGGCGAAAAATGCACAGCTTGGCGCCGAACAGACGCTGGGATTGCAGTCAACGCAGGAGGCGCGGTTGTCGGCACTGCAGCAGGCGCTGGAATTGCCTGAGACCGCGCAGCGCATCGAATGTTTCGACGTCAGCCACACCATGGGCGAAGCGACGGTTGCCTCATGCGTGGTCTACGACAAGTCAGCGCTGCAAAAAAGCGAGTATCGTCGCTATAACATCACCGGGGCTGCGCCAGGCGACGATTACGGCGCCATGCGCGAAGTGCTGACCCGGCGCTATCATAGGATAATCGCCGGCGAAGGCAGGATTCCCGACCTGGTGCTGATCGACGGCGGCCAGGGGCAACTGGGGGTCGCGCGCGAGGTGTTTGCCGAATTGGGATTGAACGATATGGCGCTGGTTGCTGTCGCAAAAGGAGTGGAACGTAAACCCGGGCTGGAGCAACTGCTGATGCCGGGACGCGCTGCGCCCCTGCGACTGCTCAAAGATCATCCCGGCCTGCACCTCATCCAATCCATTCGTGACGAGGCGCACCGCTTTGCGATAGAGGGTCACCGCGCGCGCCGCGCCAAGACGCGAACCAGTTCGCCGCTCGAAAGCATTGCAGGCGTTGGCGCCAAACGCCGGCAACGGCTGCTGGCGCGTTTCGGCGGATTGCGCGGCCTGATGTCGGCGAGCGTCGATGAACTGGTACAGGTGGACGGCATCAGCCGCACCCTGGCGGAAAAAATATACCGGGAGTTGCATTAGTGCCGTGGAATCTGCCCAACCTGCTGACCTGGCTTCGGATTCTGCTGATTCCGATGTTCGTCGGCATTTTTTACTTTGAGAAAAGCTGGGTTTCCGCTCCCAACCAGAATCTGGTGGCAACCGTGATTTTCACTGCGGCGGCCATTACCGACTGGCTCGACGGCTGGCTGGCGCGCAAGCTCAATCAGACTTCCGCTTTCGGCGCGTTTCTGGATCCCGTCGCGGACAAACTGATGGTGGCCGCGGCGCTGATCATCCTGGTGCAACTCGAGCGTGTCGACGCGATTATCGCGCTCATCATCATCGGCCGCGAAATCACGATTTCCGCATTGCGCGAGTGGATGGCCCAGATCGGACAGGCGAAAAGCGTCGCCGTGTCGTTCCTGGGCAAGATCAAGACCGTATCGCAGATGGTCGCGATTCCGCTGTTGCTTTACCATACTCCCATCGGTGCTTTCAGCCCGCAGCGCATCGGCACCTGGCTGATCTACATCGCCGCGCTGCTGACGCTGATTTCCATGGCGTACTATCTGAAAATGGCGCTGCCCCAGGCCTTGAGGAAGAATTGACGCGACCGGCGCCGCCTTGCCTGCCGGGGGTGCTTTATCCTATAATTCGATCCCTCATGCGGGAATAGCTCAGCTGGTAGAGCGCAACCTTGCCAAGGTTGAGGTCGGGAGTTCGAGCCTCCTTTCCCGCTCCAGATTTCTGGGGAAAGCGCTACGCTCTCCCCATTTTTGTTTCAACGGCGGGGTGGCAGAGTGGTCATGCAGCGGCCTGCAAAGCCGTGGACGCCGGTTCGATTCCGACCCCCGCCTCCAGAATTCTGTTCGCCCGGATGGTGAAATTGGTAGACACAAGGGACTTAAAATCCCTCGGGCCTAAAAAGCCCATACCGGTTCGATTCCGGTTCCGGGCACCAAATCAATAACTTACGATACACCGCTAGAAATCACCCATCCCTGATTTGACGCCGTGGGACAACGGTGGGACAATCCCCTTGTCCTATGGCTCTGATCGAGACAAGACGTGCAAAAAACGGCAAGGTTTCCTACCGTGCCCGGGTTCGATTACGCGGCTTCCCTGAATACACCCAGACTTTTCCCCGCAAGACCGATGCCGACCTTTGGGCCAAAGCCAAAGAGGCGGATCTAAAACGCGGCTTCCACGTCGCATCCAAAGAAGCGGCACGGCGCACGCTCGCTGAAGCGATCGACCGCTATATCGAGCACACGCTGCCGCACAAGCAACGCAACAAGGATGCCGACAAGGTGCGTCAGATCCTCGGGCGCTGGAAACAGGAGCTCGGCGGTGTCGCGGTCTCAAATGTCACGCCGGCGCGCATTGTCGAAGTGCGCGACCGGCTGCAAAGTGAAAAAACCTACCGCGGCCGGCGCAGATCGGGCTCGACTGTCAACCGCTATCTGCACACCCTGTCCAGCGTATTTAAAACCGCCATGCGGGAATGGCAGTGGTGCGACCGTAACCCCCTTTCCCTGATATCCAAAGGCACAGAATCCCGCGGCGTGGTGCGATTCCTGAGCGACGATGAGCGTAACGCCCTGTTGAAGGCATGCAAAGCGAGTGCAGCCGAATATCTCTATGCCTTGGTACTGCTGGCGCTCACCACTGGCGCCAGGCGCGGGGAGCTGCTGGCCTTGACCTGGGACGACGTAGACCTGAATAAGGTCCAGATCGTCGTTCAGGAGAGCAAGAACGGGGAGAGGCGGGCATTACCCCTCGCCGGGCCCGTCCTGGCGCTTCTACGCGAGCGCAGCAAGGTCCGCAGGCTCCACAATAGCCGGGTGTTCCCCGGCAACAAGGAAGACAAACCACTGGACATTGATGACGCGTGGCAAAAGGCCCTGAAGGCTGCGGGAATCGAGAATTTCCGCTTTCACGATCTGAGGCATTCTGCGGCATCCTACCTGGCCATGAGCGGCGCGACGCCCGGTGAGATTGCCGCGGTGCTCGGGCACAAGACGCTGGCCATGGTAAAGCGCTACGCACACCTGAGCGAGCAGCACACCGCCGGCGTGGTGCAGCGCATGGCGAACAAGTTTTTGCCCGGATAAAGGCAGCATTGACGGCTGTATCTTATAGCGATACACTATTGCATGATTAAGTCCTTCCGGCACAGAGGCATTGAGCGGTTTTTCCGTGAAGGAACGAAGGCCGGCATACAGCCGAAACACGAAAAGCGGCTGCGGCTTCAACTCAGCCGGCTGGATGCGGCCAGGAGCGCGGCCGACATGAGCCTGCCAGGCTGGCGATGGCATGCCCTGACCGGCGCACTCAAGGGCCATTGGGCCGTGTGGGTGGACGAAAACTGGCGCCTGACCTTCACCTTTGACGGTTCGGATGCCGTGCTGGTGGATTACCAGGATTATCACTGAGGAAAAGACGATGACGACACGCATGCATAACCCTCCGCACCCGGGCGAAGTGCTCCAGGACACCGTGCTTGCGGAGGGCCGGATCTCGGTCAGCGAGTTCGCGCGGAAGCTCGGCGTCTCGCGCGTTGCACTCTCGCGCGTAGTGAACAGCCGCGCGGCAGTCAGCGCGGATATGGCGTTGCGCCTGGCTGCAGCACTCGGCGGCTCGGCCGAATCGTGGCTGCAGATGCAGGCTGCCTATGACCTGTGGCACGCCGCGAAGAAACGCCGGCTGAAAGTGCAGCCGCTCAAACTGCCGGCCTGAGCTAACACCGCCCCGGCCGGCAGCCGGGAAGCGCAGGAACGCCCCGAAGCAACGGGACGCCCTGCTAAGTTCCACAATGCAACACTGATGAAAGGAAACTGCACCATGAAACCTGCAAAAGATTCTACCAGCACCAAGAAACGCAAGGTCAATTGGTATCAGAAGGGCCGGAAAGACGCGCTGATGTACTGGCGCAAAATGGACGCCGGCGATTCAGCGGAGGATATATTCGGATACCTGGGCGTCTTGGTCGGTCACGCGCAAACCGAGGCCGGCGAGACAACCGGCACGATCGAATTCTACGATGACAATGCATACATCCACGGCTTTGCCGAAGTCATGCAAGAGCGCATCGAGAATCTGATGGAGCGCGCCTCGCTATTTGACAATATCGCAAAGACCGTGCGCGACGCCGTCTTGGCCGCGCAACCCGCCGCGACTGCACACTGAGGGGCGATCATGGCTAAGAAAACCACCGCCACGAAAAGCAAGACATCGCCCGTCAGCACACACAAAATTACGCAACGCAACGTGCGCGCTGAAGCGCGGGGAATGTTCGATCATGCAGCGCAGGGGGTCATCGCGGCGTTCAATCTCGCCGGCAGCCGCGACTGGCACTTTCCTCCGGACGTGCAGGTGCGCGCTCTGGAGCTCGTGCGGGAGTTGAGCTACTTTTTCTTCGATAACGAAACCAAGATCACGCCAAGGGACGGCGCGCACGCACAAGAAGACGTCGACTTCCAGCGCTTTCTCGGGAAGCTGACGGGATGATGTGCGCCTGCTCGGACTGAAGGAAATCCCCGCGAGCGTGATTGACATTGACGATCTGCTTGGCGCCGAGCGCGACGAAAACGCCGAGCGCAAGGACTTCACGCCATCGGAAGCCGTGGCGATTGGGAGGCTGATCGAGGAGCGGCACCGGGAGAAGATCGCGGCGCAGGAAAATGCCCGAAAAAGTATGGGAAAGATGACTACGGTAAATAACCTTGGTCAAAAACGGGCAGGAGAAACCCGCGAAACAGCCGCCCGCGCTGTTGGCATGGGTGGCAGCAAATACGGTAAAGCCAAAGCCGTCATCGCCGCCGCCGAGTCCGACCCCGCGAAGTTCGGGGATCTTGTCGAGGCGGCGAATGATCCCCGCTACGACGGTAAGCAAGAGTAGGTGGGATGTCCTTGATGTTGCGGACATGACCTTGACTGTTATATCATTTTCGATATAATCCCCATGAAGCCAGTAGCTTGGATCGGTGACAGTCGGCGGGCCGTGAAGGACTTTCCCCCGGTCGCTCGCCAGCGGATCGGCCGGCAACTCGCGCGGGTTCAGGACGGCTTGGAACCCGAAGATTGGAAGCCAATGCCATCTATCGGCATCGGCGTGAAAGAAATTCGAGTGCGGGAGAACGGCGCGTATCGGCTCATTTACGTGGCGAAATTCTCCGAGGCGATCTACGTGCTCCATGCCTTCGAGAAAAAGGCGCGGAAGACACCAAAGCCGGACACAGACCTTGCCCGGACGCGGTTTCGAGCGCTGCAGAACGAGAGGAAGATGAAATGACGGATCGGTTGAAGATCGAACGCGGCAGCGGCAATGTGTTCCTCGATGTCGGGTTTGCGCCCGAAGAAGCGCAAAACCTGCAACTGCGTTCCGAATTGATGACGCGAGTCGAGCGTTTCGTGAAGCGCAGCGGCGTGACGCAAACCGAAGCCGCACGTTTGCTCGGCATCACACAGCCGAGGCTAAACGACCTGCTGCGCGGCAAGATCGACAAGTTCAGCCTCGATGCGCTGGTCAACATGCTCGGTCACGTCGGCATGCGTGTCCAGTTGCGGGTGAAGCGGGCGGCGTAGCGGGCAGCCACGTCCGCCTACTCTTGAGCGTGCGCTTGCGGTATTGAGGCGGCGGGCAGAGATCGCGGTGAGTTAAATCCCCACCGCAACGGCGGCATGAGCGGAGCACGGGCGGGCTCGCACCAGGGCCGCATAAGTTGACCGTCCCCGATGCGGTTCATCGGGAAAGCGCAGGAACGGAACGCACAAACGTCCCGCCCTGCTGACCACAACGCAGCAAACTGATTAGGAGAACTGCATCATGGCTGAATCTATTGTAAACGAAGCATCCGTCACTATTACAGAAAGCGATCTGATTGCCCTGCACCCCAGACTTTGGAAAGCGCAAAGCCTCTGCCGAATGCTCGACTCATATGCTTCGGAATATACCCCCAAGGACGCGGATCAGCTTCGGGAGGACATCCAGAACGCGGGCGGAATCATCCAGATTCTGATTGAACAAACGCACGATGCTATCAACGCGTTGGAAGCACGGGCTATGCACTCTATGCGCAAGGAGGTGGGCCATGCATGATCCAGATGGAAAAGTTGTGGCGCCCGGCGTGACGCGCAAGATCAGTGATGGGTGGGCGAAAACACACATTCTCACCGGAGAAAAAGACGCACTCATTGCATCGGGCCTTGTAAAAACGGAGTGGTTTTGGGATGGATTGACGCGCGACAAACGCGGCCGTGTCAGGCGTAAAAAGGAGACCACCGTCGATGGTCAGAGAATCGTTGTCGAGGCGCGCGCCAACTACCCGGTCACAGTCGAATTCCACAATATAGCGGCGGAGCGGGCCGGGCGGGAGGCCCTTTTGAAAGAAGTGGAAGTGCGGCGAGCGCAGCGCGATGCCGAGGCGCATTTGCTCTCACCGGAAGAAGATATCGAAACCACACAATCGGTCATTGATAGCCTTCAGAAACACGTCGACTCGGAACGCGCACGCATTGCATTCGTGAGGCAAATGCGCGGCGTTCGTGGCGATAACGTCATTCCGTTCCCCGTCAAATATCGAGAGGCGCGCGATGGCGGATACAATCATGACCCTTCATCGCCCGCAGCCTAGCGTAACCGACACCCGCCGGTGACAGCGGCGGGGTTTCATCATGGCGAAGGCAAAAAAATCAGAGTTCCCGGCTTGGGCGCCAATCGAAGCGATCGAATATTTGATTGAGCATCGCGAGCTCGCAAAGCATTACGACAAGCGCGATCCAAGGCGCGCTTGCCCTGACATGCTGCATAGGCTTCTGACGCATGACGACATGCGGCGCGTATGGGAGAGGCTGCGCTTATCCCCAAAGCGGTACGCAGTCCTGATCTTTGCAGCTGCTGCTGGTTCCGGCTTCTGTGGACCAAGAGGCGAGGCGCGTCTGACGCCGAAACAGCATAAGGAACATTTCGCAAAGGTGCGGCAGTTATCCGCCGAACTCTCCGAAATTCTGCGCGGCACCGACCTTGATTATCAGTTAGTGGTGCGCTCCGATTTGATTAATAACGATGTGGGCCGTTTATATTGGTCCCGATTCTCTGAAATCTTGGACAACGTTGATTCCGTCGCGCGTCATTTCGCCACAGCAAGCGCCGGCAAACGAACT
>CAKKQX010000372.1 GCA_919902235.1 Burkholderiales bacterium
CGGCTGGTAGATCTGGGCAGACTGGCTGTGCGACACATTAAAAAATGCGGGTCGTCAGCGGTTGTTATTTGTGGCCCGCGGATTTCAGAAACTAACTCGTTATAGCGGAGGTATCACATGGAATTGCTGCTGGATCCGCATGCCTGGCTCGCGCTTGCAACGCTCACGGCACTGGAGATCGTGCTGGGCGTGGACAATATCATTTTCATATCCATTCTGTGCGGCCGGTTGCCGGAAAGCCAGCGCGCACGTGCGCGCACCATCGGCCTTGCGCTTGCCATGATCTCGCGCATCGCGCTGCTGTTTTCGCTGGCCTGGGTCATGACGCTGACCGCGCCGCTTTTTTCGATTCTGGGCAAGGATATATCGGGGCGCGACCTGATTCTGCTCGGCGGCGGGCTGTTCCTGCTGTGGAAGAGCATCCACGAGATTCACAACTCGCTGGAGGGCGAGGAAGGGGAAGGAGGTGTCAACGCCGCGGCGGTGACGTTCGGCGCGGTGATCACGCAGATCGCGATCATCGATATCGTGTTTTCGCTCGATTCGGTCATCACGGCGGTGGGCATGGTCGATGAAGTTTCCATCATGGTGACCGCCATCGTCATCGCCGTGGGCGTGATGATGTTCGCCGCAGGACCGATCGGCGATTTTGTCGACCGCCATCCCACGATCAAGATGCTTGCGCTCTCGTTCCTTATCCTGGTGGGCGTCGCGCTGATTGCGGAGGGCTGGGGCTTGCACATCCCCAAAGGCTATATCTACTTTGCGATGGCGTTTTCGGTGGCAGTGGAAATGCTCAATCTGCGCATGCGCGCAAAAAGACGCACGCCGCTCAAATTGCGCAAGACGCTGCGCAAAGACCGGGCTGCGGACTAGCGGGTTACTGCTGTGGCCGGTCGAACAAGGCTGCCCCCGTTTCGGGAGCCGAGTACATGCGTCGCGCGCTGTGCGCGACAGCGGGCACCTCTACCAGGTGCCAGTTGAATTCCCAGCCCCTGTCTGTTGCCGCCTGCCGCGCCGCGCGGAACGCGTTGAGGCCGCGCTGGTAGCGGTTCGGCCCCTGCCGCTCTGCGTCTTCGCGCACGTTCAGATCCGGACCGCGCCCGACGTCGGCCGTGCCGAGCAGGACAGTAACCGGTTGCGCGAGATAGCGGCGGATGGCTTCATCATTCGCCAGGGAATCAGGCAGTCCGCCGAAACCGAAGGGAAAACGTGCACTGCGGCTGGGCCAGAGATAAGTGGAGGGATTGGCAATGACAATGCGCCGCGCGGCGTTGGGTATGAAGGCCGCAAACCGCGACAACGCTTGTCCGCCGGCTGAATGGCCGATGAAATAATAAGGGATGTCAGGCCGCCCTTCGGCCGCGCGCACGGCATCTATCAGGCCAAGCAACAACTGCCCGGTCCATTGCTCTTTTGGTTCGACCCTGAATTCGCCGGCGGCCTGCTGGTCGCGCACCAGCCCGCCGGTCTGGTAACGCCACACCGGAAAGCGCTCGCGGTCAAACAGCGGCGCGACCACCAGGAGTCCGTGTCTGTCGGCGAGCGGCACGGCGTAATCACGGTAGCCGCCGGCGTTGCGTCCGAGCCCATGCAGGCTGATTAGCAGCGGTCCTCCCGCGTAGCCCGGGGGTTTATAGGTGTGGACCTCGAGCGCAACCCCTTCAATTTCCACGGTGCGCTGGCTCTTGCCCGTAGGCAGCGCCTGCGCGACGCTGCCGCAGCAGAGCGCAATCAAAAGAAAGAATGAGCGCGCTAACCAGCGGATAAGCATGCGGCGTCGTTTGTCCGGCTTTGAGATGCAACGCAGCGTTTGGAAAATATGTTGCAGCAGAAAAATAAAAGACTTAAAAACCAATGGCTTAATGAATTCGTGTGAAACTTTTCCCGTTTAGGGAAGCCCGTATTGTAGTCACTGCTGTCAGTTGCAGCGCCGGCGTGTGACACGGTATGGATGTTGGTTTGACGTTGCTCCGGATCTTGCCTTGGAGCGACCGTCATGGGCGTGGATCGCGAAATCGCTTTCGGTGCGGGGTCAGAACGGCGCCGTGCCGCAAAGCGTGGTGCGTTCCATGCGCCGGCGCTGCGGCAGCTCGTAATCGGCGATCGCGCAATGCTGGGTAGCGCAGTTGTCCCAGATCAGGAAATCGCCTTCTTGCCACTGGTGGCGATAAATGAACTCCGGCCGCGCGAGATGTTTGAATAGCTGGTCGAGCAGCGCCGCCGATTCCTCTTCGCCCATGCCGGCGATGCGCGCGGTGTAGCCTTCGTTGACGAACAGGCAGGGCCTCCCGTTGTAGGGGTGCGTGCGCATGATCGGATGCTCGACGTCCGGCGTGCGCGCCTTCTGTTTTTCAGTCAACGAGGGCCGCGCGCCGCTCTTGCGGTCTCGGTAATAACCTTTGGTATAGGAGTTGACGGCGCGGCGACCGGCGAGTTGCCGCTGCAGCGGTTCCGGCAGGCCACGCCAGGCCGCAGTCGTGCTGACGAACATGGTGTCACCCAGGGGGTTGCCCTGTGTATCGCGCGGAACTTCATGCGCGTAAAACAACGAACCACGGCTGGGTTTTGCCATGTACGACAGGTCGGAATGCCAGAATAAGCCGGCGTCCTGGGTGCCGATGGGCTTGCCGTTTTCGATAACGTTGGAGACGACGAAAATTTCCGGGAAGCCCGGTTTGCAGCAATCCACGCGCACGTGCTGTTCCAGTTCGCCGAAACGCTGGCTGAAGGCGATATGTTGTTGTGGCGCGATGTGCTGCCGGCGGAAAAAAACCACTTCATGCTCATGTAGCGCTGCTTCGATGGCACGGAATGTGGCCTCGTCCAGCGGTTGCGACAAGTCAATGCCGCGGATCTCCGCACCCAATGCGGCGCCCGAGGGTTTGATATCGATCATGGTGGATATTCCCGGGCGGATTCGGTTAGAAAGCAGGGATGCCGGTCTGCGCGCGACCGAGTATCAGCGCGTGGATGTCATGCGTGCCTTCGTAGGTGTTGACCGCCTCGAGGTTCATGACGTGGCGGATGACATGGAATTCATCGGAGATACCGTTGCCGCCGTGCATGTCGCGCGCGATGCGCGCGATGTCCAGCGCCTTGCCGCAGGAGTTACGCTTCAGCAGCGAAACCATTTCCGGCGCAAAGCGGCCTTCGTCCATCAGCCGGCCCAGCCGCAGCACGGCCTGCAGCCCCAGCGTGATCTCGGTCTGCATGTTGGCGAGCTTCAGCTGGATCAGCTGGTTAGCCGCCAGCGGGCGGCCGAACTGCCTGCGTTCCAGGGTGTAGTTGCGCGCGGCGTGCCAGCAGAATTCTGCCGCGCCCAGCGCGCCCCAGGCGATGCCGTAGCGCGCCTTGTTGAGGCAGGAGAACGGGCCCTTCAGTCCGGAGACATTGGGCAGCAGGTTTTCCTCGGGCACGAACACCTCATCCATCACCACCTCGCCGGTCACCGAGGCACGCAGGCTGAACTTGCCCTCGATCTTGGGGGTGGACAGGCCTTTCATGCCTTTTTCCAGGATGAAGCCGCGGATCACTTTTTCGTCGTTGCGGGCCCACACCACCAGCACGTCGGCGAGTGGGGCGTTGGTGATCCACATTTTTGCGCCGTGCAGAATGTAGCCGCCATCAACCTTCTTGGCGCGCGTCACCATGCCGTTGGGGTCGGAACCGAAGCCGGGTTCGGTTAGTCCGAAGCAGCCTATCCATTCGCCACTAGCCATTTTCGGCAAATATTTCTGTTTCTGTTGCTCGGAACCGAATTCGTAAATCGGATACATCGCGAGGCTGGATTGCACCGAAAGCGCGGAGCGGTAGCCGCTGTCGACGCGTTCGACTTCGCGCGCGATGAGTCCGTAGCAAACGTTGTTGACGCCGGCGCAGCCGTAACCTTCAAGGGTGGAGCCGAGGAAGCCCATCTCTCCCATCTCGTTCATGATTTCGCGATGGAATTTTTCATGGCGGTTGGCTTCGATCACCCGCGGCATCAGCTTTTCCTGGCAGTAGGCGTGCGCCGAGTCGCGCACCATGCGCTCTTCGGCGGTGAGTTGATCCTCAAGCAGCAACGGGTCTTCCCACTGAAACGCGGGTTTGGTGGTGGGAATGGGGGCGGTCAT
>CAKKQX010000373.1 GCA_919902235.1 Burkholderiales bacterium
GAAGATCGAAAGCATGAAATGTGCGCCCATTCCGGCGCGCAGTGCGCGCGGTGACCAGCTGTGAACTGAATGCCTGGACAGGAAAACCTCGCGTATGCCCGCCGCCGCGGCCGAGCGCAGGATCGAGCCCAGGTTGCCGGGATCCTGGATATCTTCAAGCAGGACGCACGCTCCGGGGTCGTCGGGAATTGCGTGCGCGCGCGGTGTTTTGACCGCAGCAATGATGCCGGTTGGCGTAGCCACGGACGACAGGCGGCCGAATAGCGCGTCGCTCAGCGCAAAAACCTCGACTGCCCCCAATCCGTGCAGCAAATCCGCGATTTCCGGGTTTTCCAGCCCAGTCCGGCTGACCGCGATGTATTCGGGCAAGCCCAGATTGTCGCGATATGCCTTGATCAGATGCACGCCATCAAGCAGCGAAAGCCCGGCCTTGCGGCGCTCGCGCGAGGATTGCAGCAGTGCCAGCAGCACCCTGAATCGAGGGTTGTCGGCCGATGTAATAGTTTTCATAAGGCGCAGGTGCGAAAACCGGCGAATACGTCGCGCCGCTCCGGTGTATAAAAATTGCGCCAGGTATTGCGCAGCAGGCTTGCGCGGGTGGCAAAGCTGCCGCCGCGCAACACCTTATGATCGCCAAACCAGGGTTCGGAGTATTCCTTGTAAGGGTCGCGCACAAAGCCGGGGTACGGGGCGAACCAGTCCGCCGTCCATTCCCAGACATTGCCGAGCATCTGGCGGCAGCCCCAGCCGCTGTCGCTTTGCGCAAAGGCCGCCACATCGACGCATTCTCCGGCTGCGCCAAAAAGATTGGCACAACCATTTTCAGGCATGACATCCCCCCAGGGATAGGGCCTCTTGCGGTCAGCCTGCCCGGGCGTTGTAGCCGCCGCATACTCCCATTCAACCTCCATTGGCAGGCGCCGGCCCGCCCAGCGGCAGTAGGCCTGCGCCTCGTGCCAGTTGACGTGGATGACCGGGGCATGCGGTGCCAGAATTTTTACAGCGTCGAATCTGCGCTGCATCCAGGCGCCGCCCTGCTTGATCCAGTGCAAAGGAGACTCGGCAGCGCATTGTTCGCGCCACTGCCAGCCGGAGTTGCTCCAAAATTCGCGCCGGCGGTAGCCGTTTTCTTCCACGAATGCCAAAAACTCTGCAGTCGTGACCGGCGCGCGCGCCATTCTGAACGGCGCCACTTCGACTTCATGGGCCCATTTTTCATTGTCGAACACGAAATTGCCGTCGGGAAATGCGCCCAGCATGAAACGGCCGCCGGGAATTTCCACATCTCCAGGCCATGCGCCTGTCCGATACTGTATAGGCTTTAGACTCGATATGGGCGGCGCATAAGCCAGGGTCTGTCGTGTATACGTAAAAGCCTCGCAGTGCATTTCCTCATGATGCGCCGCCAGCTGCGAAAAATACCCCAATTGCCCGGCTGTTCCTTCCTGCTCAATACCTGCCAGCACGCGCTCCAGAACCCTTAGCAAATAGGCCAGTGTGGCGTCGATATCCGGCAGCGGCAGATCCCAGCGCGCAGCGTGCGCTACAACCGCCGAATCGTAGAGCTTGTCGGCATTTTCGAGTATCGAGGGTTTGAGTTTTCCGCCATCCTGATGACGCAGACACCAGTATTCCTGAAACCAGCCGAGATGCCCGATTTCCCATAGCGGCGGATTGACTATGCCCAGACGGGGCCCGAGCAATTGTTCGCCGCTCAAGTCCCGCGCCAGGTCCAGCGTACGGGCTCGCGCATCGAGCAACATGGCTCGCAAGGCACTGGCGTCGGGTTTGGTATTCGATATCATCCGGGGCTGTTCTGCTATATTTGGCACAGAGTTTATCGTGATATCCCAGTCATGAGAATTGCCATCATCACGCCGGCCAGCGCGCGCTCGCGCCACGGTAACCGCAATACCGCCGCGCGGTGGGCCGTGCTGCTGCGCGAATTGGGGTATCGCGTCGTGGTGCGGACCACGTGGGATGGCCTGGCGGCCGACGCCATGATTGCGCTGCATGCCCGGCGCAGTCACGACTCGATCCGGCGCTACGCTGAGCTTTACCCGCGGCGCCCGCTGATCGTCGCGCTTACCGGCACCGATCTCTACCGCGACATACGCTTCGACGCCTGCGCCCAGGAATCGATGCGGCTGGCAACGCGCATGATCGTGCTGCAGGAGATGGGGCTGACTGAACTGGCGCCCGCATTGCGCCGGAAAACCCGCGTAATTTATCAATCCACAAGGGTGATTTCCCCCCAGCCAGCGCTCAGGTCCTGCTTCGAGATCACGGTCAGCGGCCATTTGCGCGAGGAAAAAGACCCGTTCCGGGCCGCTGCGGCGCTTGCGCATTTGCCGTCCGCAAGCCGCATTCGGGTGAGCCACCTCGGCGGCGCGATGACGCCGGAGATGGCGCGCGCGGCGCGCGAATGGGCTGCTCGCGAGCCACGCTACCGCTGGCTGGGCGAGCTGGGACACGGCAGAGCGCTGCGCATCCTGGCACGCAGCAAGCTGATGATCATCAGTTCGCGCATGGAAGGCGGCGCCAATGTGGTATCCGAGGCACTGGCCGCCGGCGTGCCGGTCATTGCTTCGAAAATATCCGGCAATATCGGCATGCTGGGCAGGGATTATGCCGGCTACTATCCGTTGGAAGATGAAATGGCGCTGGCCGGGTTGTTATGGCACGCGGAGTCCGACCCACGGTTCTACCGTCACCTGAAGCGCCAGTGCGCAGCACGCAGGCCGCTGGTGGCCCCTCAACTCGAAAAGCGCGGCCTGAAAAAACTGCTGGCGGAACTTTGCTGAAAACCCCGGCAGCCGGTGGCTACCCGCTGCACAACAAAGCTCTCACTGGCGCAAAACTGCGCCGGTGCACCACAGATACGCCATGCTCGCGCAACGCGGCAAGATGCACGGCTGTGGGGTAGCCCTTGTGCAGGTCGAAGCTGTACTGCGGAAACTGCCGGTGCAGCTCGAGCATGGCCGCGTCGCGTGTCACCTTGGCCAGGATGGAAGCTGCCGAGATCTCAGCCACCGTGGCGTCCCCCTTCACGATGGCGCGCGTCGGCCAGCGCAGCTGCGGGCAATGCAGACCGTCGACCAGCACTTCGGGTGCGTCAGTGAGGTCAAGCGCTTCAACCGCGCGGCGCATGGCGAGCAGGCTGGCGCGCAGAATATTGAGTGAGTCGATTTCTTCAACGCTGGCGCTGGCAACGGCCCACATCACCGCCCGCTGTCTTATTTCTTGCGCCAGCGCCTCGCGTTTGCGCGGGGTCAGCTGCTTCGAGTCGGCGAGACCTTTGATTGCCGCGCCGGGGCCCAGAATAACCGCTGCTGCAAACACCGGCCCCGCCAGCGGCCCGCGCCCGGCTTCGTCAACGCCGCAAACCAGTCTGCCCGTTTTCATGCGGCAGCGCCGTCGAGCAGCGGCAGGATGGCCTGTGCCGCCTTGCCGGCCGTGTCCTGGCGCAATGCCTGCAACATCACGTCAAAGCGCGCTTCCAGGCGTTGCCGTAAGGCGGTTTCCGACAAGAGATTGAGCACCGCCTGGGCGAGATTTTCCGGTGTTGCCTCATGCTGCAGGAATTCGGGCACGATGAATTCCCCCGCCAGGATGTTGGGCAGACCGACGTAAGGCTGGTAACGCAGATTGCTCATGATCCACCAGCTTGCCCAAGGCATCTTGTAGGTGATTACCATGGGACGCTTGAGCAGCGCCGCTTCCAGCGTTACCGTGCCGGATGCGGCTAGCACCACATCGGCTGCAGCCATTGCCTCATGTGCGTGGCCAAAAAGAATATTTATCTTTAAATCATAGGCTTGCCGGCGATATACGGCCGTTTCGAATAAATCCCTGGTCTGGCGATTCACCATCGGCGCCAGGAACAGCGCTTCGGGCAGGGACTTGGCGATTTGGGCAGCGGTGTCGACAAACAAATCGGCCATGCTCGTCAGTTCACTCACACGGCTGCCCGGGAGCAGCGCGATCACTTTGGCGCTTGCAGGCAGGCGCAATTGCTCGCGCGAGGCGGCAAGGCCGGGAAAATCTCCCAGAAAATCCGCCAGTGGATGGCCGACATAGCTGACGGCAATGCCGGCCTCCTCGTAAATTTGCGCCTCGAACGGAAACAACGTCAGCATCTTGCTCACGGCGCGTTTTATTTTGTGAATACGTCCGCCACGCCATGCCCAGATGGAGGGGCTCACATAATGCACGGTCGGTATGTTCGCCGCCTTCAGTTTCAGCTCCAGGTCGAGATTGAAGTCAGGCGCGTCGACACCGATGAACAGCGCCGGCGGTTGCCGCAGGAAATGCGTCGCAAGCTTGCGGCGAATGCCGACGATCTCGAGGTAATGGCGCATGACTTCGACATAACCGCGTACCGCGAGTTTTTCCATCGGGAACAGCGTCTGCATGGCCCCTGTCGACTCCATGCGGGGGCCGCCGATACCAACAAACTGCACACCGGGAAAATGCCGGCGCAAGGCGTTGATCAGGTGCGCTCCGAGCAGATCGCCGGAGGCTTCCCCGGCGACTATGCCTATGACGGGCGACGGGCGGGCCATTGAATCAGCGGATGATGCCGCGGTTCGGAAGGTCCAGAAAATCAAGCAGCAACCGCAGCTCGGGACATTTTTCGGCCTGCCGGGCAAGCTCCTTCTTTGCCTCCTCAAGCGTCAGACCGGATTTGTAGAGCGTTTTGTAGGCGCGCTTGAGGCCGGCAAGGGTATCCGCGGCAAATCCGCGCCGTTTCAGGCCTTCCGCATTGATGCCGTACGGCCGCGCGGAATTGCCTGAGGCCGTCACGTAAGGAGGGATGTCCTGCAGCACTATGGTTCCCATGGCGGTAAGGCTGTGTGCCCCGATACGGCAGAATTGATGCACCACCGTAAAACCGCCGAGGATGGCGTAATCCCCGACCTGCACATGACCGGCGAGCTGCGCATTGTTGGCAAAAATCGTGTGATGGCCTATTTGGCAGTCGTGTGCCATATGCGCATAGGCCATGATCCAGTTGTCGTTGCCGATGCGGGTGACTCCGGCATCCTGCACCGTGCCGCGATTGAAAGTGCAAAACTCGCGTATCGTGTTGTTATCGCCGATCTCAAGCCGCGTCGGCTCGCCCCGGTATTTCTTGTCTTGCGGTGCTTCACCCAGGGAAACGAACTGATAAACGCGGTTATTTGCGCCCATCCTGGTATGGCCGGTAATCACCACATGCGGCCCGATGATGCACCCTGGGCCGATTTCGACATTGGCCCCGATCACCGTATACGGACCGATTTCGACATCGGCCGCGATTTTTGCCCGCGGATCGACGATCGCGGTCGAGTGGATTTTTCCCTTCACTTCAGCGCCCGATGATCACGGCGAACTCCGGCCGCGGCATATCAGCCGGCCGTCTCGTCCCTGAGCGGGCGAACCGTGCACATCAGTTCAGCTTCCGCGACGATATTGTCCTCGACCCGCGCCGTTGCCCGGAATTTCCATAGGCCCCGAACATGGCGCAGAAGCGATACATCGAGATGCAGCACATCTCCGGCGGTAACCGGTTTCTTGAAGCGCGCATTGTCTATTCCGACAAAATAGTAAACGGACTTGTCGTCCCCCTTGGCCCCGGCCGTTTTGAAAGTCAGAATCGCCGCCGCTTGGGCCAGCGCTTCAATAATCAGCACGCCGGGCATGACCGGATGATGCGGAAAGTGACCGCCGAAGTACGGTTCATTAATGGTCACGTTTTTCAGCGCCATAATGTTCTTGCCGGGTTCGCACGACAGCACGCGATCGATCAGCAGGAAGGGGTAGCGATGCGGCAGATATTCAAGTACCTGGTGAATATCCATGCTGTTCAAGATTTGTTGCTCCTTTCATGCCGCGCCAGCTGCTTTTCCAGCGTGCGGACGCGTTCCGCGAGTTCGCTCAGGTGGCGCAGTTGCGCCGCATTCTTGCGCCAGCCGCGGTTTTCCTCGAATGGGTAGGCTCCAGTGTAAGTCCCTGATTTGTATATTGATTTTGTAATTATCGTGTGCGCGGAAATTTCCACCTGATCGGCGATCGTCAGATGCCCGGCGATGCCGGAAGCCCCGCCAATGCGGCAATGGCGCCCTATTTTTGCGCTGCCCGCAACGCCGGCGCACGCTGCAATAGCCGTATGCGCGCCGATATGCACGTTATGAGCGATCTGTATCTGATTATCCAGTTTGACACCCTCTTCGATCACGGTATCGTCAATAGTGCCCCGGTCCACCGTGGTGTTGGCGCCAATTTCGACATCATCGCCGATCACTACACGCCCGATCTGCGGGATCTTGAGCCAGCGCTCATCCACCATCGCAATGCCGAATCCGTCGGCACCGATCACCACGCCCGCGTGCAGGATGACCCGGCTGCCGATTACACAGCCATCATAAATAGTCACATTGGCGTGCAATCTGACATCATCACCCAGCACAGCATCACTGCCGATCACGCACCCTGCCCCGACCAGGCACCTTGCACCGACTCTGGCATTGCGGCCGATAACCGCCAACGGCCCCACCTCCGCATCCACTGCGACTGCGGCAGAAGGATCAATTACTGCGCTTGCGTGCCTGCCCGGCTGAGCGAGGCGCGCCGGATTGAGCAGACTGGAGACGCGTGCAAAATACGCATAGGGATTGGTGCAGATAATACGCGGCAGTTCTGTGGCATCCCGCTGCGCCGCGTGGACGATAACCGCCGCAGCGCGCGTAGTTTTAAGCTGTTGCTGATAACGCTCGTTAGCCAGAAATGCAATTGTCTCCGGATCGGCATTTTCGAGTGTCGCCACCTGGCGGATGCATGTATCGGGATTACCGATGATTTCTCCGCCGAGGATTTCAACCACTTCTCGCAGACTGTAGGATTTACGCTCGCTGCGTGTCATGGCAATGTTTGAGAGAATCCGGGGCGGCCCGACTGTCGCCGCGCCCCCGCTTATTTACCCTCGGCAAGTGCCTTAAGAACCTTCTCCGTGATATCGATACGCGGATTGCGATAGACCGCTTCCTGCAGGATCAGATCGTACTTCTCCGCCTCGGCGATTTGCTTGATCACGCGGTTTGCACGCTCGAACAGCGCGGAAAGCTCCTGGTTACGGCGCAGGTTGAGATCCTCCCGGTATTCGCGCTGCATGCGCTGATAATCCAGGTTCATGCGGGCCAGTTCCTGCTCCTTCGCCCGGCGGTCGCTCTCGCTCATTGTCATGGCGTCCTTCTCGAGTTGCGACTGCAATGCTTTCATCTGCGCTTCGCGGCGCTGCAGCTCTTGTGCCCGCGGGGCAAATTCCTTTTCCAGCTGCTTGCTGGCCCGTTCGGCTGGCGCAGACTCCCGGTTGATGCGCTCTGCATCAATAAAGCCTATCTTGATTTCCGCCGCCTCGACTGCCGCGATGCCGAGCGACAGCGCCAAAGCAGCGAACGTCGAAAGTAAATACCTCAATGTTGTCTCCTTGCAATTAACCAATATCGCCCGTTCTGGCCATCCGTCCGTCAGAACGCACCGCCAAAAGTGAATTGGAACGGTTGTTTACGGTCCCCCGGCTTGTCTCCAAAAGGAGCGGCGACGCTTAGTTTAAGCGGCCCGAACGGAGAAACCCAGAGCACCCCCAAACCTGTCGAATAGCGGAAATCCGAAACGTCATACCGCTCTCCAGTCATCCCGGCATCGAAAAACGCGCTAAGCCGAACCGATTTATCCTTGCCTATGCCGGGAAAAGGAAACAGAAACTCGGTGTTGAAGAGCAGCTTATGACTGCCCCCGCGCGGGTCGCCGTTCGAGTCCTTGGGACCGACTGAAAAAGTCTTGTAGCCGCGCAGGGAATTTACGCCGCCGAGGTAAAAGTTCTTGAAAAAAGGCAGCTGCGGTGTATTGCTTAAACCGTCGCCGTAGCCGATTTCGCCATTCACCATCAGTGTGTAATCCCGGGTCAGCGCAAAATAACGCTGGTATTGATAGCTGCCTTTGTAATACTGCAAATCACCTCCCGGCAGACCGATTTCAGCAGTTGCCTTCTGCAGCGTGCCCGATGTCGGATAAAGCAGACTGTCGCGGCTATCGCGCGCCCAACCTGCGGTACCAAACAAAATCGCGTTCTGGGGACCGAATGTCGAAACATAGTCTTTATAAAACAATGGACTATCTTGAAACGTCTCGATTTTCGTGTTTTCATAACCCAAGCCGAAATTGACCGTGTCTTTTTCGGTAATCGGGACCCCCAGGCGCAGATTGCCGCCTAATGTTTCCGTGCGATAACGCCCCAATCCATTGTCTGTCGGATCCAGCTTGCGCAAATACACATCGAACCCGCGGCTGACGCCGTCGACCGTCCAATACGGATCCGTATAAGACAAGGCATATACCGTATTGATCTTGCTGCTGTTGATCTGCGCCGTGACGTGCTTGCCGGAACCGAAAATATTGTTTTGCGATATCGATCCCGACAGAATAACGCCGTCGCCACTGCCGAACCCCGCACCCAGCAAAACATTACCCGTAGGCTTCTCGACTACGGTCATGTTCACGTCCACCTGGTCGGTTGTGCCTTGCACGGCCGGGGTTTCCACGTTGACTTCGTTGAAATATCCGAGCCTGTCCACCCGGCTGCGCGACAGGTTTATTCTCTCCGCTGAATACCAGCCCCCTTCGATCTGGCGCATTTCACGCCGGATTACCTCGTCGCGCGTGCGCGTATTGCCGGCAACATTGATGCGGCGTACGTAGACGCGGCGGCCCGGATCAATGAGAAAGGTAAATGCGACCTGTTGTTTTGCCTTGTCCAGCTCGGGGGCGGCGTTGACATTGGCAAAAGCATAGCCGTCATTTCCCAGACGGTCGCTGATCAGCTTGGTCGATTCGGTCAGCCGTGTACGCGAAAACACTTCGCCAGGTTTGATCTGGATGAGTATCCGCACCTCAGCTTAAGGTATCAGCATTTC
>CAKKQX010000374.1 GCA_919902235.1 Burkholderiales bacterium
CACGCTGAAACGGTTCGGGCGCGAGAAAGGCCGCGTTGTGCTGCGGCCGGAGAACAAGGCTTATACTGCCATCTGGCCCAAGGGCGACGCCGAGATATTCGGGGTGGTGGTCGGGTTATTCAGGAGGTATCGGTAGCAGGAGAGTGCCATCGCAAATAAGACTGAAGCGGCGGCACTTGTTGTCACCGTGCGCAAAGCCGAGCGCTTTGCCGTTCATTTTGTATTCCACCTCAGCCGCACTAAGCGCGATGAAGTGGTCGCAAATTGCGACCACCTCCAGCGGCCCAGGTTTTTCACGAAGAACTATTAGGGTCTGATCTTCATGGCATTTTGGGTCTACTGCACAGACAAAGTTAGATAGCGTGGCCAACGAAAACGCAAATCCTCCTGCGGAGCAGCCACCACTCCCGCTCCGTGTTTTCACCCCACCAACGCTAGGCGAGGTGATCACTAGCAGCGCTACAAACACTCCTTACACAATGGCGGAGTTACTGGGGGAAGGTAGCTTCGGATACGTCTACGCATGCACCGACGGGTGGAGTAACGAACTTGCCGCAAAAGTTCTTAAGGCACGCAATCTACCTTATGAAAAAATTCGTGATGACGCGGTTGCCGAACTGACAAAACTTCAGGCATTTCGCCACCCCACCATTACCTACGTCTACGATGCTTTCGAGTATCGCGACACCTTCTACCTTATTACAGAGCGGTGTCATCGGCCACTCGCGGAAATCATTAAAAGCGAAACCTTTAAAGGTCATCTTTGGCTTAAGCCAATCGCCCGTTGCCTACTTCAAGCAATTCATTACTTACACGTAAATAAGATGGTCCATCAGGACGTGCATTTAGGTAACGTTCTCACGGCGTTCGTCAAGGACGAGATGGTTCCTGATGATATGTCTATCACTTTCAAACTTGCTGATCTTGGTTTGACCAAGGTGGTTTCGGAGGTAGATGCTCTCAACACAATGCTCGCACAATGGATGCTTCCACCCGAAGTGCTAAAGTCGGAAGAATTCGGGCTACTTGACCAGCGTATAGATATTTATCACGCAGGTCTGCTGCTCCTGCAGGTCTATAAGGGAAGCACACTTCATTTTAGTAAGGAAGATATACTGGCAGGAGCACCGCGTAAGTTAGCCGAAACATTGCCCCCACCATTTAATACGGCGCTGTCGAAAGCACTCCGTCGTCACTCGCACCTGCAGACGCAGAGCGCCCTAGAATTTTGGCGAGACTTGTATCTTTGAGAAGTTTAGCTAATAACGCACAACGGGAACTCCTTCTCGTCGGGCGCTCTCAGCTCCCGGCGTCGAGCAACACGCGCAGACGTTCGAGCGCCTCCACGTCGGCCTCGCCCTGCGCCCGCGCAAGCTGCAGCGCCACGACCCCGAGCGTTTTGTAGATTTCGGCGGCGTGCGCATCCCATGCCGAAAGCGCTTCGAGCTGGCGCGCCACCACTGCATGGTCACCGCGCGCGATCGGGCCCGTCAGCGCTTTTACCGTGCCGAGCTTGAACACGTTGTCGACGGTTTCGCGCACCAGCGGTTCCATCATTTTCAATGCGGCATCGCGCGTCAGCCCGGCTTTTTCGTAACTGCGCAGGCCGGTTTCGAGCAGCGCAGTCAGATAATTGCACACGATCACGCTCGCCGCGTGATAAATCGTTTTGAAGCGGGGATCGATTTCGGAAACCCTGGCGCCGATGCGCTCGAACGCCGGGCGCAGCAGATCCAGCGCCGCGCGCTCGCCGTCAGCGGTGCAATAAGTGCCGGCGAAACTGTGTACGGCATCGCGCGGATCGGCGAAACTTTTGAGCGGATGCACACTGGCCGCCAGCGCGCCGCACGCAACAGCCGGAGCCAGCACCGCGGAAGCCAGCGTACCGCTGCAGTGAAAAACCACGTCACCGGGCGTCAGCAATCCGCTTTGCGCAAGCTGCTCGCAGCACGCAGCGATCGCACTGTCGGGCGGCGTCAACATCCAGGCGTCCGCCGCGCGCATGTCCTGCAGCCGGTTCACAGCGCGCCCGTCGCCGATGAAAGCGACGGCGGAGACCGCGCCTTGCGGCGTGTGGTCGAGAACGTCCTGGATGGTGAAAGTGCGCTTCTCCTCCCACAACGAAGCGAGCGTGCGCCCCACCCTGCCGGCGCCGATAATATTCAATGTCTTCATGGCACATGCCTTTGCCGCAACGGCACAATTATACGGATGCCGTCAGCGCGCGGTAACCTTCGCGCGTTATAGTGTGCGCCATGCCGCTTTCCCGCCGCGCTTTTCTCGCTTCCACCGCCGGCCTCGCTGCCGCGTTCGCCCTGCCATCCGCCGGCCTGATGGCGCAACCCCGGTTTACCCACAACCCATTTACGCTGGGCGTGGCCTCCGGTTACCCGCGGCCCGACGGCATTGTGCTGTGGACGCGACTCGCGCCGCAGCCGCTGGCGGGCGGCGGCATGCCGCGCGCGGCAGTCGAAGTTGCCTGGGAGATTGCGACGGACGAATCGTTCAGCAAAATCGTGCGCCGCGGCAGTGAAATCGCGGTTCCCGAATTCGCGCACTCTGTCCATGCGGAAGTTAGCGGGCTCGAACCCGCGCGCTGGTACTGGTACCGCTTTCACGCCGGCCGCGAATCGAGCCCGGTGGGCAGAACCCGCACCGCGCCGGCTGGCGACACCACGGCCGGCCATCTGCGTTTCGCGTTCGCCTCGTGTCAGCAATACGAACAGGGCTATTACGCCGCCTACCGCCACATGGCGGCCGAAGACCTCGATCTCGTCGTCCATCTCGGCGATTACATTTACGAATCATCGTGGGGCCGCGACCACGTGCGCGCGCACGACAGCCCCGAGCCGGTAACGCTCCCCGAATATCGCAACCGCTATGCGCTCTACAAGGGCGACGCCGATCTGCAGGCGGCGCACGCCGCATGCCCGTGGCTGGTCACCTGGGACGATCACGAAGTGCAAAACGATTATGCCAACGACCGCTCGCAACACCTCGACCTGCCGGATAATTTTCTGCTGCGCCGCGCGGCGGCCTATCAGGCGTACTACGAGCACATGCCCTTGCCCGCCGCTGCCCGGCCGCGCGGCCCCGACATGCGCCTCCACGCGCGCGTTGCTTTTGGCCGGATCGCCGAGTTCAGCGTGCTCGACACCCGCCAGTACCGTTCGCACCAGGTCTGCCCGCGTCCCGGGCGCGGCGGCAGCAACTCGGTCGATGCCGCGGAATGCCCGCAGCGCCTGGATGCCGGACTCACGCTGCTGGGCGGCGCGCAGGAAAAATGGCTTTACGGCGGACTGGCCGCATCGCAGGCGCGCTGGAACGTGATCGCGCAGCAAACCATGATGGCGCAGGCCGATCGCAGGCTGGGCGCAGGGCGTGAATTCTGGACCGATGGCTGGGACGGTTATCCCAAGGCGCGCCAACGGCTGCTGCAGTTCATCGCGGAAAAACGCATCGCCAATCCGCTTATTGTCGGCGGCGACGTGCATCTGGCGGCGGTGGCCGACCTCACAACCGATTTCGATGACGTACGCGCGCCGGTGATCGCAACGGAATTCGTCGGCACCTCGATTTCTTCGCAGGGCCCGCCGCAAAAACGCGTGGAGGCGGTGCTCGCCGAGAATCCGCACATCCGCTACGCCAACAGCACGCGCCGCGGTTACACCGTGATGGAGCTTTCCGCGCGGCGTTGCGTCGCGCACCTGCGCACGCTGGATGATGTCAGAAATCCACAATCGGGAATAAAAAGCCTGGTCCGCTTCGCGGTCGAGGACGGTAAACCCGGCGCCCAACGCGCGTAGCCGCACCTTGTTGCCGCACCCTCAAACGGGCATCGCCGGCAAGCGTGGATTTATCATAACATATTGATTTAATTAAATATTTTATTCTGCATCACGCCAGCGTTCCAGCTGCCGCCGCTCGCGCTTGGTGGGACGCCCGCGGCGCTCCTGGCCGGGGTCGGCGGCACCCCGCCGCAGCGCCGCCTGCGCGG
>CAKKQX010000375.1 GCA_919902235.1 Burkholderiales bacterium
ATGCTGCTGGCGATGGCGCGCGACGTGCGCGTCATCCTCATCAAGCTCGCCGACCGCCTGCACAACATGCGCACGCTGGATGCGGTGGAAGTCCGCAAGCGCCGCCGCATCGCGCGCGAAACGCTGGAAATCTACGCGCCGATCGCCAACCGCCTGGGGCTCAACAGCATCTATCAGGAGCTCGAGGACCTCAGTTTCAGGCATCTTTATCCGGACCGTTACCGCGTGCTCGCCAAAGCGGTCAAGTCGGCACGCGGCAACCGCCGCGAGGTTGTGAGCAAGGTGCTGGAAGCGGTGAAGCGCCGGCTCAAGGCCAACAAGGTCGAGGCCCAGGTCCAGGGCCGCGAGAAGCATCTGTATTCGATCTATCGCAAAATGCGCGAGAAACATCTGTCATTCGCGCAGGTATCCGACGTGTTCGGATTCCGCATCATCGTCAACGACGTGCACGCCTGCTACATCGCGCTGGGCGCGCTGCACGGCCTTTACAAGCCGATCCCCGGCAAGTTCAAGGACTACATCGCGATCCCCAAGGCGAACGGCTACCAGTCACTGCACACCACGCTGTTCGGGCCTTTCGGCAGCCCGATCGAGACCCAGGTCCGCACCCAGGAAATGCACAAGATCGCCGAGGCCGGCGTCGCTTCGCACTGGCTGTACAAGGACTCCGACACTTCGCTCTCCGAACTGCAGAAAAAAACTCATCAATGGCTGCAAAGCCTGCTCGAAATGCAGTCCGAATCGGGCGACTCGGTGGAGTTTCTGGAGCATCTCAAGGTCGATCTTTTCCCGGACGAGGTTTACGTATTCACGCCCAAGGGCAAAATCATGTCGCTGCCGCGCGGCGCGACCGCGGTAGATTTCGCCTATGCCGTTCACACCGACATCGGCAACCGTTGCGTCGCGGTCAAGATCAACCAGGAGCTGATGCCGCTGCGCTCCGAACTCAAGAACGGCGACCGCGTCGAGATCATCACCGCCTCGCATGCCAAACCCAATCCGCTATGGCTCAACTTTGTCGCCACCGCCAAGGCGCGTTCGCATATCAGGCACTTCCTGAAAACCATGCATTTCCAGGAATCGGTTCAGCTCGGCGAGCGGCTGCTCAATCAGGCGCTCGCCAATTTCAAAATGAGCCTCGCCGATGTCACGGAAACCCAGTGGGACAAGCTGGTGCGGGATTCCAATGCCAAATCGCGCCAGGACATACTTGCCGACGTCGGCCTGGGCAAGCGACTGGGCGTGGTGGTGGCTCGCCGGCTGCTGTCGCTGGGCGATGCGCCGGGTGGAGACAACAGTTCGCTCGGATCGGTGGTCATCCGCGGCTCGGAGGGCATGGCGATCCAGTTTGCCCACTGTTGCAAGCCGATACCGGGTGATCCCATCATCGGCATGATCAGCAAAGGCCAGGGCATGGTGATACACACCCACGACTGCCCGCTGATTGCAAAAACCCGCCCCGATCCCGAACGCCTGCTTGATGTCGAATGGGGTGCGGAAACCAAGAAACTGTTCGAGGTAAGCATACGGCTGGTGGTGGCCAACCAGCGCGGCGTGCTGGCCCAGGTCGCGGCCGAGATAGCCGAATCCAGCTCCAACATCCAGAATGTCGCGATCGACCCCGAGGACGGCGGTGCCTACACCGGCATGCACTTCACGCTGCAGGTGTCAAACCGTCTGCACCTTGCGCAAATCATGCGCGGACTGCGCCGCATCCCTGAAGTAATACGCATCACCCGCATCAAGGGTTAGCAGGCCGCCGCTTGCGGCAATGTGCACGCCGGCCTCCACTGCGGGGCTTACTTGCGCTTGGTGCAGATGCCGAAACCGTCGTTCCAGCCCATCATGTAATCGGTATCGCTCTGATAGCGCTGCTCGTTGCGCCGGCGCGACGACTGCACGCTGCTGCAGCCGTCGGCATAGCCCTGCTTGAAGGCCTCGGAATATCCGGCCTGATTGACGCGCTGCGCCGGCGGCGGTGGCTGCTGCCGACTCGCACATGCGGCAACGAGCACCGTCATGACGCAAAGCGCCGCCATTGTCCGCCCCCCGATTATCCGTTTCCGATTCATGCTCTTCCCCTGATCGTAGCATTTCATTTGATTCGTGCGGCAACAAACAAGTGGCCCTCTCATCACGTTTCAATCACGGCCGAGAAGGCTCCGACTTGTCCTGTATATCCCTGAGGGTTTGGGCAGCCACCACGCTGTTGGGCCCACGCAATGCAAGTGCACGGTGCGCCGCTGCTTCCGCCTCGGCCAGCCTGCCCTGGTCGGCAAGCACCTGCGCCAGATTGTTCAAAGCGGCATCCGAAGCGGGGTGGAGTTCAGCGGCCCGGCGAAATCTGCGGGCGCCGCTTTGCATCAAGGCCCAAGTTCCGGCACCGGTAACAATTCCCGCTCGCTGCTCGCTTCCCGCATTCGCGCTGGCGCCAGCGCTTCCGGCGTGACCGGCGTTCCCGCAGCCGTCATGACAGTGGTTGTAGGCATGGGCGGTAGCGCACATCGGGCAACAGGCGGCTCATTTCCTTTTTGATCACGGCGTAGCACTCGCACGCGCGGGTCTCCAGTCCGGAGCGCTCAAGCACTGCAATGTGGCCGCGGCGGTAACGAATCAGGCCGGCGTGCTGCAATTTCCCGGCGGCCTCCGTAATGCTTTCCCGGCGCACGCCGAGCATGCCGGCGACCAATTCCTGGGTCATCACCAACTCGCGTGCCGGGACCCTATCCAGGGTCAACAACAACCAGCGGCACAGCCGTTGCTCCACAGAATGGAGCCGGTTGCAGGCTGCGGTCTGGCTCACTTGCGTAATCAACGCCTGGGTGTAGCGCAGCAACAAGCGCTGCACTAAGCCGGCGCGGGCGAATTCCTGCTTCAGCAGGCGGCCCTCCAGCCGGTAGGCATGGCCCGCAGTCTGCACCACGGCCGAGTTCGGCGTGGTATCCCCTCCCATGAACAGCGCTATACCAACCACGCCTTCATTGCCCACCCCCGCGGATTCGGACGATGAGCCAGACTCCATGACATAGTGCAGCGAAACAATGGAGGTAGTGGGGAAATAGGCATGCTGCAACTGTCCGCCTGGTTCGTAGAGCATCTCACCGAGTGGAATCGTGACCAGTTCCAGATGCGCAGCCACCCGCTCGAATGCCGTCGCGGGCAGGGCGGCGAGAAGATGGTTTTGATTCGGACTATGGGGTGATGACATCGCCAACTTGGGAGCCTGGGGTCTATTCCCCGTGAAGGATAGGACGTTGCGCGACTCCCTGCGCCACGTCCTATCGTCAGCGACCTTGGCTCGATTAGATTGGATCATCATCTGGCTCTCCATTCTGGTTGTTATGAAATGTCTGTGGAAAGAACTACGGTTTGGACTGGCCTTTGCCCATCAGCGCACCGCGGGCGCCGCCCTGTACCGAGGCCGCAGTTCCGGTGCCAGTAACGATACCGGCACCCTGTCCGCCGCCGGCATTCGCGCTGGCGCCCGCGCCTATGCCGACGCCGACGGCCGGCCGGCTGCCGGTTGCGGTGACGATGCCGCCGCCCGGCGTCGTGCTGCGATTGTGTCCGGGCGCGTCGGCCGAATTGCCGCGCGCCGCAGAAGTGGTCTGCGTCCTGGCACCGGTTGCAGTCGTGGCGCCGGCGCCTGTCGTAGTCGAGGTCGATGTGCTGGCCGTGATCCTGGCATTGGCGCTTTTAAGCCCGCTGATCACCTGACCCAGCCTGACTCCCTGCGCGTTGGCGATGGCGCCCCAGCCCATGCCCGCGGCGCGTTGGGTGAGCACGCCGCTGAGCGTGACGGTCTGGCCGCTGCTGGTGGTAATCGTGCCGCCGGTGAGCGCAGCCTGGATCTCCTGCGCCGTGGGATCGGTAATGCCGTAACTGGCCAGCTGCTGCCTGGCCAGCGCGAGACTGATGAATACGTTGCCATACCCCATGGGACGGGTCGGCGGATCGAAGGTCAGGGTCGTCGTCGAGGCGCCCCCTGTCGAGGACGCGGCCGCCAGCGTAACCGGCGTGCCGCTGCGCAGTCCCGTGACCAGGCTTTGCGCGTTCGCCTCCGATCCGGCGAAGGCGGTGAAATCGCCGGCGATACGCGATTCCACCTGCGCCGAGCCATGACGCGCGGTCAGCGTATCGGTTTGCCGCACTTCGGTCTGCAGCGTGGTGGTTTCAGCAGCGAACAACGGCGCCGCGGACAACAGCGCGCCAGCAAACCATATTGCATGAACAGCCGCCATCGGTTTCATGAATGCCTCCATTTCAGGTGTCAAGAACACACACAATATGCCGCCCGTTTCCCGCAACGGGCGCGTTACTTTTTAACGTATTACAGCGCACGCTCGGTCTGCAGGATGATTTCAGTGCTGGTCGCGCTGTCCATGAACATACCGTTGCGCACCGCGGTGCGCATGCGCGTCGTATTGGATGTAATGGCGTCGAGCTCGATCTCGATTTCACGCTCGCTGGCGCTAGCCTTGATCAGTTCGCCCCCCTTGGTTTTTTCCCGCGACACAACCTTGATGCCCATGCGATTCAGACCGGTGGTCGCCGCGCTGCGCACCTGCGGCAGCGGCGCGGTAAACGTCCGGTAGGCGATGCCGTTGAGCGTATGCTGTACGCCGGTCGCGGTTCCCACGCCGAACGCCGTCAGTGCCACCGGCGCGCAGCCGGCGCTCAGCACAAACGCCGCCACTGCCCCCGCCCTGACCAGCGATGTCGTTTTTTTCATAAGCCCCCCTCTCACAAATCATTATCCGATGGCGGCGATCCCGCGTTCAGTCACGCGCACTTTCTGACCGACGGCCAGCGCCGGCGGCGACGCTTCGTAGAACGTGCGCACGGCGCCATCGTTCATGCGCACACGCACCTGATAGCTCATCGACTTGTTCATGTTTTTCTCGACTTCATTGCCGGCATAGGCACCCGCGCCGGCGCCGACCACGGTCATCGCAGTGCGACCGCGCCCGCCGCCGACCTGGTTGCCGACGATGCCGCCGACCACCCCGCCCGCCACGGCGCCCAGACCGCTGCTCTGGCCCTTGTTTTCAACCGCGCGTATCGACTCCACCACGCCGCAATCGGCGCAGCTGGCGCTGCCTGCCGCAAGCCGCGGCTTGGCCGATTTTGCCGAGGATGCCGGGACAGGCGGCTGCTTGCTGCCTGCCACCGGCTCGCCGGCGGCGGCCGGCTCGCTGCCCGAACGCGCGCTCGGCATCAGACCGGTCATGGTGGCGATGCCAATCACGCTGAAAATGATGACTGCGACCGCGGCGATCAGCATCGTCGGATACAGAATCCCGTTTCTTTTTTTCATGCTGTTAGTGGTTTCCATGATGCCGCTCCTTTCCTTTTGCATTTTGTATTGCTATTGCATGCGGCCGACCGTCAGCCGCCGCGGCCACGGGAAAACCAGCGGCGCGTCACCTCGAGCCAGCGCGATACCCATAGCGCGCGCTTGCGCCGTTCGCTCGCATAGCCCAGCTCGCTGCAGGCCTCGGCCGGCAGCCGCGGGAAATGCCCTATATGCGCTTCATAAAAATCGGTCTTCATGCTGGCTCCTTTGCTTTATTTCCGGATTGGACGGCTTGGATTATTCAGATTCAGGCTGTGTTTACTGCCTGTCGCCGCTCGTGCCTGGTATTGAGCAATGGCCGTGCCATGCCATATTATCGTTTTAAATCATATAGTTAAATAATTTTGTCGGTAGCGCGACTGTCGCCGGCCGGCAACGCTGCCGCGCCTGCAGTTCGTACGGGATTGATTTGAAAAGGCTTTCGATGTCGCGATACGGCGACAATCGCGACGGCGGGCGCCGCGCGCGGCTTAGTACTGCTTAGCGTTTGGCCGGCTTGAAGAGCTTGGGATCGAGTTGATGACGCTGCAGCAGCTTGTAGAACTCGGTGCGGTTGCGCTTGGCGAGCCGTGCCGCCTGCGTCACATTACCGTCAGTAATTTTGAGCAGTTGCGCCAGATAATCGCGTTCGAATTTTTTGCGCGCGTCCTCAAACGAAGCGAATTCGCTCTGCTGGTGTTGTATCGCCTGCTGCACCCAGGAAGACGGGATGAGCGACGTGGTGCACAGCGCGACCGACTGCTCGACCACGTTATAGAGCTGGCGTACATTGCCCGGCCAGGTGGCGCTGACCAGCAGTTCCATTGCATCGGGCGCAAAGCCATTGATGGCTTTCTTGTATTTTCCTGCAATCGTGCCAAGAAAATGATTCGCCAGCAGCGGGATGTCTTCGCGCCGCTCGGTGAGCGGCGGCAACTGCAGCGCCACCACGTTCAGTCGATAGAACAGGTCTTCGCGGAAATTGCCCGCCGCCATCTCGGCATCGAGATTGCGATGGGTGGCGGAGATCACGCGCACATCGACATCGAAGTTCTGGGTCGAGCCGACCGGGCGCACCTGCCGCTCCTGCAGCACGCGCAGCAGTTTGACCTGCAGCGCAACCGGCATGTCGCCGATTTCATCGAGAAACAGGGTACCTTTGTCGGCGGTCAGGAACAGGCCTTTGTGATCCCGGCTGGCGCCGGTAAAAGAGCCTTTGACGTGGCCGAACAGCTCCGACTCCAGCAAATGCTCCGGAATCGCGCCGCAGTTGATGGCGACGAAAGGCTGCGCATTGCGCGGGCTGGCACTATGGATGGCGCGCGCCAGCAGTTCCTTGCCGGTGCCGGACTCGCCATAGATGAACACGCTGGCATCGCTGTTGGCGATGAGGCGCGCCTTGGCCAGCATGTCTTCGAGCGCAGGATTGCGCGTGACGATTTCCTGGCGCCAGGCCTGATCATCGGCGCCGGGCTCGGCCGCATCAACTCCCCCCCCGATAAGCGCAAGCGCGCGCTGAATCTCGGCCAGCAGCGTTTTGGCGTCGAACGGCTTGGTCAGATAGCCGAACACGCCGCGCTTCACCGCCGCCACCGCATCGGGAATCGTGCCATGCGCGGTCAGGATGATGACCGGCATGGCCGGATTGGCGGCATGGATCGACTCGAACAGTGCCATGCCGTCCATGCCGCTCATCCGCAGATCCGTCACCACGAGATGGGGGCGCACCACGCTTTGGTGCGCCAATGCCCGTTCCGCGCTTTCCGCGGTGGTCACCGCATAGCCTGCCGCTGTGAGCCTGATTTGCATCAGGCGCAGCAGGTCGGGATCGTCGTCCACCACCAGAATATTTTTGCGTGCCGCAGTCGTGGTTTTTGTCATCTTTTTTTCGCTCCGCCCTGCTCGCGCTCGATCAAGCTGCGGTCCAGGGATTTCAGGGCATCGAGCTTGTGCTGCAATCCCTGCACGTTCTGCTGCAAGGCCTGCACGTTGCCGCTCAGTCGTTTTTGTTCCTGAATGTAGGAGCCGAGCAACACCGCCAGTGTAGACAGTGATGCCCGCTGATTTCTCGCCAGCGGATCAATCAGCTCCAGCGCGCGCGCTTCGTCGTTGAAAACGGTGCCGGGTAACGACAGCAGCATGGCCAGCCGCACCCGGTTGTAATCGGATTGCGAACGCAGATAAGCCTGGCGGGCGCTCTCATGCTCCTTGCCCTGCTCGCCGGCCGGCAGTTTCCTGGCGCGGGCGAAGTAGGTCAGCAGACGGTCAAGATCGTCGGGCCGCGCCTCCTCTACCACTGCCGGCGGCTCGCCCGATTCGAGGCCGCGCAACGCGCCGCAGCCCGCCACAGTCAGCGCCAGCGCCATGCACAGCAAGCGTCCGGGTATCGTCATGCCGCAGCCTCCGTCTGTTTGAGCGGCAATTTCACGCGCAAAAGCGCGCCGCTGCCGCCGCGCGCCGTGCCTCGATCCGCGACCCGCTCCACGACTTCAACGCTGCCGCCGTGAGCGCAGACATATTCTTTAACCACGGACAGGCCGATGCCCGTGCCCTTGACCAGACCGACCGCATTGTTACGCCCCTGGTAAAACGGATTGAAAATGTGCGCAAGATCCCCGGGCTCAATACCCGGGCCGTCGTCGGCCACGTCCAACTCAAGCCAGGCGCCGGTGCAACGCGCCGAAATAGCGACAGCCCCGCCCGCGGGCGAAAACTTGATGGCATTGGACATGAGATTATCGAGCACGACCCGCAGTTTTTCGAAGTCTGCCACGACCGTTACGTCATCCGCCTCGATTTCGAGCTTGAGATCCTTGGCTCTGATGGCGAGTTTCTGGTCGTCGGCGACACGATTGATTACCTGCCTGATATTCAACGGCTCGAGCTCCAGCGCCACCTTGTGAAACTGGCTCGCGCCGTAACTGAGCAGGTCTTCTATCAGCTTTTGCAATTCTATACTGTTATGCCGCAGGATTTCCGCGATTTCGCGCTGTTCCGGAGTCAGCTTTCCGACCACCTCGTCCGACAGCAGCTCGGAACCCTCGCGCAAGGCGGTAAGCGGGGTCTTGAGTTCGTGTGAAACCTGCCGCAGCAGGCGGTTTTTCTGCTGTTCGAGCTCGACCAGCCGCAGGCGCATCCATTCCAGGCGCTCACCCAGATACTGCAGGTCTTCCGGACCGCTGACTTCCACCGGTATGTTGAACTCGCCGCTGCCCAGGCGCCGGATCGCGGAATCGAGCTGGCGTATGGGCCGCGCAATGAGAATGGCGAAGCCGATCACCAGGAACACCACCACCGGCACCAGTGCCAGCAGCTGCCACAGGGTGATGCGCTGGGCCTGGGCTGCGGTCGAGCGCATTGCCTCGACTTCCCGGTTGATCAGCTCGTTGCTGCGCACGGTGATGATCTGGGCGCGATCCGCCAGCCTGACAAAACCGCCGACCACCTTTTGCTGGTCGGCCGCAACGGCGGCGGCATCCGACAGCACGCCAAAAATCGCCGCCTCGCCGCGCACGATTTCTTCGAGCGCGCTCATCTGCTCGTTGTCGAAGGGCAGCGCTGAAAATTCTTCCGCCGTGGCGAGCAGCTGCTTGCGGTTGAGCCCGTAGCTCTCGAGCAGCGCGCGGTCGCCGAGTATGATCATCTGGCGCGCGCTGCGTTCCATCGCGGTCAGCAGCTCCGCAAGACGGCGGCTGCTCTGCGTCGCCTGCACCGCCTGATACACCGCGCGCTGGCTGCGATTGGCGAGCTGATCGACCGAGATCGCGGTATTGATCAGCGCAAAAATCAGCGGCAGCGCGATCAGCGCGAAACCGGCGAGCAGCAGCTTGAGAAACGAGCGTGGATAGTAAAACTGCATCAGGTTCAGGTAACCGCTCCCAGCGTGTGCAGGATCGCGCGCGGCACCAGGTTGTTGCTGCCGAAACCGTGCACCGACGGGTCGGCGTGGCCGAGACAGGCCTCGCGCAGGCTCAGGAATACGCGGCCGGCCACCGTCTCGCGCCAGAACCACTCATGGGCCTGGTGCGCGGCGGACTGCCCGGGCTGCGCGCTCACCGCCTCGAGATAAAATGCCTTGATGTCCTCGCACGCGAGCCGCAGCGCCAGGCCGCATGCCAGGTCTTCGCGGTAGCTTGTTTTTTGCGGGTCGGCGATGAAATCCGTAATAAAGCGCGCGGCCGCTTCCGCGCTCAGGCCGCTCAGCGCAGCGGTGGTGCGGCCGCGGCGCTGCGCGGCGATGTCGTGCCACGGCGCCAGCTCGGCGATTTCCTGCTGCAATGCGGAGGCATCGTCACCGGCAGCCGCCTTGCCGAAACTGACCGGACAGGCAAAGCTTTCGGCCTCATCGGCAGCGGCGGTCGAAGCCGGCGCGTCTTCGGGATAATCTTCGAGCACCGGACCCGTTTCCGCTTCGAGCAGCCGCAGCACCGCAAGCAGCACGCGGCGCTGGAATGCCGCGTCGCCCGGCACGCCGAACGGACGGCCGAGGATGAACGGCACCCACAGCGCGCGCGGCGCGCCGATCGCGGCGGTATGCTCGCGCACCAGGGAAATCTGGGTGGTGGCGATGCCCTCTTGTTCGAGGTAGTGACCGAGTGCGCCCACGGCGCACGTGCAGTTTGGTCAGACCGGCGTCAGCAGCACCGCGTCCACCTTGTCCTTCTTGAGCAGGCCCGCAAGCTGCCGCGCCTTGGGCTCGAGCTGCCGGATCGGCGCCGCCCCCATGAACGCATAATGGTAATCGGCGACCGTGCCAATCACCCCTTCGCGCGCCAGCTCGTTGAGGCGGTCAATGGGGAAAACGACATTGATGTCCTGCTGGAACCCGGTGCGGTCGAAGTTGATCGACAAATGACTCATCACCAACTCACCTGCCTTGACCTTGCCGGGGATCACCCGGTAGTCGGTGGCCGCTGCGCCCGCCGCAAACGGACGATCGCCCCTGCGGTGCAGGCCGGAGGTGGTGACGATCGCCACGCGCCGCTGCCTGAGCGGCCCGCCCTTCACCCACGGACGCGAATCGAAGCCCGACAGGTTTTTCAGTTTGTCGAGCATGTGTTCCCGTTCCCACTCGGGAAGATCGGCGAGTCGAACCATGATGGCGGCACCCCTGATTATTGTTATGACCGGGAAACCGCAGTACAGTCGCCCGACAATGTCGTTCACCGCACGCGGCACATACTGTACGCTTTACCCGGGACAGGGCTCAACTTTAAATTATTGGCGCCGGCGAATCCAGCGCGGCCATGCCGGAAATGATACGCACATCAACCGGCCGATCGCCGGCTACCGCGCGCGCACCCATTAGCTGCAACCCGCGCTGGTCATCCCTCGGCCAACTGCTTGTTCTTGGTTTCGAGCGTCTTGATCAGGCCGTCGATGCCGGAACGGCTGATTTCGCTGTTGAAAGAACTGCGATAGTTGTTTACCAGACTCAGGTTTTCCACCACCACGTCATACACTTTCCAGCCGCCCGCGGTGCGGCTCATGCGGTAATCGATGGCAACCGGCTTGCGGCCGGACTGCGTGGCCACCGTTTTTACCGTAACATCATTCTGGTCGGCCTTCACGGCCGCCGCTTTGACGTCTACCTTGGCGTCGTTTGTCGCCGTTTCGGTCAGCGCCGTGGTATAGGTACTGACCAGCAGGCCGCGAAAGGCGTTCTCCAGCTTCTGCTGCTGTTCGGGACTCGCCTCACGCCAGGATTTTCCCACGGCAAGCCGGGTCATGGCCACAAAGTCGAAATGCGGCAGCACTTTCTTTTCGGCAAGATCGTGCAACGTGCGCTTGTCCTTGTTCTGCTTGATTACCGACAACACTTCGCTGACCGTCGACTTGACCAGCGCATCGGGCGCGACTTCCGCAGCCTGCGCAACGAAAGCAAACAACAGGGCGGCGCAGCCCAAAGCGCGAATAACGAATTTCATGTTCCTGTCTCCCTTGACTAAAATACTCAATTACAACTCAATTACAATTGATGACCTGGTTGCCGATTACCGCGCCGGCGCCGATCGCAATCGCCGCCGCTCGACCCGGCCGCTGCCTGCCTGCGGCCGGGCAGCCCCGCAGTCACGACGACAATAGCGGCAGCGGCTAAATCCTTAGTAATCGTTTTCATGGCATTGTTCCTGTTTAAATCCATGCGCCTTCGCGTTGCTTCCGCAACTGCCATGCCAGAGTTTATTTATCGATTAAAATCATATCGTTATATAACACCTCGAGGTTTGCGCGACGTCCCAATTGTCGCCGGCTTGCGACGCGAGCGTCCACGCAGCGGCTAATTTCGTGTCATTTCAAGCGCTTCGCCTGTCGCCGCACCCCGACATCAACGACCTCACGCCATCTTTGATAAGCTTGATCAACTTATTCAACTGGAGCAGCACATGAAACTGATGCGTTACAGCCGCAAGCACGAACCCGGCGCGCTGTCACGCCTGGGGGTGATGGTCGGACACAATCTGGTGGCGGACCTGCGCGCCGGCTACGCATTGTACCTGGTGGACGTGGTGCGCAACCCCAAGGGCCGTGAACTCGCCGCGATCTACATGCCGCCGTACATCGCGCAGTTCCTGCACATGGGAGAAGCGGCGTGGCTCGCGCTGGGCGACGCCTTCACCTATCTCGACAGCCTGGCGCAAAATTCGCCTGGCGCCAGCGGACTCGGCGGCGAGCAACTTTTCATCCCGCTCGACGAATGCCGGCTTTACGCGCCGCTGCGCCCGTCCAAGCTGATCGCCATCGGCCGCAACTATCCGGGCTACACCCAAAACCCCGGCAAGCAGGGCGGCAAAGTGCCGGCGGGCTTCATCAAGACCCTGTCGTCCATCACCGGCCCGGGCCGCGACATCCTCAAGCCGCGCGCGTGCAAAGAACTCGACTGCGAAACCGAACTGGCGATAGTGATCGGCAAAAAGTGCAAGCACGTGCGCGAGGAAGACGCCTACGACGTGATCGCCGGCTACACCATCGTCAACGACATCACCGCGCGCGACGTGGGCAGGCTCGAACGCGAAGGCGGCCACCTGTTCCTCGGCAAGACCCACGACACCTTCGCCCCCATGGGGCCGTGGATGGCGACGCGCGACTTCATTCCCGAGCCCATGCACCTGAGAATCACCACGCGCGTCAACGGCGAGACGCGCCAGGACGGCAACACCAGGGACATGATCTGGTCCATCCCGCAACTCGTCGCCTACATGTCGCAGATCACGCTGATGCCGGGCGACGTCATCGCCACCGGCTCGCCGGGCGGCGGCGGACTCGCCAATCCGGACTGGCTGCTGAAAGCGGGCGACGTGATCGAAGCTGAAGTCGAGGGCATAGGCGTGCTCAGGAATGCGGTGGTGGACGAGCCGGCGGCCTAGCCGCAGCGCACACGCCGCCCACCACCGCCCGCTTGCGGCGGCGCTCCCGGCCGATCAGCAACGGCGTCCGGCTAATTCTTTTTCGGCGCAACCGGCGCTGGCGCAGCAGGCTGTTGCGCGTCGCCTTTGAAGAGCCAGTCGAAGGCACCGCCGATGCGGGCGCCGATATCGGTGCCGATGCCGGGCAGCACCGCAGTGCCGATGGCCGCGCCGGCAAAGATTCCCGACGGCATTGAAGCTTTCGGCTTGTCGACCGGCCCGCTCACGGTAAAGGGCACGCCGGTCGCGCCCTCGACCAGATACAGCTTGCCGCTGGCTTCGATCTGGCGCTGATAGATCATGGCCTCGCCCGTGGCGCTGTACTTGCCGGCGCGGGCCTTGAGCCCGGTGTAGGTCGCGCGCATGCCCGCGTCGGTGTTCTGCGTGTCCAGCTGCCCGGTCAGCTCCTGCAACGCGGTCTGGCCGTCGCGCTCTTTGCCGCGCGTGCTGATGGCCTTGTCCAGGTCCAGGCGCAATATCGTCGCGGGATTGACCGAAAACGTGGTGCGCGTATGCAGCGAGCGCGCCAGCTCGCCCACCGATTTGCCGTCCGCGGACAACACGGTCTGGCCCGAGCCCTTGCCCCCGACGGGGGAGCGGCGGTTAAACGAGCGCAGCGCGCTGGCCACCTCGATGTCATGCGGGGCCAACTGGCCGCTGAGGTGCATGGCGCCGTTTGCCGCGGTCTTCAACGCAACGTTGCCGTGCGCCGTGCCGCCGCCGACATGGATGCGCGTCCGCCAGCGGTCGGCATCGGCCTCGCGCGTCAACGTCAGCGTAAAAGCGGGATTGATGCCGGGAAGGCGCAGCTGCGCATGGCGTGGGCGCCAGTGCGGGTCGAAGCGGATCTCGCCGTCATAGGCCACGGCGATACCGCTGTAGGAAATCCAGGTCAGGTTGCGGAACTCGAAGTGTTCGAGCAGCACGCCATCGCCCGCATCGAGCTCGCTTGCGCCCGGTTTGGCGTGAAAAGCGCGCACCGAGTTGCGCGGGAAAACCGCGTCATCGATGTCGATGCGCTCAAACACCAGCTTGCGCTGCAGCAGCGTGCGCGTGTTGAGATGCGCTGTCAGCTGCCGGATGACCACCGGCTGCGCCTGCCGGGTGCGAAAGTCGTTGACCACGATAACGGGCTTGGGCAGCAACACCCAGCGGGCAGAGCCGATGACCACCTTGACGCCCAGCCGTTCTTCAGCCTCGGCCGTGACCTGTGCTGCGAGTTCATCGTCGGTGGGCAGCCACCAGGCCACGCCAAGCCACGCCGCGCCCAGCACGGCGGCTGCAATCCCCAGGCCAACTGCCCACTTTTCCCCGCGCTTCATGGATGGGTACCTTAAATCCTGCCGCGCAGCGCCGGCTGTAGTCCTTCGCCGCCATCGGTTGAACGATAGGAAATTCTATCGTGCTCCGCGTCGATCTTTAGAGCGCCTAACAAAATGAATCCCCTCTCCCCCGATCACGGGGGAGGGCTAGGGTGAGGGGGCAACTAAGCGCCATTTTGTTAGGCGCTCTTAGTACAACTCGCTCACCCATACGCCCACACTGAGGTTCGCTCCCGGAGGTCCGACGAAGGAACCGGCTACCGGCGGCACTGATTCGGGCACCCTTGCTACCGCGACTGCAATGTGTCTGGTTCCCACGATTTCGCCGATGGTGGGATCAAACCCCTTCCAGCCCGCGCCCGGCATGAACACTTCGGCCCAGGCATGGGTCGCGCCGGCAACGACCATAGGCGCAGGGTCGTGGAAGTACCCGCTTACAAAGCGCGCGGCGAGGCCCAGGTGCCGTGCCGCTTCCATGAATAAATACGCGAAGTCGCGGCAGGAACCGGTACCGCGAGACAGCGTTTCCGGAGCGGATTGAACCCCGGGCTCTTCGCGCAGCTGATACAGCAGCGTTTGCCGGATGTGGACGCAAATACGCTGCAACAGGGTGTAGGTCTGAATCTGCTCGCCCGATGGCCATAAATTCGCAACCCATCCCTTCAGCAGATCACCGGCCACGTACTCGGCGGCATTCATATAGGGCGACAGCAAAACCCTGTCCTCCGGTTTGTAGGCAAACGGGTAGTCCGTCGCGTAATCGGCCACCAAAAAATCAAGAGGGGCCCGGTTGTATTGCTGAATGACGACTTCGCTCTCGATCAAAAGCTGGTTGGCGGGTGAATCGAAGGTCGCTATCGCAACGGAATTGTCCTCTGCGTCACGGTGCCAGCGCAGGGCGGCAGGAGGCGTGATCTGCAGGGTCGAGGACTCGATGCGCAGTTCATGGCCCTCCCGCGGACGCAGGCGCAAGGCGTGTGTCCCGAGCCGCACGGCTGCGGAGAAATTATAGTAGGTGCGATGAAGAATTTTATAGCGCAGCAATTCTGTCCTGCCCGCCAGCCTCAAGGGCGCCTGGCTAATCTTTCTGGCGCAGTGAATGTATTTTGCGCGCCTCGGCCGAGGTTTGACCGAAGAACCAGCGCACGTACCCGACCATTCCGCATGCGGCAATAAACCAACCGGCAACCATGACAGGGTAGAGCAACGCCCGGACGACAGGCGGCACGTCCATGAGTGTCGAGACTCCACCAGAAGCAAGAAACGCAGCCAGTCCACCCCACAGCAGCACGGTGCTGCGGTACTGGACCGGTGCGACGGCCCATCGTAAGCGTTCCATTACTGATCTTTCACTAATTCGCGACAGAGAATTAGTGCCATTCTCCCCCTCTCCTTCCGGGTCGGGGAAAGGGATTGAGCGTTCCGACTGTCATCCATTATGAAACGCTCAATAGTGACATGCGCGAGAGCTCTAAGGTTTTGGAGAACAGCGGGCCGCTAGCGGCAGAAAATGCGGCATGACGTTCGCGGCCCGTGCGTTCGGCCTGGAATTGATTTGCATGTTCGTTTACCCGGGCATCGACATCAACGCGGCCTGGACTTGCGCAATCCCGGATTAAGCCTGTCGATATCCGCCTGAACCTGCTCGCGGCTTCTCTCGTACACGACTTCCCTGCCCAGGACGCTTCCGGCATAGGCCAGGCCGTTGCGTGTAGGCGCCAGGTCGCACTTGACGTTGTGTATGCCTTCGCCTATGACAATCTGTATCCCGCTGGCACGCTTGCTGAAAACAACTACTTCCATGGTCTGACCGTTCTCCATGCGCACCGTAATTTTTTCAGGGTTCATCGTTCCTGGTTCCGTTTAGAGGGCACGCGCTGCCTGCGGGGGATATGCAAT
>CAKKQX010000376.1 GCA_919902235.1 Burkholderiales bacterium
GCGCACGCGCACCCTGCTGATTCATTGGAAGCCGCAGGCGTTTGAAGAAAGAAAGCGACGCTCCGGGTGATAAATTGTAACTAATTGATTTTAAACATTTTTTTATATGTCTTTATTCTTTCGCCTGTCATCAGCACGCGCCGCAGCACGCCTTCGCCGCCCATAGCCGGTAATGTTTTCATTTTATTTTCCTCCTGGTTGAAACAGGCCGTTGCCACCGGTATCCGGCGCAACCCTCATCGCGCACCGCGCCGGCCTTTTACCGCGATCCGCACGCACCGGGACTCAAGGCGCTGCCGTGTACAGCCATGGGCGCTCCCTGCGGTAAGCTTCCTCGAAAATCTCGAAGCGTTCCAGATACTGCTGCGTGCGGGCGATGTCATCCAGCCCTTCGAGCAGGCATTTTTTGCGCACCGGGTGAATATCGAAACGATGCACCTGTCCGGCTGCGTCAGTTACCGTCTGCTGCGCGAGATCCACCGTGAGCGTCGCGCCCGGCTGCGCATGCAGTTGTTTGCGTATTGCGGCCACCTCGGCATCGGCGAGCACCACCGGCAGCAATCCGTTCTTGCTGCAGTTATTGGCATGAATGTCGCCGAAACTGGAGGCAATCACGCAGCGGACGCCGAATTCGTAAAGCGCATATACCGCGCTCTCGCGTGACGAGCCGCATCCCCAGTTGCGGTCGGCAACGATGATCTGCGCCCTGCTGAAGGGATCGCGGTCAAGTATGAAATCCTTCTGTTTGCCGTCGGCGTCGAAGCGCCGGTCATGGAACAGGATGCGCGCATGGCCGGGACCGCGCGGCACTTTGTTGAAGCGCGTCGGGCACAGCTGGTTGGTATCGACGTTGGGTTCGTCGATCGGCGCCGCGATGGCGGTCAGTGTCGTGAATGGTTGCATAACTTCCTTTCTTTCAACCGCGGATGAACACAGATAAACCCGAACCCCGGGTTGCTCAGGATCTTTATCGGCGTTTATCCGTTTTTATCGGCGGCTAATGGCTCTTCATCAAATCCCGCACATCAGTCAGCCGTCCCGTCAGCGCGGCGGCGGCAGCCATGGCGGGGCTCACCAGATGCGTCCTGCCGCCTGTGCCCTGACGACCGCGGAAATTGCGGTTGGAGGTCGAAGCGCAGCGCTCGCCGGGCTGCAACTGGTCGCCATTGATTGCCGTACACAGCGAGCAGCCCGGTTCGCGCCACTCGAACCCTGCCGCAAGCAGCACTTTATCGAGTCCTTCGCGCTCGGCTTGCGCCTTGACTGTCTGGGAACCGGGAACAACCCAGGCGGGTACCTTCGCCCGGCCCAGCTTCGCCACCTCGGCTGCGGCGCGAATGTCCTCTATGCGACTGTTGGTGCAGGAACCGATGAACACGCGATCAATGGCGATGTCGGCAAGCGCAGTGCCCGCTGCCAGTCCCATGTAGTCGAGTGCCGCGGCATATTCACTGCGCTGGACGTCATTAACGGCGGACTCGGGATCCGGAATTCTGCCAGTAACCGGAAGTGTCTGCTCAGGATTGGTGCCCCAGGTCACCATGGGCGCAATCTGCGTCGCATCCAGCGCAACCTCGCGGTCGAATACCGCATTGGCATCGCTGGGCAACATTTTCCAATACGTCATGGCATCATGCCAGGCTCCACCCTTGGGCGCATAAGGCCGCCCTTCCATGTATTCGAACGTGATGTCGTCCGGCGCCACCATGCCGGCACGGGCGCCACCCTCGATCGACATATTGCATACCGTCATGCGCGCTTCCATGCTCATTCCGGCAATGGTCGAACCGGCGTATTCAATCACATGGCCCACGCCGCCGGCCACACCGATTTTGGCGATAATGGCGAGAATTACATCCTTGGACGAAACGCCGAATCCGGTCTTGCCATCGACCACGATGCGCAGGGTCCTGGGTTTACGCTGCCAAATGGTCTGCGTGGACATCACATGCATCATTTCCGATGCACCGATGCCAAAAGCCAGACAGCCGAAAGCGCCATGGGTTGAAGTATGTGAATCGGCACCGCAGATTACCAGCCCCGGCTGGGTAATTCCCTGTTCAGGCGGCACGATATGCAGTATGCCCTGGCCCGGATCGTCGAACCCGAACAGCCGGATGCCGTGTTTCGCGGCGTTGGCATGCTGCTTGATGACCATGTTGCGGATTTCAGGTATCGCGATGCCTTCTATGCCCTTGTCGCGACCGGTGGTGGGCACGTAGTGATCGGTGAATGCGAATATCTGCTGCGGTCTGGCGACCTTGCGCTGCTGCCGGTCGAGCGCGGCGAACGCGTGCGAGGAACCTTCGTGGATCAGCGCCCGATCCACATAAAGCAGCAGTTCGCCCTCTTCCCCGACCAGGACGTGACGGTCCCAGATTTTTTCGAACATCGTCTGTGCTGCCATCGCTTTATCCTGTTACGCCATTTTTAATTAGGCCGGAATGGCCATGAAAACCCGACTGTCCGGTTCGGAATGCTTTCCGCACCAGGCATCGCTATATGCCCGCAATAACATCTGCGCCTGCTTTGAGTTCGCCGCGTTCGACCCGCTTCACGACATCGTTCATTTTACTGTGTGTTGTTGCCGGCACGCCGATATCCACACCGCGCGCTGCCACATAACCATTGATGAAATCGGTTTCGGTGCGCCGCCCCTTGAACATGTCCTGCGCCATCGACGGACGCTGTTCGTCGGAGCGCTTCTTCGCGTTCTCCGTCAGGATGTTCACGATCTCGGTCAGCGCATCCTTGCTGCCCTCGCCTGCCCGCGCCAGCACTTCCGGCTCCATGCCGAGCATTCTTTCGAGTTGGTAGCCCAGGGCCTGGCCCACCCGCACCGCTTCGGACCCCAGGCGTATCGACAGCCAGCGCGGGCCCTCGGCCGAATCACGCTGGTTGCCCGAAAGCCCGGTAGCGGCGGATAACCCATTGCGCATCGAATTGACCACCAGCTTGGACCAGCGCTCGCCCCACAGGTTGGTCGTCACCTTGGCGCTATCCGCGGCACGCAGCAGCTGCGCAACCTCCTCGGCGCGCGGCGTGATGCGGCCGTGCACCTCGCCCACGCGGAATACCGTGTGTTTGTCCCCGCCCATGGGCACCGTGCGCTTGACGTGGCCGGGCGCGTAGAGCTCAGAGGCCATCAGGCTCGCGATGCAGCCCAGCGTCTTGCCCCAGCCGACAATGGCGGCGATGCGCTCCTCGTTGATGCAGTTCTGCAGCGACACCACGAACCCGTCCGGCGCCAGGTACGGCTTGATGAGGTGCGTCGCCCACTCTGTGTCGTAGGATTTCACGCACACGAACGCGATGTCGACCGGCCGTTCCTTGCACAAGCTCTGCACGTCGGTGATGTGCAGGGCATTGACCTTGATCGAATGCTTTTCTTCGGGCGTCATGCCCGACAGCTGCAGGCCGTGCCGGCGCATGTATTCGACATGCTCGGGCCAGGCGTCGATCAGCGTGACGTCGTGTCCCGCGCGCGCCATATGCCCGCCGGCGTAACCGCCGATGGCGCCGGCCCCTACCACTACGATGCGTTTCTTCACTGGAAAATCCTTTGCCGCCAAGGCGCCAAGACGCCGAGGAAAAGCATATTA
>CAKKQX010000377.1 GCA_919902235.1 Burkholderiales bacterium
CGGATCGGATCCGCCCATCGCGCGATGCACGAGGATCGCGAGCAGCGTCGACTTGCCTGCGCCGTTCGCTCCGATCATTCCGATCCGATCGCGCTCGTGCACCGCGAACGATGCCCCCATCAAGACGTGACGATTCCCGAACGACTTCTCGAGCCCCTGGACCGTCAGGATCGCGCTCACCGGGTCACGACAACCGGGCGAGATCGGTCTGCACGAGCAAGTACGTCAGCCGCAGCAAGTTCGTGCGCGCCTCGGGTGATCGCACGCGCGCCGCGCCAACGTTCGATGCGGCCGGTTTGTATCTGGCGCGCGTTGATTATGAAGCGCAATGGGGTTTGCCGCAGGCGCCACGCTCAGGATTGCCCCAAATTGCCCATTTGATGGATGCATGATGGCCACAGCAGTCAAGATTTGCGGCATCACGCGCATCGAGGATGCGCTCGCGGCGGCGCACGCTGGCGCGCATGCGGTCGGTCTGGTTTTTTACGCGCCGAGTCCGCGTTGCGTGACGCCCGCGCAGGCTGCCGGCATCATCCGCGCGCTGCCGCCATTTGTGACGACGGTCGGTTTGTTTGTCGATTCATCTGCGCAGGAAGTGCAGGCGACACTGTCGCGTGCGCCGGTCAGCCTGCTGCAGTTTCACGGCGCGGAAGCCCCTGATTTTTGCCGTCAATTCGGATTGCCCTACATGAAAGTGGTGCGGGTCAGGAAAGGGGTGAATTTGCTACAATATGCATCCGATTACAGCGATGCCAAGGCCTTGCTGCTCGACGCATACGTGGACGGGACGCATGGCGGCACCGGTAGCGCATTCGACTGGAATCTGATCCCGCAAGAGTTGCCGTTGCCGATCGTGCTGTCGGGCGGACTTGATCCGGACAATGTTGCCGATGCGGTGCGCCGCGTCCGGCCGTGGGCGGTCGATGTGTCGAGCGGCGTGGAAACGGCCAAGGGCATCAAGGATGCGGCGAAAATTGTCGCGTTCATTACAGGAGCGCGTAATGCGGATGTATGACTTACCCGATGCGCGAGGGCATTTCGGCCCCTACGGCGGGGTGTTCGTTTCGGAGACGCTGATCAGCGCGCTTGATGAGCTGAGGGAAGCTTACGCGCGCTGCCGGAAAGATCCCGATTTCATTGCCGAGTTCGAGTATGAACTCAAGCACTACGTCGGACGACCCAGCCCGGTTTATCACGCGCGTCGCTGGTCCGAGCATTTCGGCGGCGCGCAGGTTTACCTGAAGCGCGAGGATCTGAATCATACCGGCGCGCACAAGATCAACAACGTGATCGGCCAGGCGTTGCTGGCGCGAAACATGGGCAAGCCGCGCGTCATTGCCGAAACCGGCGCCGGCCAGCACGGCGTTGCCACGGCCACCATCGCCGCGCGCTACGGCATGGAATGCGTGGTTTACATGGGTTCTGAGGACATCAAACGCCAGGAGCAGAATGTTTTCAGGATGAAGCTCCTAGGGGCGAGCGTGGTTCCGGTCGAAAGCGGTTCGAAGACGCTCAAGGATGCCTTGAACGAAGCGATGCGCGACTGGGTGACCAATGTCGAAAATACCTTTTACATCATCGGCACCGTCGCCGGGCCGCACCCGTATCCGATGATGGTGCGCGATTTCCAGTCGGTGATCGGCCGCGAGGCGAAACAACAGATGCCGGAAATGGCCGGCCGCCAGCCGGACGCGATACTCGCCTGTGTCGGCGGTGGCTCCAACGCCATGGGTATTTTCTATCCCTATATTTCGGATAAAGCGGTGCGTCTGATCGGAGTGGAAGCGGCTGGCCACGGACTGGAGAGCGGCAAGCATGCGGCGACGTTGTGCGCGGGCAAGGCCGGTGTGCTGCACGGCAACCGCACTTACCTGTTGCAGGACGAGAACGGCCAGATTATAGAGACGCATTCGATTTCCGCCGGTCTCGACTATCCGGGGGTCGGCCCGGAGCATGCCTGGCTGAAGGACAGCGGGCGTGCGGAGTATGTGGCGGCGACCGACGACGAAGCCCTGCAGGCGTTCCATGATTTGTGCCGGCTCGAAGGCATCATCCCGGCGCTCGAATCGAGCCACGCGCTGGCTTATGCCGCCAAAATGGCGCCGCGCATGAAAAAAGACCAGATACTGCTGGTCAATCTCTCCGGCCGCGGCGACAAGGACATGCATACGGTCGCCGAAAAATCCGGGATCAAGTTTTGAGGCGCAATCGCATGTGTAGACCGGAGAGGAGAGGGGAGGGAGGAGGGAGGAGAAAATCCGTCGCAAGACGCGAACGTCGCTCCTGGCCGCCTCTCGCCTCTCGCCTCTCGCTTCTCGGAAACCGCTAATGTCACGCATCGCAGCTACCTTCGCGCGGCTCAAAAAAGAGGGCAAAAAAGCCCTCATTCCGTTCATTACCGCCGGCGATCCCGATCCCGGGCTGGCCGTGCCGCTGATGCACGCGCTGGTCGAGGGCGGGGCGGACGTGATCGAACTGGGTGTGCCGTTTTCCGATCCGATGGCCGACGGGCCGGTGATTCAGCGCTCGAGCGAGCGCGCGCTGAAGCAGGGTGTGTCGCTCAGGAGCGTGATCGGCTATGTGACGGAATTTCGCGGCACCAATAAAACCACGCCGGTCGTGCTCTTCGGTTACGCCAATCCGATCGAAGCCATGGGCGCGGAGCGGTTTGCCGACGCGGTCAAGGCGGCCGATGCCGACGGCGTGCTGGTGGTCGATTATCCGCCGGAAGAAGCGCACAAGCTGGTCGAAATGCTTGATGCGCGGGCGCTGGATACGATATTCCTGCTGGCGCCGACCACCAGCGATGCGCGGCTCAAGCAGGTCGCCACGCTCGGCAGAGGGTATCTTTACTATGTGTCGCTCAAGGGCGTGACCGGCGCCGCCAACATCGATCTGGCCGATGTCACGCGGCGGCTCGACCGCATCCGTTGTTTCACTGCGTTGCCGGTCGGCGTCGGATTCGGCATACGCGATGCGCAAACCGCGCAGCGGATTGCGGCTGTCGCCGATGCGGTGGTGATCGGCAGCCGGCTGGTGCAGGAAATCGAAAATTCCGCGCATGATCAGATAACGGCCAATGTCAGGGCTTTCATGTCGGGCGTGCGCGAAGCGATGGACGTTGTCGGCAAGGTGGAGGCGGCGACATGAGCCATCTGGCGAGGGGCCCCCGCAGGGGGATCGACAGCAAGGCGCTTGGCGCCGGCCGCCGAAGCAATGAGGATGGTATTACGGTGATGACGAATGAGGCGGCGACATGAGCTGGCTGCAAAAATTGCTGCCGCCGCGCATCAAGCGCGATGCCGGCAGCCAGAAAAAGGTTGTGCCGGAAGGGCTGTGGAGCAAATGCGACTCATGCGAAGCGGTGCTGTACCGCACCGATCTGGAAAAAAATCTCTACGTCTGTCCCAAGTGCAGCCATCATAACCGCGCCACGGCACGCGAACGCCTCGACTATCTGCTCGACCTCGAGGGGCGCTATGAAATCGGTGCCGAGGTGCTGCCGGTGGACAGCCTCAAGTTCAAAGACAGCAGGCGTTATTCCGACCGACTTGACGAGGCGCGCAGTGAAACTGCGGAGGAGGACGCGCTGATCGTCATGCAGGGCAGCATCAAGACGCTGCCGGTGGTGGCGGCAGCGTTCGAATTCAGGTTTCTGGGCGGGTCCATGGGATCGGTCGTAGGCGAGCGCTTCCTGCGCGGCGTGCAGGTGTGTCTCGATCAGCGGCTGCCTTTCGTTTGCTTCACCGCGTCGGGCGGCGCGCGCATGCAGGAAGGGCTGCTGTCGCTGATGCAGATGGCGAAGACCTGTGCCGCGATTGCCCAGCTCTCCGATGAGCGTCTGCCGTTCATCTCGGTGCTGACTGATCCGACCATGGGCGGCGTATCGGCGAGCTTTGCGATGATCGGCGATGTCGTCGTTGCCGAGCCGGGCGCGTTGATCGGATTTGCCGGGCCACGCGTGATCGAGCAGACGGTGCGCGAGACCCTGCCGGAGGGGTTTCAGCGTTCGGAGTTCCTGCTGGAGCACGGCGCCATCGACATGATCGTCGACCGCCGCCAGATGCGCGACAAACTGGCCAACCTGATCACACTGCTGCTCAAATTGCCGCAGGTGGCTTGAGCGGCCGCAGTCTGCGGGTTTTCCGTAAAACGGATCATGCTGGCCCGCGCTTCTCACAGCTTCGTGTCCCCGCCAAATTGAACCCCGAAATTCGCAGTCCGGCCCCCCTCAGTGCGGACTCCCGCAGTCCGGATTCCAGGCCGCTGGCCGATTGGCTGGCGCACATCGAGCGCATTCATCCCCGGAGCATAGACATGGGGCTGGAGCGTACTCAGCGCGTCAGGCTGGCGCTCGGCCTGCATCCTGCTTTTCCCGTCATGACTGTCGGCGGCACCAACGGCAAGGGCTCGGCATGCGCCATGCTGGAAGCTATTTTGCACCACGCCGGCTATAAAGTCGGCTGCTATACCTCGCCGCACCTGTTGCGCTACAACGAGCGCATGCGAATCGGGCGCATCGAAGCCGATGATAGCGCGCTGGTGCAGGCGTTCGCCGCTGTCGAAAAAGCCAGGGGCGATACGGTGCTCACTTATTTCGAGTTCGGCACGCTGGCCGCGGTATGGTTGTTTGCACAGCAGCGGGTCGATGTCGCAATCCTCGAAGTGGGGCTGGGCGGCAGGCTGGACGCGGTTAACGCCTTCGATGCCGACTGTGCGCTGGTGATGAGCGTGGCGCTCGACCATGTCGAATATCTGGGCAGCACGCGCGAGGCGATAGCGTATGAAAAAGCCGGGATTTTTCGCGGCGGCCGGCCGGCGGTCTGTGCGGAACCACAGCCGCCACACACCCTGACACGGCACGCATCGGACATCGGCGCGCAACTGCTGCAGATCAACTGTGACTTCGGTTGCATTGCCGACAAAACGCAATGGCAGTACTGGGGGCCGCGCGGGAAAAGAAACGGTCTGCCTTATCCCGCGTTGCGCGGCACCTACCAGCTGGCCAATGCCGCTGCCTGCATTACGGCCCTCGATACGCTGCGTGAACGGCTGCCGGTGACGATGAACGACATCCGCGGCGGACTGCTGCAGGCGGAAACCCCCGGGCGCTTCCAGGTGCTGCCGGGACGTCCTGCAGTGATTCTCGATGTCGCGCACAACCCGCACGCGGCCGCCGCGCTCGCCGACAACCTGGCGTGTATGGAAGCGGCCGCGGATCGCGGCGCGCGCACGCTGGCGGTGTTCGCGATGCTCGGCGACAAGGATATTGGAGGGGTTATCGATGCCCTGAAAACGCATGTCGATCATTGGCTGATTGCGCCGATCGCAGGGCCGCGCGGCACGGATACGGCCGTATTGCGGCGGCATCTGGACGCGGCCGCCGTCGTAATGCCGGTTACCGAATGCGCAAGCATTGCCGCTGCCTGCACGCAAGCCTGTGAGATGGCGAAGCAAAATGATAGAATCCTGATTTTCGGATCGTTCTTTACGGTCGCTGCGGCAATGCAGGCGCTGGCGCCGCGCGGGTTTTCAGGCTTGAAGTAATCTTCTTTTTAAATCAATTAGTTATAAATATTCAGACCGATACAGCATGGCGCGATCCATCAGCGACGAAGAATTACAGCTCAGAAAACGCGCACGGCGGCGCCTGATCGGCGCCATCGTGCTGGTGGCCGTAGCCGCCGTCGTGCTGCCCATGGTGCTCGACTCCGAGCCCAGACAGGTCAGCCAGGAGGTCAGCATCAAGATTCCCTCGCCCGATTCAGGAACGTTTACTTCCAGGATCGTGCCGCTGGCGCCGCCTGCGGCATCCAAGCCGGGACCAGATGTCCCGGCGACGGCCGTCAAACCGCAGGCGGCCACCGCTGCCAAAAGCAAAACGCAGCAGGCGCCAGAGCCGCCGGCAGCTGTATCGCCCGCACCGGTGAAGGAAGCGGGCACGCCGGAAGCGAAGACCGAAGCCCCGAAAACCGCCAAGGACAGTGCCAAGATTGCGGACCAGGGCAAGGGCCAGTTCGTGGTGCAGGTAGTCGCATTGTCCGACGCGGCCAGGGCGAAACAGATCCAGCAACAGATATCCACCGCCGGCATCAAGTCGTATACGGAAATTGTCAAGACGGCGAAAGGCGATGTAACGCGGGTGCGCGCCGGCCCCTTCGCGACGCGCGCCGCAGCTGAAAAGGCGCGCGATCAACTGAAGGCCATGGGCCTGAACGGGAACGTCGCGGCTAAATGACGGTTTTCGATTACGCTGTGCTGATTACGATCGGGTTATCGGTGCTGCTCAGTGTAATTCGCGGTCTGGTGCGTGAAGTGCTGGCCTTGCTGGCGTGGGCTGCGGCATTCCTGGCGGCAACGCTTTTCGGCGGCAAACTGGCGTTGTTGATGCCGGCGGAGATTCCCAGCGCAGAGATGCGGCTGTTGGCCGGATTTGCGGGAATATTTTTTGCGGTCCTGCTGCTGATGAGTCTGGTGGCGATGGCGGTGTCCGGACTGGTGAAAAGCGCCGGCTTGGGCGTTGAAGATCGCATTCTGGGCGGCGTATTCGGGCTGCTGCGAGGGTTGATGATCGTCATGGTGCTGGTGTTGCTGGCAGGGTTGACCGGGCTGCCCAAAGAGCCGGCGTGGCGCAACGCTGTGCTCAGACCGCCGCTGGAAACGCTGGCCGTGTTCATCAAGGGCTGGATGCCGGGCGACCTGGCCAAACATATTACTTATAACTGAGGGCGTGCAATGTGCGGAATTCTTGGTGTTGTGGCTAAGATTCCGGTAAACCAGTTGTTGTATGACGGTTTGCTGGTATTGCAGCATCGTGGCCAGGACGCCGCGGGGATCGTCACTGCCGAAGGGGCCACCTTCCACATGCACAAGGGCGGCGGCATGGTGCGTGACGTGTTTCGCACGCGCAACATGCGCGCGCTCTCCGGTTTTTTGGGCATCGCGCACACGCGCTACCCAACCGCGGGATCGGCATGGTCAGAGGCCGAATCGCAGCCGTTCTATGTCAATTCGCCGTTCGGCATTGTGCTCGGCCACAACGGCAACCTTACCAATACCGAACGTCTCAAGCACGATCTGTTTCGCACCGACCTGCGTCATGTCAATACCAATTCCGATTCCGAGGTGCTGCTCAACGTGCTGGCGCACGAACTGCAGGAAGCGGCAACCAATTACAAGCTCGACCCGGCGACCATTTTCACCGCGGTGTCGGGCGTGCACCGGCGCTGCCGCGGCGCTTATGCGGTGGTGGCAATGATCGCGGGTTACGGACTGCTCGCTTTTCGCGATCCGTACGGCATACGCCCGCTGGTGTTCGGCCGCGCCGAGACCGAGCATGGCTATGAATACCTGGTCGCATCCGAGAGCGTGGCGCTCGATACCCTGGGCTTCCAGCTGGTGCGCGACGTGGCGCCGGGCGAGGCGATTTTTATCGACGAAGAGGGCAATTTCTTCAGTCACCAGTGCGCGCAGAAAGTCTCGCTCAATCCCTGCATCTTCGAATTCGTTTATCTGGCGCGCCCCGATTCGGTGATCGACGGCATTTCGGTCTACGAGACGCGGCTGCGCATGGGCGAGAGTCTTGCCGACAAGATCAGGCGCAATTACAGCCACCTCGATATCGACGTGGTGATTCCAATCCCCGATTCAAGCCGTCCGGCGGCGATGCAGCTGTCCAAGTATCTCGATCTGCCGTATCGCGAGGGCTTCATCAAGAACCGCTACATCGGCCGCACCTTCATCATGCCGGGACAGTCCACGCGCAGGAAATCGGTGCGCCAGAAGCTGAACGCGATCGGCATGGAGTTCAAGGGCAAAAACGTAATGCTGGTCGACGACTCCATCGTGCGCGGCACCACCAGCCGCGAGATCGTGCAGATGGCGCGCGAGGCCGGCGCGCGCAAGGTTTATTTTGCATCGGCCGCGCCCCCGGTCAGGTTTCCCAATGTCTATGGCATAGACATGCCGACGCGCGACGAACTTATTGCCAATGGCAGAACCGACGCCGAGGTTGCACGCGAAATCGGCTGCGACGAGCTGGTCTACCAGGATCTCGATTCCCTGATCAGGGACGTGAGCAGCGTCAATCCCAAAGTGACGAGTTTCGAGGCCTCGTGCTTCAGCGGCGCCTACATCACCGGCGATGTGACGCAGGAGTATCTCGATGGCGTAGAAGCGCAGCGCAGGGACGGCGTCCGCCAGGCGGAACAGGCCGCCGCGGCGACACAACTCGATCTGGGTCTCGAATTGGTGGACTGAAACACTGAGGCGAGGAGCCCACAGGCTTGCACTCAGGGACGTCTGAAAGCCTGCCTGTCCGGTCGCGGGTGGTTTGACAGCGATTGGGGCAGAGGGTAATCTTGAATTGCGCCGATTTGAAATCAGCTTGCGGGCGCGTAATAAATACGGCTAAAGCGAGTGCGAACCCGTTTTTAGCGAGAGCTGAAAACGGGTTTTTGTTTTTTCAAGGAAGAACAACCATGACTGATGATTACAAACTGGAAACCCTGGCGGTGCGTTCGGGCATAGAGCGCAGCCAGTTCGGCGAGCATTCCGAGGCGCTGTACCTGACTTCGAGCTTTGTCTTCAAGTCGGCGGCGCAGGCGGCGGCGCGCTTCGGAAACCAGGAGCCCGGCAACATCTATTCGCGCTTCACCAACCCGACAGTGACGGTATTCGAGCAGCGGCTTGCCGCGCTTGAGGGCGCGGAATGCTGCGTGGCGACTGCTTCCGGCATGGCGGCGATCACCGCGTGCGCGATGGGCTTGATGAAGGCGGGTGAGCATATCGTGTGTTCGGCCGGCGTGTTTGGCGCCACGGTGCAGTTTTTCGGCACCATCATGAAACGCTTCGGGGTGGACACCACTTTCGTCTCCGGAACCGATATCACGCGATGGCAGGCTGCGGTGCAGAAGAACACGCGTTTACTCTTCGTTGAGACGCCCTCCAACCCGCTGACCGAGGTCTACGACATTGCTGCGCTTGCGGTGGTGGCAAAGAAGGCGGGCGCGTTGCTGGCGGTCGACAACTGCTTCTGCTCGCCGGCGCTGCAGCAGCCGCTCGCGCTTGGCGCCGACATCGTGATCCATTCCGCGACCAAGTACCTTGACGGGCAGGGCCGCGTGCTGGGCGGCGCAGTGCTCGGCAAAAAGAACGTGATCCACGAAGGCGTGTTCGGTTTTCTGCGCACGGCGGGGCCGACCCTGAGCCCGTTCAATGCCTGGGTCATCCTGAAGGGCCTGGAAACCCTCGGCATCCGCATGGCAGCGCAGTCGACTGCCGCGCTGGAACTCGCGCAGTGGCTGGAGCAGCAGCCGGGGATCGCGCGCGTGTACTATCCCGGACTGTCTTCGCATCCGCAGCACGAACTGGCGATGCGTCAGCAGAAATCGGGCGGCGGCATTGTGTCGTTCGACGTGAAGGGCGGCAAAGAAGCGGCGTGGCGCATCGTCGACAATACGCGGCTGATTTCCATCACCGCCAATCTGGGCGACACCAAGACCACGATCACGCATCCGGCTTCAACCACGCATGGCCGCATTTCGCCAGAGGCGCGTGCCGCGGCGGGCCTCGGCGACGGGCTGTTGCGGGTGGCGGTGGGCCTTGAAAATATCGAGGACCTCAAGACCGATCTTGCGCGGGGAATGAGCCAGACCAAGGGCTAACCCGGCGCGGGCCTGCCTGCTGCCGGCATGAATTGCCGCCGCGGAACGTCACCGTCAGGGCGCCTTGCTTCAGCGTCTTGCGCGCGGGGAGGGTTGTTGCTGGCGGAAAGCCGGCGGGTCGCTTCGCCGCCACCCACGCTGGGACGATTGCCGCGTTCAGCAAAGCGTTGCGCCAACGGTTGCGCTTTTTGTGTTTCTGCAGGCGCGGCCTGCCGCACGGCGGGTGCCGGCGCCAGCCGGGGTTGCACAGCTTGCAGTATGCGGCCGCCTTCGCCGGGCGATTCGGAGCGGTCGTTGTCCCGCATCACCGGGCGTTCGCGCTGCGCGCCGCCTGACTCACGCCGTTCGCGAGATTCACGCTCTTGGCGATTGACACCCGGTGTTGCGCGTTCGTCTTCGCGCCTCTCCAGGCGCGGACCCGGAGTGGTTCCCGGCGCCGCGCTCCGGCTGGTGTTGTCGGCGCCGCGGCGAAAGCCGGGTTGCCGGGGTTCGTCCTGGCGCACAACCGGGGCTGACGCCGGCAGGACTTCTGCGTTGCGTCGGAAGCGGCCGCCTTCGCCGGGCGATTCGGAGCGGTCGTTGTCCCGCATCACCGGGCGTTCGCGCTGCGCGCCGCCTGACTCACGCCGTTCGCGAGATTCACGCTCTTGGCGATTGACACCCGGTGTTGCGCGTTCGTCTTCGCGCCTCTCCAGGCGCGGACCCGGAGTGGTTCCCGGCGCCGCGCTCCGGCTGGTGTTGTCGGCGCCGCGGCGAAAGCCGGGTTGCCGGGGTTCGTCCTGGCGCACAGCAGGGGCTGCATTGCGTTCCTGAATGTTGCGGCGGCCATCGATCCGCGGCGATGTCAACTGCCGGGCTTCTTCGCGCAGTGCCGCGTGCCGGTAGGGCACGCCCCGGCGATGTCCCGGATCGTGGCGCCAGGCGCCGGGCCTGTCGTGCACGATAGTGGCGAGGCGGCTGACTCGGGCATGGCTGCGATAGTAATCGACATTCACGATTCTGACGTGGCGATGCTGCCAGTCGAAGGCGCCGAAAAAGAATCCGGTCGAAATCGATATGCCGCTGCCCCAATAGAAACCCGATACGAATGCCGGGCCGGCATAGTATCCCGGCCAAGGTGACCAATACACCGGCGGATACGCCGGCCACCACCACGGCCCGTATACGATAACCGGGTCGTAATAGGGAACATAGACGAAGCGCGGATTGGCGGGCTCGATGATGATGGTCTCGCCTTGCCGCAGGATGCGCGCGCGGTCGCCGGAATGGAGATTGCCCGCCAATTCAGCCCTGTGCCGCAGATCCTGCACCGTGTCCATCACCTGCTCCTGCTGCGCCAGAAACGCATCGCCCAGCCGTTCGGTCCAGTCGGGTTTCTGGTCCATCATTGACAGGACTTCCGGAAACGCCACCAACGATTTGACGCTGGGCTCCCAGTCCCTGTCTTCGACGGCCCGCACCGCATTCTGACCCTTCAGGTGGGGATGCGCTCTCGACCACCGCGCGGCTTCAACGACTTCAAGCGGATAGGTCGATGCCATCAGAATCTGCGACAGCAGCGAATCGGGATACAGCGCGATCGGGGCCAGAATCTGGTCGAGTTCAGGCTGTTGGTATCTGGACCGATCCTCGGACAATGCCGGCGATACCGACAGCAGGAGCGCGAGCATCGGGGCCATTACTGATTTGATAAGCGTCTTCATCGATCTCTCCTTAGGGCACGCGGGCAATTTCGGCTTCCCCGCCGGTCCGCATGGGGTAAGTGGCTGCTGGTAATATTTAGAACCAAGCATGCCACAGCCGTTCAAGCTAATCGCCGTAATACGCGTTACAAATTGTAAGGGTTTGTTACGCGCGGACTGCGCGTTGCCGCGTTCGGGAGAGACGGAGTGCTGCGAGTGTCGCTGATCGGCTACAGCAGGCGGGCCGAGCAGCCGTTCCTGCTGCAGTGAAGGTAGCCGCCGCGCTGGTACCAGTCGTTCAATACCCAGCGTTCACAAACGTGGCCATCGACCGTGTGCACGTGGTGCGCGGGGCGATGGGTGTGGCCGTGGATAAGGCGCGGGTAGCCGAACTCACGCAGCACTTTTTCGACTGCGGCGGGCGCCACATCCATGATTTCTTCCGATTTCAGCTGCTTGCCGTGTTCGCTTTCGGCGCGCATGCCGAGCATTTGTTCGTGGCGCGCGGCCAGCGGCTGGGCGAGAAACCGTGTCTGGTTGTCGGGGTTGCGCGCATAGGTGCGGAATTTCTGGTAATCGGCATCGTCGGTGCACAGCGTGTCGCCGTGCATGGCCAGCGTGAGCGTGCCGTAGAGATCGAGCACGGCGGGTTCGGCAATCAGTTCGGCATGGCAGCGTTGGGCGAATGCCTGCCCGATCAGCACATCACGGTTGCCCTGCATCAGACGTAATCGAATGCCCTTGGCGGTGAGCGCGCTCAGGGCGTCGGCCACCGCCGCATTCAGCGGATCAGCAAGATCATCGTCTCCGATCCAGTATTCGAACAGATCGCCGAGAATATAGAGCGCTTCGGCGTGCGGCGCCGTATGCGCGATGAAATCGAAAAATTGCTGGTTGATATGCGGCCGGTCGGCGCAGAGATGAAGGTCGGAAATGAAGAGCGTATGCATGGGGTGAGCGGTAAGCGGTAAACGGCGAGCGGGGCAGCAGAGAAATGGTCCGCGGGTGCTGAGCTTCCCGCTTGCCGCTTACGGGTTACCTCAAACAACTTCCGCCTTTTCGATCACCACATCCTCTACCGGCACGTCCTGATGCATGCCGCTGCTGCCGGTCTTGACCTTTTTGATCTTGTCGACGACATCCATGCCCTCGACCACTTTCCCGAAAACACAGTAGCCCCAGCCTTGCGCGGTAGGCGCAGAGTGGTTGAGAAAGCCATTGTCGGAAATATTGATGAAGAATTGCGCGGAAGCCGAATGCGGATCCGGCGTGCGCGCCATGGCGACGGTGTAGGCGTCGTTTTTGAGCCCGTTCGCGGCCTCGTTCTTGATCATCGCGCGGGTCGGTTTCTGCTTCATGCCCGGTTCGAAGCCGCCACCCTGGATCATGAAGCCGTCGATTACGCGGTGGAATACCGTGTTGACGTAGTGGCCGTCATTCACGTATTGCAGGAAATTGGCGACGGTGTCCGGCGCTTTCGCGGCATCGAGTTCCAGAGTGATGACGCCGTGATTGGTGTGCAGTTTGACCATGATTACCCTTTATTTGTCTGATTTAACTTTATTTTCAACAATGGTTGCGCGTTCGATGACGAGTGGTTTCAGCGGCACGTCGCTGTGCGGCGGCCTGTTTCCGGTGGCGACCCTGGCGATTTTTTCCACCACCTCCATGCCTTTGACCACCTTGCCGAACACGGTGTAGCCATAGCCCTGCTGGGTGGGGGCGGTGAAATCCAGAAAGGCGTTATCGGCAGTGTTGATGAAAAACTGCGCGGTCGCCGAATGCGGATCCGACGTACGCGCCATGGCGACGGTACCCAGCGTGTTCTTCACGCCGTTGCCTGCCTCGTTCTTGATCGGGCTTCGTGTTGTTTTCTGCTGGAAGTCAGGCGTGAAGCCGCCGCCCTGGACCATGAAGTTGGGGATGACGCGGTGAAAAACCGTTCCGTTGTAATGGCCGTCCTTCACGTACTGCAGGAAATTTTCCACCGATTGCGGTGCCTTGTCGGTATAGAGTTCGAGCGTAATACTCCCCATGTTGGTTTTCAGTTCGACCTGCGGGTTTGCCGCAGCGAGGTTGAATGAGGCAAGCAGAGCAAGCGTGGCGAGAAAAGTTTTGAGCATGATGGTCCGGAAAAGTAGGAAAAAATTAGGCAACGGGAAATTCAATCCGGCTCAGCGGCAATATCGTTCGCCGCTGGCGGTTCGTCATTTGGCAGCGGGCGAAGCGGCGCCTGCCGGAAACAACCCTTTCAGCGTGTTCAGCTTGGTATTCGCCGTCGCATTGTTGCGGTCAAGCTTCAGCGCCTTGCCGTAGGCCTCGCCCGCCATTTTGGCATAGATGTCACCGAGATTCTCGTGCGCGGTGGCATAGCCCGGATGCGCGCTGATCGCTGACTCCAGCAGGCTGCGCGCCTTGTCGTACTGGCCCTGCGCGGCGAAAAGCACGGCGAGGTTGTTGTAGGGTTCGGGCAGTTCGGGAAAATCCTGCGTGAGATCGGTAAAAACCTTGATCGCATCGTCGCGCTTGTTCTGCTCGGTCAGGATCAGTCCTTTGAGGAAGCGGCCGCGCGCGTCGCGCGGGCGGTTCGCGATGTAGACATTAACGCGGTCAAGCGCCCGGTCGAGCTGCCCCTGCTTGAACAGCTGGCTTGCTTCCTGCGGCCCGTCGCTCTGGGCAAGAGCGGGGAAAACGCTGAGGGTCAGGACCATGACGATCGCCTGGAGGAAAGCAGCAAGAGCAGCGGCGCGGCGAAGGGTCATTGTGCTATACTTTCCCCGGATTTTTTCAGAAGTTTAGTTGCAAAATCCTCGAAATTCTACCAAGAACACCGGGCAATATAAACTCCGAATTCAATTGTTGCGGCCGGTTGAATGATACGCGTCCCGGTCTCCGGCCGGTATGTTACCGCCCCGGCCGAAAAATCGGCGCAAACAGCCATTAACAGCACGTCTGCCATGCTCAAAATCTACGATACCCTGACTCGCGACAAGCGCGAATTCGTGCCCCTTGTTCCCGGCGCCGTCCGCATGTACGTATGCGGCATGACGGTTTACGACTACTGCCATCTGGGGCACGCCCGGGTCATGGTGGTATTCGACGTGGTGCGGCGCTGGCTGAGCGCGTCTGGATTCAACGTCACCTACGTGCGCAATATCACCGACATCGACGACAAGATCATCAAGCGTGCGCAGGAAAACGGCGAACCCATGACGGCGCTGACTGCGCGCTTCATCCAGGCCATGGACGAGGATGCGGCTAAGCTCGGCGTCGAAAAACCCGATGCCGAGCCGCGCGCGACGCAATACGTGCAGGGCATGCTCGACATGATAGCAGTGCTGCGCGAGCGCGGGCTGGCTTACGAGGCAGGTAACGGCGACGTCAATTACTCGGTGCGCAAGTTTCCGGGCTACGGCAAGCTCTCCGGCAAGTCGCTCGAGGATCTGCGCGCCGGCGAGCGCGTCGAGGTCGACCGTTCAAAACTGGATCCGCTCGACTTCGTGCTGTGGAAGCGCGCCAAGGACGGCGAGCCGTCATGGGATTCGCCGTGGGGCAGGGGGCGGCCGGGCTGGCATATCGAGTGCTCGGCGATGGCGGGCGCGCTGCTCGGCGAGCACTTCGACATTCACGGCGGCGGCCAGGACCTGCAGTTTCCGCACCACGAAAACGAGATCGCGCAATCCGAAGGCGCGCATCAGCACAAGTTCGTCAATTACTGGATGCACAACGGCTTCGTGCGCGTCCTGAAAGGCGAAATGAGCGAAAAGATGTCGAAATCGCTCGGCAACTTTTTCACCGTGCGCGAGATACTCGCGAAGTACGATTCCGAAGTCGTGCGCTTCTTCATCATCCGCGCGCATTACAGAAGTCCGCTTAACTATTCCGACCAGCATCTCGACGATGCGAAGCAGGCGTTGACCCGGCTTTACACCGCGCTGCGGGGCGTTGATGCCGAAGTAGGTGTGGTCGACTGGGAAAACCAGTACGCAAAGCGTTTTCGAGATGCAATGAACGATGATTTCAATACGCCGGAAGCGATGGCAGTGTTGTTCGATCTGGCCAACGAGGTCAACAAGTCACGCTCGCCGATTGATGCAAAGCTGCTCAAGTCGCTGGCGGCCACCCTGGGGTTGCTGCAAAGTGATCCCGGCAGCTACCTTCAGGGGCGGGGAGACATTGTTCGGCCTGGGAGCGAGCAGATCACCACTACTGGCCATGCGCCTACAGTGTGGATAGGCCCTTCTCCGGACAAGATTAGGGAACTGATCGATGCACGCGCGGCTGCCCGCAAGTCGAAGAACTTCGCCGAGGCCGACCGCATCCGTAAGGAATTACTGGACGCCGGCATCGTGCTCGAGGATAAGCCGGACGGCACGACCGAGTGGCGACGGAGTTAATTTTCTGTCTGCCGTGCGTGACTCTGCAACTTCTGCTTAGCACCTGCTGAGGCACGCCAGCATTGCCTATTGGGCGTTTCATAATGGATGACAGTCGGAACACTCAATCCCTTCCGCCCCAAGGCGGGCGAGGGAGTTTCTTTGAGATGTGTAGATACCTATGCCCGG
>CAKKQX010000378.1:0-4185 GCA_919902235.1 Burkholderiales bacterium
GCGCGCAAACAGGCTCTTTTTCAATTGCAGCAGCACCTGCTTTGCCTGCCTGTCGCCCAGCGTCTGCAACGCCAGAAATCGCCCGAGTGTGGCGTCGTAATCTCCCGCCAATGCCCGGGCAAAATCCTGCAATACCGCCTGCTCCATCGCGTGCGGCCAGTCCGCGCGTCGCGTGAAGCACGGCGTGGTCGCGACCAGCGCCAGCCGCTCGACCTGTTGCGGCACGGCGCCGGCCCAGGCCAATGCCACCTGCCCGCCCAGCGACCAGCCGCACACCAGGCAGCGTGCGGGCATTTGCTGCGCCAGTTCCGCCGCAATCTGCGCCAGCGTATAAGGATCGCAGCTTGCGCTCGCGCCGTGCCCCGGCAAGTCGACGGCGTGCACGCGGAAGCGCCGCGACAATTCCTGCGCGAGCGCCTCCCAGATGCCGGCATTCATGCCCCAGCCATGCAGCAGCACCAGATCGCGGCCGCTGCCCCTGACTTCGCTGTGCAAGCTCATTGCAGCACGCTCATTGCAGTCCGTTCAGCGCGGATGCCAGAAGGCGTACATCCTCCTCGCTGTGGGCGGCGGAAAGCGAGATGCGCAGTCTGGCGGTGCCCTGCGGCACCGTCGGCGGACGGATGGCCGGCACCAACAGGCCGCGCCCGGCAAGGCGCTGCGCGACGGCGAGCGCCGCATTGTTGGTCCCGATCACCAGCGGCTGGATTGCCGTGTCGGAGGGCATCAATTTCCATTGGTTAATTTTAAGCTCTTGTTTTAAAACATGAATAATTTTATGCAGGCGATCCCGCCGCCATTGCTCATCGGCAATCAGTTGCAGACTTTTGAGTAGCGCGTGCGCCAGCAGCGGCGGCGTTGCCGTGGTGTAAACATAGCTGCGCGCGCGCTGGATCAGGGTTTCAATTACCGCGTCGTGCGCGGCGACGAATGCGCCCGATACGCCTGCCGCCTTGCCCAGCGTCGCCATGTAAATCACCCGCGGCGAGACGATGCCGAAATGCGCCAGCACGCCGCGCCCGCCATTTCCCAGCACGCCGAAACCGTGGGCATCGTCGAGCAGCAGCCATGCATCGTGGCGCTCGCACAGCGCAAGCAGTTCGGGCACCGGCGCGATATCGCCGTCCATGCTGAACACCGCGTCGCTCACCACCAGTTTGCGGCGGGCGCGCGAAGCGGCGAGCAGTTTTTCCAGCGCGCCGGAATCGCCGTGGGGATAGCGCCGGAATTGCGCGCGCGACAGCAGCGCGGCGTCATTGAGCGAGGCGTGATTGAGCTTGTCGGCGAAAACGGCATCGTCGCGCCCGACGAGTGCCGTGACAATGCCGATATTCGCCATGTAGCCGCTGGAAAACAGCAACGCGCGCGGCAAATCGACGAAGCGGGCAAGCGCCTGTTCCAGCGCGTGGTGCGCCGCGCCGTGGCCGAGCACCAGATGCGAGGCGCCGGCGCCCACGCCATAGCGCGCGCCGCCTTCCTGCGCGGCCTGCACCAGCCTGGGGTCGGCCGCCAATCCCAGGTAGTCGTTGCTGCAGAAGGCCAGGAACTCGCGCCCGTCCAGCCTGACGCGCGCGGATTGCGGCGTCTCAACAACGCGGCGCTGCCGCCTGAGACCCTGTGCTTCCAGTTCGGCAAGCTGCGCGCAAAGCGCGGAAAAAGGCATTTGGATAAGGTGGTACGATAAACGTGAGGGGTGACGTGAGGAGCGACGCGAAGTGCGGGGCGAAGCGCAAACCTCGAACCCGCTGCCGCAAAAGAAGCAACTGGCGAAGGCCCCGCTTACGCCTTACCGCTTGCTCCTGACGCCTCATGCTGCGCCTCCATCGGACGGATACCCAGCTTGGCAAACAGCGCCTGATCGCGCTCCACGTCGGGATTGCCGGTCGTCAGCAATTTCTCGCCGTAGAAAATCGAGTTGGCTCCGGCCAGCAAGCACAGCGCCTGTATGCCCTCGGGCATTTCCTGGCGGCCCGCGGACAGGCGCACCATCGCCTGCGGCATGGCAATGCGCGCGCAGGCGATGGTGCGCACGAATTCCAGCAGATCCAGCTTTTCGGTGCCGTGCAGCGGCGTGCCTTCGACCTGCACCAGATTGTTGATCGGCACCGATTCAGGATAAGGATCCATGTTGGCAAGCTGCGCGATCAGGGCGGCGCGGCTGGTGCGCGACTCGCCCATGCCGACAATGCCGCCGCAACACACGTGCAGGCCGGCTTCGCGCACCTGATCCAGCGTATCGAGGCGGTCCTGCTGGGTGCGGGTGGTGACGATCTCGCCGTAGAACTCCGGCGCGGTATCGATGTTGTGGTTGTAGTAATCGAGGCCGGCATCCTTGAGTTGTTCGGCCTGGCCCGCTTTGAGCATGCCGAGCGTGGCGCAGGTTTCCATACCCAGGCCGCGCACCGCCTTCACCATCGCGATCACCTTGTCGAGGTCGCGTTGTTTCGGGCTGCGCCAGGCCGCGCCCATGCAAAAACGCGTGGCACCGCTTTGCTTTGCGTTGCGCGCCGCCGCAACCACGGCGTCGACCGACAGCACGTCCTGGTTCTCGACATCGGTGTGATAGCGTGCCGCCTGCGGACAATAGCCGCAGTCCTCGGGACAGCCGCCGGTCTTGATGGACAGCAGGGTGGAAAGCTGCACCGCATTGGGATCGAAATGCTGGCGGTGCACCGACTGCGCGCGGCGCATGAGATCGCTGAACGGCAGTGCGAGCAGCGCCTCGATCTGCCCGACGTTCCAGTGCTGGCTGTTGCGCCTGCTGTCGGCACACGGGTTGCGCTGTTCGTTAACGCTAATGGTATCCATGAAATAGGCCTCGACTGAAAACATCGTAAAACAAAAAGTTTTTAATAATCAATTAGTTATATCATAACAGCAGTTGCGTTACTTGTCAAATTTCATGCTTAAAATTTTAAACCATTGCGTAAATATTAGCCATTCCTTGTTGCCGCAAACCTGCATGCTGTGCGGTGTGCGCGGCAACCGTGAGCCCTTATGTCCGGCGTGTGATGCACACTTGCCACGGCTGCCCGCCGCGCGCTGCGCCATCTGCGCGCTGCCGGTTGACGGCCCGGTTTGCGGTGCCTGCATGGCCCATCCGCCGCGCTACGATGCGGTAACCGCCGTCTTCGTCTACGAGCACCCGGTCGATGCCCTGATCCAGGCTTTCAAATATGGCGGCAATCTGGCGCTCGCCACGCTGCTCGGCGACGCGCTGGGCCGGACAGTGGCGGCAACGGCGACCGGGCGCGCCGATCTCATCATTCCCATGCCGCTCTCGGCGCGGCGCCTGCGCGAGCGCGGTTTCAATCAGGCGCTCGAGATTGCCCGCCGCGTGGGCAGAATGACCGGCATCCCCGTCGCCGCCGGGATTTGCCGCAAGGTAGCGGAAACGCAGCCGCAGGCCGCGCTGCCGTGGAAAGCGCGGGCGCAAAACGTGCGCGGCGCCTATGTCTGTGACGCGGATTTACAGGGCAAAAAAGTCGCGGTAATCGATGACGTGATGACCACCGGCGCTACACTGAACGAAATCGCGAAAAACCTGAGACGCGCCGGGGCGGTTCACATCAGCGGGTGGATGGTTGCGCGCGCGCTGCGCAAATCTGCTATTTAAGGGGCTTGGTCTCAAGTTTTAAGGGCGCTCTTAATCATGTTCGACATCGTGCTCTATGAGCCCGAGATTCCGCCCAACACCGGCAACGCCATTCGCCTGTGCGCCAACACCGGCGCGCGCCTGCACCTGGTAAAGCCGCTGGGCTTCTCGCTGCGCGACAAGCTGTTGCAGCGCGCCGGGCTCGACTATCACGAACTCGCAGCCGTCACCCTGCACGCGGACTGGCCGGCATGCCGCGATTTCTTCAGCGGGCGCCGCATGTTCGCCGCCACCACCCGCGGCACGCAGCGCCACGACCAGCCCCGTTACCGCGAGCACGACGTATTCCTGTTCGGCCCGGAAACCCGCGGCCTGCCGCCGGTGATACTCGACATCATCCCTGACGCGCAGCGCATCCGCCTGCCCATGCGCAACCACAATCGCAGCCTTAATCTTTCAAACGCGGTAGCCGTCGTCGTTTACGAGGCGTGGCGGCAGCTCGGTTTCTCCGGGGGCGGGTGAGGCGGCCGGTTTTCCGATTTCCGGTCAGTACTCCGGCTTGGGTTCGCGCTGCAGCAGTGCCTCGACTG
>CAKKQX010000378.1:4285-15992 GCA_919902235.1 Burkholderiales bacterium
CCGATTTCCGGTCAGTACTCCGGCTTGGGTTCGCGCTGCAGCAGTGCCTCGACTGCGGCAGCGGCGGCAATTTCGCCATCGAGCACGCGGCATACCACGTCTGTGATCGGCATATCGACGCGCTGTGCGGCGGCGATGCGCGCCACTTCGCGCGCCGAATAAACGCCTTCCGCGATGTGCCCCAAATCCGCCAGAATTTCGCTTAGCTGCGTGCCCTGCGCCAACTTGAGTCCGACGCGGCGGTTGCGCGACAAGTCGCCGGTGCAGGTCAGTATGAGATCACCGGCGCCGGCCAGGCCCATGAAGGTTTCCGGCCGGCCGCCAAGTTTGACACCCAAGCGCGTCATCTCGGCCAGCCCGCGCGTAATCAACGCGGCGCGCGCATTCAGGCCCAGACCCAGCCCGTCGCAAATACCGGCTGCGATTGCGATGACGTTTTTGACCGCGCCGGCGACTTCGACGCCGACCACATCATCGCTGGAGTAAACGCGCAGCGTCGTGCCGTGCAGCTGCTGGGCGGCATCGCGCGCGAATCCGCTGTCGGCGGCGGCCAGGGTAACCGCGGTCGGCAGACCGCGCGCCACCTCCTGGGCAAAACTCGGACCCGACAGCACGCCGCAGCGGGTGCCGGTGCCCAGTTCTTCCGCGCATACCTGATGCGGAAGTTTCGCGTGCTGCCGCTCGAACCCCTTGCACAACCATACCACCGGCACCGTGCTTCGTGCCGTCCGCAGGCGGCGCAGGGTTTCGCGCAAACCGGCCGTGGTTACCGCCAGCAAAACCAGCTCGCAACCGCCGATTGCGGCGTCGAAATCGCTTGTCGGCACCAGCTTGTCCGGCAGCGCAAACCCCGGCAAATAGCGCTCGTTGCGGCGTGTGGACTGGACAATGGCATGTTGCGCAGGATCGCGCACCCACAGCGCAACGGTGTGGCGCGACGCCAGGCTGATACCGATCGCAGTACCCCAGGCGCCCGCTCCCAAAACCGCGATTTTCATTTAGTGCTCAGCGGCAATCAGTGAAGACGGCTTTCGCACAGCCCGGGCAAAAGCGCGCATCGCACCCCAGCACCATGCTGCTTTACCCACCCCAAACCTGGCTCGCCTTGACGAACCCGGCTTGCCCGTCGCGGTGTCTGACGCGCAGCCACCCGCCGCCGGGCCCTTCGACCAGATCGAGAATCACGCTCTGCTGGGCTTGAAATACAACCGGCGCATTGTCGGCGGCGCTTTGCCGCACCTGTGCCACCGGCGTCCTGATCATCACCGTGCGCTTGTCGGTCAGATACTTGCTTTCTATCCAGGTCAGATCGCCATTGGCGTCGCGCACCTTGACCCAACCCTCGACCAGCACCACGACTTCCACCGGATACCCGCGATTGACCACATAAAGCTTTTTCGCCTTTGCCGAGGGCGCGTCATAAAGCACGGCGGCATTTTCGGAGACTGCGCGAAATTCAAGCGCCGCGGCGGGCGTCGCCAGTCCGGCGGCCAGCAGTGCGCAAACGAAGACGCGGTGCAGGCCGGGCATCGGATTCAGTGCGCGGCGGGCGCGGCAGCGTTCTGCTGCTGAAGCTGTTGCAGGCGCTGATGATAAATCGCTTCGAAATTCATGTGCTGCAGAACGACCGGCGGGAAACCGGCGCGCGACACCATGCTGGCGACCGCCTCGCGCGCATAGGGCAACAGTATGCCGGGGCAGGCAATGCCGAGGATCGGATCGAGGTCCGCCTGCGGCACGTTGCGTATCTGAAAAATCGCCGCCTGCGCCACTTCGACCAGAAACACCGTTTTATCCCGGATTTTCGCGGTCGCGGTCACGGTCAGCACCGCTTCGTAAAGATTCGCGTCCAGCGCCGCGGACTGATTATGGACATTGATTTCAACCTGGGGACTCTCGCGTTCGAGAAAAATCTGCGGCGCATTGGGAATCTCAAGCGAGGCATCTTTGAGATAAATCTTTTCTATTGCAAAAACCGGTTCTTGCTGTTCGCTCATGATTTTCCTGATTGATTTGGCGCGGACTTCAACCGGCGGCGCGCAGCAATTCGTCCAGCCCGCCGGCCCGATCCAGCGCGGCAAGCTCGTCGTAGCCGCCGACATGGGTTTCGCCGATGTAGATTTGCGGCACGCTGCGTTGTCCGGTTTTCTCCATCATTTCGGCGCGCTTTGCGGGTTCGAGATCAACGCGGACCTTGTCGATTTCAGTCACGCCCCTGGCGCGCAGCAGGCGTTCGGCCATTTGGCAGTACGGGCAGACCGCCGTGCTGTACATGAATACCCGCGGCATTATTTCACCAGCGGCATGCTGGCCTGCTGCCATGCCGCGATGCCGCCACGCAGCGCGAACACCTCGCTGAAGCCGCTTTTGCCGAGCGCGCCGACCACGCCTGCCGCACGATTACCGGTGCGGCAGCTGACGATGATGGGCCGCGACTTGAATTTCTCCAGCTCCTTCAGGCGCTCGCCAAGCTGCGCTTCCGGGATATGCCTGGCGTTGGCAATATGGCCTGCGGCATATTCGCCGCTGTCGCGCACGTCGATGACCACGGCGTCCCTGCGATTGATCAATTGCACCGCTTCTGCAACGCCGATCTCCTTGCCCTGCCTGAACGGACGGTTGATCAAAGGCCAGATCAGCATGCCGCCGGTGATCACCGCAGTACCGAACAACATCAGGTTAAACGGATTCTTCTGCAAAAAAATCAGAAACTGTTCCAACACGCACTCCTGAAATATTACGAACCGCCGGCGTACGGCGCGCGACGGGGAAATGCCGCAATACACGGCCAATTCGAGGCCCAATTCAAGTCCATTACCGCGGTCAATTCTAGCAGAGGCACGATTTCACCGGTGGAATTCGGCGACGGGCGGGGACGCTGCTCCGGCACTGAACCGCGACGCAACGACAGCGGGTTAGTGCGGATTTACCTGACCGCAACACGGCCGTAACCGCACTACACAACAGTAGCCGGCAAAAAGCTGCAATACCCAAAGAAAATTAATCGGCTATGCCGCAAAAGACTTCGCGCATCATGCCAATCAGCGTAAGCGTGCGCTCGTCGCCGACGCGGTAATACACGCGATTGGCGTCCTTGCGCGTGCGCAGCACGCCTTTTTCGCGCAGAATTGCGAGATGCTGGGAAATATTGCTCTGGGAAGTGCCGACGCATTCGACAATTTTCTGAACGCTGGCCTCGCGGTCACCCAGCACGCACAGAATTTTCAGGCGCAGCGGATGGGCCATCGCCTTGAGCGCGCGCGCCGCCTGTTCAATGTGTTCTTCTTTCTCGATCAGCGCCGCGCGTACAGCGCTGGTACTGGTAAGAGCGAATCCAACAGAGGTCATATCGAGTCCTGTGCGGCAAATATGAATGTCAATATATACTAAAATTATACATTACGCTTGGTTTTCACAATAAAATGCAATATAAATCATGAAGTTAACTCCAGTCCTGCTGATCATACTCGACGGTTTCGGTCACCGCGAGGAATGCGACCACAATGCCATCTGCCAGGCACGCAAGCCGCACTGGAACTTCCTGTGGAAGACATACCCCCATACCCTCATCGATGCTTCCGAAAAATGGGTCGGCCTGCCGCAGCAGCAAATGGGCAATTCCGAGGTCGGGCATATGAACATCGGCGCCGGTCGCGTGGTCTATCAGGACTACACCAAGATCGAGCGCGCCATCGAAAACGGCGAGTTCGTCCGCAATCCGGCGCTCACCCGGGCCATGGAGACTGCGCGCAATGGCGCGCTGCATATCCTGGGACTGCTGTCCCCGGGCGGCGTTCACAGCCATGAATCCCAGATACACGCCCTGCTCGAGATGGCGGCGCGAAAGGGCGTTGCCAATATTTATCTGCACGCCTTTCTCGACGGACGCGACACGCCGCCGAAAAGCGCGGCGGCCTCGCTCGCCGCGCTGCAGGCCCGATGCGACGCGCTCAGGGCCGGGCGCATCGCATCCATTTGCGGCCGTTATTACGCCATGGACCGTGATCAGCGCTGGGGGCGGGTACTGCCGGCATACGATCTGCTCACCCAAGGCAAGGCTGAATTCAGCGCCGCCACCGCCATCGACGGTCTGCATGCGGCGTACGCCCGCGGTGAGTCCGATGAATTCGTCAAAGGCACTGCGATCATCCCTGCCGGCAACAAAGCAGTGCGCATGAACGACGGCGATGCGGTCGTGTTCATGAATTTCCGCGCCGACCGCGCGCGACAGATGACCAGCGCCCTCACCGATCCGCAATTCGCAGGATTCAAACGCAGCCACTTTCCTCAGCTGGGCTGCTTTTGCACGCTCACCAGCTACGGCGAGGACTACAGCCACATTCCCGCCGCGTTTCCGCCGCAGTCGATCAGCAACGGCTTCGGCGAATTTATTTCCGGGCACGGCCTGAAACAGCTGCGCATCGCTGAATCTGAAAAATATGCGCATGTCACTTACTTTTTCAACGGCGGCGTCGAGACCCCGTACCCCGGTGAGGAGCGTATCCTGGTGCCCTCCCCCAAGGTCGCGACTTATGATCTGAAACCCGAGATGAGCGCCCGCGAAGTCACCGACAAGCTGATCGCGGCAATCAACAGCCGCCAGTACGACGCCATCGTCTGCAATTACGCCAACAGCGACATGGTCGGCCATACCGGAAACCTGGAAGCGGCAACGCGCGCCATAGAAGTGCTCGACGAATGCGTCGGCAAGGCGGTCGCTGCGATGCGCGGGATCGGCGGCGAAGTGCTGATTACCGCCGATCACGGCAATGCTGAAACCATGCTCGACCCCCAAACGCAGCAGGCACATACTGCCCACACCCTGAACCTTGTTCCGCTACTCTATGTCGGCCGCAAAGCGCGCGCCGCCGACGGCGGTGCGCTGCAGGATGTGGCGCCGACGCTGCTTGCCATGATGGGATTGCCGCAACCGCCTGAAATGAGCGGCAAGCCTCTGATCCATATCGCGTGAAGCGAATTCACGGTCTGTTCATAATGCTCTTGTTTGCGCCGGGAGCGGATGCCCTGGCCGCAAACAGCGCCGTTGCCAAGCGCGAGGAGTTACGCGAGTTGCGCGGCAGGATAGAAGCCCTGCAGAAACGCCTCAGCGTTGCCGAGGAATCCAAAACCGAAGCCGCCGACGCCCTGCAGGAATCGGAGCGCGCAATTTCCGATGCCAACCGCAGCCTGCGCGAGCTGGCACAGCAATCGCGCGCGACCAACCGGCAGCTCGCCGAACTGCATGCCGCCTCGCGCGCGCAGGAATCGCGGCTGAAATCGCAGCAAGCGCTGCTGGCGCAACTGCTCTACCAGCAGTACCTGGGCGCCCGCTCCGATCCGCTCAAATTGCTGTTCAACCGTGAAGATCCCAACCAGATTGCGCGTCAGTTGCATTATTACAGCTATGTTTCGCGCGCCCGCACCGAACTGATCGGGAATCTCCGTGCCGATCTGGCGCAAGTGCAGGAACTGGCGCGGGAAACCGAGACCAAAGCCGCCGAACTGGCGGCGATTGCCGCCGAACAGGCTACGCAGAGACGGCGGCTGGAACAGGAAAAGCGCGCCAGAAGTCTGGTGCTGACGCGGATCTCGCGCGACATACAAAAGCAGAAGCGCGAAATCGGCACTCTGAGGCGGGATGAAAACCGCCTGACCCGGCTGATCGAGCAGCTGGGGCGCCTCCTTTCGCGCACGCCGCCCCGCGCCCGCGCCGGACCGCGGCTCAGGAACGAGCGCGTACCGGACGCTTCCAGTGCCGGCAGTCCGTTTCAGGCTCTGAAAGGCAGGCTTTCCCTGCCGGTGCGCGGGGAACTTGGCAACCGTTTCGGCAGTCAACGTTCTGATGGCGGCATAGTATGGAAAGGTCTGTTTATCGCTTCCAAGGCCGGCGAGGAAGTCAAAGCCATCGCTTCCGGCCGGGTGGTTTTCGCCGATTGGCTGAGAGGCTTCGGAAACCTGCTCATCATCGACCACGGCGACAGCTACATGAGCCTTTACGGTAACAATGAAACCCTTTACAAGCAGGTCGGCGAAACCATCGGCGGCGGGGAAACCATAGCCGCGGTGGGGAATAGCGGCGGCAATGCCGATTCAGGTTTATACTTTGAAATGCGGCATCAAGGTAAACCGTTCGACCCGCTGACCTGGGTAAGCGTCAGATAAGGAGTGGGTAATGCGTATTAAATTACAGCAATTCAGTCTGATCGTAGCCGGTGTCCTGATCGGCGTGGCGATCAGCCTCAACTATTCGGCTGTCGCGCAAAAAGGCTCGGCGGCGCTGCCGTTGCCGATAGAGGAGCTGCGCGCCTTCACCGAGGTGTTCGGCCGCATCAAAAGCGATTACGTCGAGCCGGTCGAGGACAAAAAACTCATCACCGAGGCCATCAACGGCATGCTGACCGGCCTTGATCCGCATTCCGCCTACCTCGACCAGGAGGCGTTCAAGGAAATGCAGGTGGGCACGCAGGGCGAGTTCGGCGGGCTCGGCATCGAAGTCGGAATGGAAGACGGCTTCGTCAAGGTCGTATCGCCCATCGATGACACCCCGGCCGCGCGCGCGGGCGTCAAGGCCGGCGATCTCATCGTCAAGCTCGACGAAACTTCAGTCAAGGGCATGACGCTCAACGACGCGGTGAAGCGCATGCGGGGCAAGCCCAACACCCCGATCACCCTGACCATCGTGCGCAAAGGCGAGCAGAAACCGATTGTGGTCACGCTCACGCGCGCAGTCATCAAGATACAGAGCGTCAAATTCAAGCTGCTCGAACCCGGCTACGCCTATTTCCGCGTCAGCCAGTTCCAGGAGCACACCGGCGAGACGCTGGCCCGCTCTATCGACACCCTGTTCAAGCAGAACCAGGGGCAGATGAAAGGCATCGTGCTCGACCTGCGCAACGATCCCGGCGGCCTGCTCAACGGCGCGGTCGCGGTTTCAGCCGCTTTCCTGCCGCAGGGCGCGCTGGTGGTATATACCGACGGCCGTACTGAAGATTCGAAAATGCGCCTCAATGCGAGTCCCGAGAATTATCTGCGCGGACGCGCCAAGGATGACTTTGTTCGCAAGCTGCCGACGGAGGTGAAAACCGTGTCCATGGTGGTTCTGGTCAACGGCGGCTCGGCATCCGCCTCTGAAATCGTGGCCGGTGCGCTGCAGGACCATAAACGTGCGGTGATCATGGGGCAGCAGACTTTCGGCAAGGGTTCGGTGCAGACCATACTGCCGCTCGGCAACAACACCGCAATCAAGCTGACGACGGCGCGCTATTACACCCCGCAAGGCCGCTCGATCCAGGCCAAGGGCATCACGCCGGACATACTGCTCGACGACGGCACCTCGGATAAAACCGCCGGACTCAAGCTGCGCGAGGCTGATCTCACCAAGCACCTCACCGACAATAACAAGCCGGAAGACCCGCCAAAAGCGCTCGCCATCGCAACCGAGAAATATAATTTCACGCCGGCGGCACGCCCCAAGGATATAGACGAAAAGCTGCTGCGGCCGGAGCCTGGTGAAATCGTTTCCAAGCACGACTACGAACTCAATCAGGCGATCGCCTTCCTCAAGACCCGCGGCGGCGTCAAGGCCAACTGAACGCCCGCGCAGCCGCGGTCTACTCTACGGACGATACGTGGGCCGCGGCTCATGACCGGCACAGTGCGGCCCGCAATTGCGGGCTCATTCATCAGGCTTGGTAGCGTTTCACCCGCTTATGAACGATGACCAGCTGCTGCGTTACAGCCGCCATATCCTGCTGCCGCAGATCGGCATCGAAGGCCAGCAAAAGCTGCTCGAATCACATGCGCTGCTGATCGGCGCCGGCGGGCTGGGCTCGCCGATTGCGCTCTATCTGGCAGCGGCCGGCGTTGGCCGCATCACGATTTGCGACCACGACGAAGTCGATCTCACCAATCTGCAACGCCAGATCGTTCATCGCACCGAATCCATAGGCAGAAAAAAGGTCGACTCGGCGCGCCAAACGCTCGCCGCGATCAATCCCGGGGTCGATGTCGTCGCGCTGCCCGAGCGCATCGAAGGCGGGCGGCTGGAGGAACTGGTCGCAGCAGCCGACATCGTGCTCGACGGCAGCGACAACTTCGCCACGCGTCATGCGGTGAACCGCGCCTGCGTCAGGCTGCGCAAACCGCTGGTGTCGGGCGCCGGGGTGCGCTTCGACGGCCAGATTGCCGTATTCGACATGCGCAGCCCGCAGTCGCCGTGCTACCACTGCCTGTTCCCCGAGCACGGCGAGAACGAAGATGTGCGCTGTGCAATCATGGGTGTTTTTGCGCCGCTGGTCGGCATCATCGGCGCCATGCAGGCAGCGGAAGCATTGAAGCTGCTCGCCGCAATCGGCACCCCGCTCACCGGACGCCTGCTGCTGCTTGACGCCCTGACCATGGAATGGCGCTCGATGCGCCTCGCCAAAGACCCGGCGTGTCCGGTCTGTTCGATACCGGCGGCGCGCTGACCGCGGCAGCCGGCAGAAAATGCCGGACGGGTTCGACCTCTAGGAAAACGTCATGTCGAGCGAATCGCCGGATGCGGCCGGCGCCGGCGCATCCTGGACCGGTGCCGATGCTGCGGCAGGCGCAGGCGGCGCGGCAAGCAAAGCCTCCAGATCGCGCTGCACCACGGCGACATCGGGCGGATTGCGGCTCTGATAAGCGAGCAGGATACGCGCGGGAAGGTCTGCCAGAGTCGCCGTATGCGCAGTGTTGCGGATCCTGGCCGCGGTCGTCAGCGTGGTAGTGAGATATTTCCCTTTGAAACCCGGTCGTTGACCCTCTATCGCATCAATCACCGCCTGCTGGGCGCGTGCGATGCCCGCCAGCAGTTCGGCGATTTGCTGCGTTGTCAGTGTTTGCATTTGCAGTTCCCCCATTCAGCCGATTCAAACGCGTTTCAGGCGATCACGCCTTCCATGAGCTGCTTCCACTGCTTTGCCCAAAGTTCCATCGGATCGCGCCTGAAGCCGCTTTTTGCGAACTGGTGCCAGCGACCAATGACAAAGCACATCAAAGCGTTGGCCTGCGCGGCAACATCGACCTCTGCGGCGATTTCCTGCTGCGTGAGTCCGAAGCGCAAGGCCTGCTTCAGCGCCGCCTCAAGGCGGTCATGCAGCTGATTGATGCGCGCCTGCAGCCGTTCGTCCTCGTTGACCAGCGCATCGCCGATCAGCACGCGCGTCATGCCGCGGTTTTTCTGCGCGAAACCGAGCAGTACCGCCATCATCGCCTCAAGCTGGCGCACGCCGCTTTTTTCCTCGCTGCCGATCTTGTTGAGAAGAGCAAACAGCGTCTGTTCGATGAACTCGATCAGGCCCTCGAACATCTGGGCCTTGCCTCTGAAATGGCGGTAAAGCGCGGCTTCCGAGACATCCAGCCGCGCCGCCAGCGCCGCCGTGGTGATTTTTCCGGCCGTCGGGTTTTCCAGCATTTGCGCCAGCGTCTGCAGGATTTGCGCCTTTCTCTCTCCGCTTCTTGCCGCCATTTTCGCTTCCTCGGTTTACCCCAGCCGCGTCAGCACGCCGGCAAGCTGTGTCACGTTCGATACGCATGCGTCGACATGCGCCGGCGCCTTCGTGCGCCCCGTCACCCACACTGTTTTCATGCCCAGCCGTTTTGCCGTTTTCAGATTGTCGAGAACATCCTCGACCATGATACAGCGCTGCGGGCGCAAGTGGTTAGCACGGCACAGCCGCAGAAATCCCCGGCTGTCGGGCTTGGGCCGATAGCGCGTGCGCTCGATCGAAAACACATCGTCGAACAAATCGGCAATCGAGAGCGCACGCAACACCGCGCGCGAATAATGCACCGGCGAATTGGAAAATACGAACTTCCGGCCCGGCAGCCTGGTCAACGCTCCGCGCAAACGCGGCTCGCGAACCAGCATGCGATCCAGATCGGGAAACTGGTGCGTGTGCCACAAAAAATGCTGCGGATCGGTGCCATGATGGCGCATCAGCCCCAGCAGGGTCGCCCCGTAGCGCTGCCAGTAGTGCCGCCGCAATTCGCCCGCCGCGGTCTCGTCGAGTCCGAGATGGGTTTGCATGTACGCGGTCATCGCACGATTGATATGCGGAAATATATGCGGTGTCGCGTTGTGCAGCGTATTGTCAAGATCGAAAATCCAGGACACCGTGCGTGTTATGGTCTGCATCACGGTCGTTTATGCGCATCGGACACAGATAAGTTTATTCCGTCGCCGGAGCAAACGCCTCAACGCCTGCGTATCAGCGTGCCGACGCCTTCGTTGGTGAGAATTTCGAGCAGCAACGCATGTTCGACACGTCCATCAATGATATGGCAGGCATTGACGCCGTTCTTGACTGCTTCGAGCGCGGAGCCGATTTTCGGCAGCATGCCGCCGGAGATGGTGCCGTCGGCAAACAGTTCATCAACCTTGCGCGCGGTGAGTCCGGTCAGCAAATTGCCGTTCTTGTCGAGCACACCCGGGGTATTGGTGAGCACGATCAGTTTCTCGGCCTTGAGAATTTCCGCAACCTTGCCCGCCACCAAATCGGCATTGATGTTGTACGACTCGCCGTTCTTGCCCACACCCACCGGGGCGATCACCGGAATGAAGTTCTGGGTGTGCAGCAAATTGACAATGGACGGATCTATGCTTTCGACTTCGCCGACCTGGCCGATATCGACCAGTTCTTCGGTGCCGACGCTGCCGCGCACCATGAGTTTGCGCGCGCGGATGAGGCCGCCGTCCTTGCCGGTGAGCCCGACCGCGCGGCCGCCGTGACGGTTGATGAGGTTGACGATGTCCTTGTTGACCTGCCCGCCCAGCACCATTTCCACCACGTCCATGGTTTCGGCGTCGGTCACGCGCATGCCCTGGATGAACTCGCCCTTTTTGCCGATACGCATCAGCAGATCATTGATCTGCGGTCCGCCGCCGTGCACGATCACCGGATGCATGCCGACCAGCTTGAGCAGCACCACGTCGCGCGCAAAACCCTGCTTGAGGCCCTCGTCGGTCATGGCGTTGCCGCCGTATTTGACGACAATGGTCTTGCCGTGGAAACGCTGGATGTAAGGCAGGGCTTCGGCCAGGATCTTGGCTTTGCCCGCTGCGGTAGTGGCGGTTATCGACATACGCTGAATGACAAAGATGTGAGGATTCACTCATTTTACACGAGCATAAAAAAAGCGGCAGGGAATTCCCCGCCGCTTTCCGCAGACCGGGCGGCTTTCACCGCCTTACTGCTTACTGAATGGTGATGCGCCTGGCGCTCGTCGCAGCCTTCTTCGGCAGCGTCAGTTCCAGCACGCCGTCGCTGTACCTGGCGCTGGCAGTCGCCTCATCAACTGTCTGACCGAGCGTAAATGCACGGTAGGCCTTGCCGTAGTGGCGCTCGGCGCGCAGCACGCGCTCGCCGTCCTTGACTTCCTTTTCGTTTTTGACTTCCGCGCTGATCGCGACCTGGTCGCCCTCGATGGTGATGTGGATATCGTCTTTTTTCACACCGGGGATTTCGGCGCGCATTACATAAACGCTGTCGTTTTCGGTCACGTCGACACGAAACTGCTGCACCGGCGCGCCCGGGTTCTCGAAACCGACGGGGCGCACGAAAAAACCGCGAACCAGTTCGTCGATGGTGTCCTCGAACGGATTAAAACGGGTGATATTTGCCATTGCTGTCTCCTTTAATCGGTTTGACGCGACCAGATACAAGGATCTGGTCCAACGCCCACA
>CAKKQX010000379.1 GCA_919902235.1 Burkholderiales bacterium
TCCGTCTTTGGTTTTTTGACTTTGTCTAACGGGTAACCCAAGCCCAGTCTGCCGCCATCGGCGGCAGCAGCTCCGATAGCCGTTTTCTGCTGCGGATGTCGCGCTCACCGCGTAGCAGCATTCCCGCTTAAGCTTTGAACGAACGCCGAAGCAATGAAGGCCCGGGAACCCTATTAAAAACCCCCGGGCCTCCAGCGGTGAGATGCCTGTGGGGGCAACCTTCCGCACGGTATTTATGCCCGCGATGCACGGCGCTGTCCAGTCCTGTGGGGGCGTGCGGTGCCAGTGCGGGCAGAGAGCTACCGGCTGTACAACTGCCGGCGCTGCGGAGTCGCGGTCAGCATCTGTGGCCGGTGCGACCGCGGCAATATTTATTGTGCTGGGGAGTGTGCGGTGCAGTGCCGGCGCGAGTCGCGCCGCCGTGCCGGTGCACGCTACCAACGCACGCGCCGTGGGGCCCGGTGCCACGCCGCTCGGCAGCAGACTTGGCGCGCGCGTCAGATCGACAAAGTGACGCATCGGGGATGTGCGCCGCTCGCAGCGGTGGTCACGATGTCGATCAGGGCCGAGGTGGCCGCGATCGAGCCCAACGATGCACCGTCAGCGCCGAATACAACGACCGCTTCGCCCACGCAGCGTGACCGCAACCCTCATCGGGTTGCCGGTCACTGCGATTTTTGTCACGCGCCGCTGCCGCTGTTCACGCGACTGCGTACCTGGCGCGGGTGGGGCTTCGGCTGAGGGGCACGGATGATCAGTCGCGCGGTGGAAGCCGAGGTGCTGCGCCTGCATCACGCCGAACATTGGCCGATCGGTACGATCGCCCGGCAACTGCTGCTGCATCACTCCACGGTACGGCGGGTGCTCGCGCAGGCGGGCGTGCCGGCGGCGCAAAAAACGACGCGCCCTTCACTCGCCGATCCGTTTATCTCGTTCATCATCGAGACCCTCAAGCAATATCCGGGTCTGTGCGCCAGCCGCTTGCATGTGATGGTGCGCGAGCGCGGTTATCGCGGCGGCCCGGATCACTTCCGCGCCATCGTCGCGCGCTTCCGGCCGCGGCCGAGCGCCGAGGCGTATCTGCGCCTGCGCACCTTGCCCGGTGAGCAAGCGCAATGCGACTGGGCGCATTTTGGTTCGATCATGATCGGCAAAGCGACCCGCCCGCTCATGGCCTTTGTGATGGTGCTGTCCTACTCACGGCACCTGTTCCTGCGTTTTTACTTGAACGGCGCCATGAACAACTTCCTGCGCGGTCACGTCGAGGCGTTCAGCGCCTGGGGCGCCGTGCCTCGGATCGTGCTCTACGATAATCTGAAAAGTGCGGTGCTGGAACGACGGGCGGAGGCCATTCGCTTCCATCCGACGTTGCTGGAGTTGGCCGCCCACTATCGCTTCCAGCCACGCCCGGTGGCGGTCGCGCGCGGCAACGAGAAAGGGCGCGTGGAACGCGCGATCCGCTTTGTTCGCGACCGATTCTTTGCGGCCCGCAAGTTCAACGATATCGGCCACCTGAACGCCCAGGCGACGACGTGGTGTCTGGAGGAAGCCGCGCTGCGACCCTGTCCGGAAGATCGCGACCGCAGTGTGCGCCAGGTGTTCACCGCAGAGCGGCCGCTGTTACTGCCGCTGCCGGATAACCCCTTTCCCACCGCAGAACGGCTGGCGGCAGTGGCGCGCAAAACACCGTACCTGCGCTTCGATCTGAACGATTACACCATCCCGCACACGCATCTGGGCCGATCACTGGAGATCCTCGCCACGCTCGAGCGGGTGCGTATCGTCGAGGGCGATGCGACCCTCGCCGATCACCCACGCAGCTTCGATCGCGGTCAGCAGATCGAGGATCCCGCTCATCTCGACGCGCTGGTGGCCCACAAACGCGCCGGTCGGGCGCATCGTGCGCTCGACCGCTTGCATCATGCCGCCCCGGGGTCCAAAGCACTGTTCAAGCTCGCCGCCGAGCGCGGCGTGCACCTGGGCGTCCTCACCCGCGGGTTGCTGCAGCTGCTCGATACGCACGGCAGCGATGCCCTGGCACAGGCCATCGAGGCCGCCCTCAGCGAGAACGCCGCGCACTTGAGCGCCGTCCGCCACTTCATCGATGCCCAGCGCGCACTGCGCGGTGCACCGCCGCCCATCGCCGTGACCTTACCCAACGATCCGCGCGTGCACGTCACCGTGCGGGCGCATGACCTGCGTGATTACGAACAACTGAGCAC
>CAKKQX010000380.1 GCA_919902235.1 Burkholderiales bacterium
CAGGGAATACCTTGGAGGTCCCCGCCGCGAGTTGGTCGCCATTGCAACGGCGGCGGCATTTGATAATCCCCGCTCTTTTACTGCTCGACAGGTGATCAGACTCGCCCCGTAGAGGGGGGTGACAGTTCTATCTGCATTTACTTCCGAAAGTGTCAGTCATCTGCCCGCTAAGTTCGGGCTTTAATTGCAACTACTGGCATTAACGCCAGTTCAGGAGGTTGCAATGAATGGCATTACGTTCTACACAATTCGGCAATTTTCGCAGGCGCAGCCGGCACTCTCTGAGGCGTCGATTCGGTGGCAGGTTTTCAATGCCGAAAAAAATGGACTCGATAAGGCCGGCGCGATCCGTAGGGCCGGACGGCGCGTGTATATCGTCGCCGAGCGTTACCTCGCTTGGTTGGACGGGCAGGGGCTGGCCGCATGACCTGGCCGCCCGAAAAAGAAAACGCCCGCGGGGCAGAGGGCGTCGAGAACAATAAAAAACGGTCTGTCTGCATTATCCACTTCCCGCTCCAAGTTCGCAACTGCTGCCGGTGTGGCACCCACTTCCGGCCGCGGCAGCGCCATCACGACCTCTGCTCTAGTTGCTACGCGTGGAGTGTCCACGCAGACGCGACGGCGCACGCCATGGCTGCGCTGCGGGAGGTGCGTTGATGGTCATGATCGCCACCCCCGCTTCCGCTCCGGAACTGTGCGTCCCGCCGCATTCCATCGAGGCGGAGCAGGCCGTGATTGGCGGACTGCTGCTGTCACCCACGGCATTCGACCGGATTGACTTCCTGCGCCCGGGGCAGTTCTACGCGGACCAACACCGCGCGATCGCGCGCGTGCTGTGGCGCATGATTGAGGACGGCCGCGCCGTCGATCCCTTGTTGCTGATCGAGCGGCTGCGCGCTGCTGGCGAACTCGAGCGCGCAGGCGATGCCGCCTACATCAGGAGCCTGGCGATAAACACGCCGAGCGCCGCCAACATCCGGCGCTATGCCGAGATCGTGCGGGATAAAGCGATGCTGCGCGAGCTGCAGGCCACCGCGACGGACATCTACGACAAGGCCGCGACACCGGGCGCAGATGCCCAGGCCCTGCAGGAAGAGGCGGAATCGCGTCTGTTCGCAGCACGGACCGCACGCGGGGGCGGCGACATGGAAACGCTGGGAGACGCGCTCACGCGGGCCGTGGAGCGCGTTGACCGGCTTTATTCGAGTGGTGGTGGCATCGCCGGTATCGAGACAGGGCTGATTGACCTGGACCATATGACCGGCGGGCTCGAGTCCGGGGATCTGATTGTGATCGGCGCCCGGCCGTCGATGGGGAAAACCGCGCTTGCCCTAGGCATTCTGGAACACGTCGCCAGCAAAGCGGGACCCTGTGCGCTCTTCAGCATGGAGATGAGCAGTGAGCAGATTGGACTGCGCGAGATCGCCGCTAATGCAAGGGTGTCCATGCACAACTTGCGAACCGGGCGCGTACAAGGCGACGATTGGACGAGGATCGGCGAGGCGATCGGCAAGCTCTCCAACCTGCCGTTGATGATCGATGACCGCCCGGGCGTGACCCTGGGATACATCCGGGCCCGCCTGCGTCGCCTCTGTCGCAAGCACGGCTCGCCCAGGCTGATCGCGGTGGATTACATGACGTTGATGAATGGGCAGGGCGAATCCCGCGATGAGCGCGTTGGCGGGATCGCGAAGGGGCTGAAGGAGATCGCGAAGGAATTTTCCGCGCCCGTGATCGCGCTCGCGCAGTTGAATCGCAACCTGGAAATGCGCACCGACAGGCGCCCGACGATGGCCGACCTGCGCGAATCCGGGGAGATCGAGCAGGCTGCTGACCTGATCATCCTGCTATACCGGGACCAGGTGTATTTCCCTGAATCGGAGTACAAGGGCATCGCCGAACTGCACATCGCGAAGCAGCGAAACGGTCCGACCGGGACGATCTACACGACCTTTCTGGACGCAGCGATGCGCTTCACGAACCTTGCCGGCGCGCTGCCGAGTATACCGATGCGATCACGCCCGCGCGCTGCCGGTGTGGTCACTGCGCCCGACTTCAAACGCGCCGCGGCGGGTGACGCATGAAAAGACCCGCTTTCCAGTTCTACCCTGCAGACTGGCGCAACAATGCGAAGCTGCGCCGCTGCACCTTCGCCGAGCGCGGTATCTGGCTTGAGACCATTTGCCTGATGCACGACAGCGACGAATACGGCGTGCTGCGTTGGACGCTGCGCGAGATCGCCCAGGCCATCGGGTGCCGGCTGAGCGATTTGAAATCGTTGGTGGCTCGAGACGTGCTCAAAGGCGCAGATCCCGGGCAACGGTGCGCGGCCTGCGTCTTCACACCGATGCACGCCGGCAAAGCCGGTGAGCCCGTGACGCTGATCCCCGAGCAGGATGGTCCGATCTGGTATTCCAGCCGCATGGTGCGGGACGAGTATCTGCGCCAACGCCGTGGCGGTGACACCAAGTTTACCGCTGACAATCAGCCCAACCGTTTACCAAAGGGGGGGATTGGTGACCGGGAAGCACTCAACCAAAGGGGGGATTGGTTGATGATTTTGCTTCACCAAAGGGGGGGATTGGGAACGGCGCTTCATCTTCATCTTCTTTAGTACCCCCTATGTCCCCCGCAAGCGGGGGAAACGGCAAGGTGAAACGAGGGCGGCAACGGCTGCCGGCTACGGTCTGCCCCGATAGCTTCGAGGTGACTCCGGAAATGTCGACCTGGGCGCAGGATCGCGGATTGCCTGCGGATCGCGTGATGTCGGAAACCGAGAAATTCCTGGGGCACCATCGCGCAAAGGGGTCGATGTTCGCGAACTGGCAGCAGGCTTGGTCGAACTGGGTTTCGAAGGCGGTCGAGTATGCGAGGCATTGAAAGCCGCTTTCGCGAGGCCAAGGAGCGCCTGAACGCAGCCGCTGTCGCCTGCTTGCGGAACGAACCTGGGGCCGCTGAAGAAGCTGATCGATGCCGGGCTGAGGTTGACGCCCTGCAGGCGATCCAGAGAGCGCAACGGGGGCAGGTCTGCAGCGAACCAGGGTGCGCCACGATTACCTTGCAGGACCGCTGTGACCGGCATCGCATACCTCCGCCTGTCGGACCGTGGGCGATAGCGTTACGGGTGAGGGATGAATAGACAGGGCCGGTCGAGTCTCCCCAACCCTGTCCGCTCTAGACCGCGCATGGTTGCATTCGGAGGTTTTGGGGGAATCTTTCCATGAAAAAATCTGACGCACCCATGCACCTGAAGGCTGGCGCACGCCGCATGTGGGAGAAGCTGAGGGCCGACTACTGCATTGACGATGCGGCAGGCATGGCGCTGCTCCAGGCGGCCTGTGAGGCTTACCAGCGCGCCCAGGAGGCGAGGGAATTAATCGACAAAGATGGCGCGGTCCAGCCTGACCGCTTCGGCCAGTTGAAGGCGCACCCGGCGTGCGCGATCGAACGTGACGGGCGCGGGCAGATGATAAGCGCGTTGCGAGCGCTGCGGCTGGCTCCAGGAGACGATCAATGACCGCTCGAAAAAGCACGTTACGGCCGCGGCGCAGCACGAATGCGGAGAATCTCCCGCGCTCCCTGGCTGCATGGTTCGCGGGCGAGCCCAGGGGCGCCGATGAATCTGGCGTTCCATGGCTGGCGCTCATTTTCCCGGACCACGAACTGTTGCCTGAGCGGTGGCTGATTTGGAAAGAGGCGCACCCGGACGCGCGCCCGCCCGCCGGATATGAATGGCTCGACGACCCGAGTTCACCCATGCATCCGCCAGCCTGGTTGCTGGCTGAGGCCCGGAAATGTGCGAATCGTGGAAAGTGAATCACGTAAGTATTCATCTATGGATATAAGGAGTTAAGACATGGCCTTTGCTTCACTTACGATCGATTTGCAGGCGAGACTGGCTCGCTTTGAATCCGACCTGGGCAAGGTCGCGCAGATTTCCAAGCGCAACGCAGACCAGATGGACCGCGCATTTGCGAAGGTCGGCAATACGCTGCGGGCGTTGGGCGGATTGCTGGCCGTGGGCGCCTTCGCCAAGTTCGTCAAAGGGGCTATCGATTCCGTCGACGAACTCGGCAAAATGAGCCAGCGCGTCGGCGTGTCGGTCGAGTCGCTGTCCGCGCTGGGTTATGCCGCCGGCCTGTCCGGCGTTTCGCTGGAATCTCTCGGCACGGGCCTGAAAAAACTCTCTGTCAACATGGCCGACACCCAGGCCAACACCGGTGACGCGCGCGACGCGTTCAAGGCGCTGGGGCTGCAAGTCGAGGCGAGCCGCGGCAATCTTAAAAGTTCCGAGCAGGTGCTGTTCGAGATCGCGGATCGCTTTGCCAACATGGAGGACGGCGCCGGCAAGACCGCGCTGGCGGTCAAGTTGTTTGGGCGCGCCGGCGCCGACATGATTCCATTGCTGAATCAAGGTGCAAACGGCCTGCGCGAGAGCGCCGAGGAAGCGCGCCGCTTCGGGCTGGTCATTTCCACGGACGCGACGAAGCGAGCGGAGGAGTTTAACTACAACCTGACGCGCCTGGCGGGTTCGGCTCGCGGGCTTGGTCTTGAGATCGCGGAAAGAGTGCTGCCGTCTTTAACGAGGATGTCGACGCGCATGGCCGAGGCTGTGCGCGATGGCGAGGGTTTCCTTGGGCTTCTCGGTGCGATGTTGGAGCTTTCCCCGATGAGGTCGGACCTAGCGAAGGCCAATCGTGAGATGGTCGAGTTGACGGATGAACTGCTCTCTACGGAGAGCGAGCGCTCGCGTAAGTCGAAAACAGCCTCGAAAGACGAACTCGCAGCGCTTGACGAGCATATCAGCCTCCTCAGACAGCGAGTTGACACCGTCACACGGTTGCGTCGCTTTCTGAGCGGCGAAACTAATGTGTTCGGTGAACCTGTGCGGCCGCCGGCTGCCGGGAAAAAGGAAAAAGCCCCTGGCCTTCCCGATGAAAAGGCTATCGCCGAAGCCAAGCGGCTCGCTGAACAACTCTCAAAACAACGAACCTTCATCGCGCAGCAATGGGTCGAGGACATGGAAGAGCAGGCAAAGATCATGTCCGAAGCCGCGCAGCTCACCGACGACTATAACCGCAGGGAACGCGAGGGAGATAAAGCCAATCACGATGCGCGCATGAAGGCGTGGTTCGAATTCATCGACACGCAGCGCGAGGGCGAGGAAATCGCCATGCGGCTGGCTGCGGGCTTCGATGCGGCCGGGAATAGAATAGAGCCCGTGCTCACCGAAATGGGCGAGTTTGCAAAGAAGGCCGCGCGCAACATTCAGGCGAATCTTTCCGACACGCTGTTCGATTTCATGCAGGGCAAGTTCGAAAACATGGGCGACCGCTTCAAGGCCATGCTCGACCGCATGGCGGCGGACATTCTTGCGGCGCAGCTTGGGAAGTTGCTGTTCGGTGATTTTGACAAGAACAACAAAATAGGCGGATTGGTCGGTAGCATTTTCGGTGACGGGTCAGATTCCCTGCCCACCTGGATCGGCCGCCTCGGCAACCTCATCAGCGGCACACAGGCGCCGGCGCCGGTATTCGATGCGATTCCACTGTACGCCTCGGGAACACCGTTCGTGCCGCGCGATACCCTGGCGTTTGTCCACCGTGGCGAGCGCATCACCCCGGCGGCTGAGAATCGGCCTGGCGATTGGGGCGGCGTCAATGTAACCAACATGATCACCGTGTACGCGAATGATGCCGACAGCTTCCGTTCCTCGCGCGGTCAAGTGCTGTCGTCAATCGGCGCGGCGACCGCGCGCGCGGCACGACGGTATTCCTGATGGCTGCGACGTTCTACCGCGTCCTGTAGGAAGGCAACAGGCGACACAATTGAGGGGGGGAGGATGGACCAGGAAACGCTTGACGCAATGCAGAAAGTAATTGAACAAGAGGTGCTGCCTGCTGTGCGCAGTGAGGGGCAGAAGATGGCGGCCGGCGTACGCGACGCGGTCGCAATCCTCTTGGCGGTTACGTGCGCTGCGACCGGGACCAAGCGCTCCAAATTCATAGCCGCCCTGCGTGAGGGGGCCAGGGCACTTGATGCCGAGGGCAACGCCTACGCTGCCAGTGTGCTGGAGGGCGCGTGCAAGCGGCTGGAGAGCAAATAACGGCAATACCTGTTTGCCTGACGGGTTTCAGCAAGGGCGCGTGGGAGCCGGCAGTAAATGGGCATCGCTGGTAAACACCTGTTTACAGGTTTGTCGATAGGATGAGCTTGCGGTGACTGAGCCGCTACCACCCAGGAGACAGACATGAGCAAGGCAGACACAGTAAGCGAGGCGCTATGCGACAAGCTCACAAACGCCCGAGGCGTCGTTACCATCGCGCAGGCATACGCCAGCGATAACGAAATGTTCCATTACGCACTGCAGGCGGCGCTGGATCTGATGCAGGAAGCGGATGATCTGGCCGCGAAGCTCGGGCAGTTGGCCGGGGCGAAAGTTTGAACCTTCACGCTGGCATTCCCGGCCCCCGCTTCGGCGGGGTTTCTTTTGCTCGCTGGCTTGCGACGTGGGCCGCCGCTGCACGCTCGGCCCGGTGGATATGCCGAGGTAGCGGGAACACGCCCCGATGTAGCTCGCTGGCTGCGCAACTGGGCGCGCGCGAGAAGGCCGCTGGCCGGCTCACCGCCATCGTCACC
>CAKKQX010000381.1 GCA_919902235.1 Burkholderiales bacterium
CCGGATGAACATCGCGGTGATCCCGGGGGGCGCGGTTGTGGCTGTCGCCATCCCGATTTTCCCGGGCGCGCGGCGGCTGTTCTGCGCCGCCGCGGTCGAAACCTTCGGCAAGCTGGCGCGGGATGCTGCGCTTCAGAAGTTTTTCGATATCGACGAGCATTTTCTCCTCGTCTTTGCACATCAGCGAAATCGCCTCGCCCGGCAAGCCGGCACGGCCGGTGCGGCCGATGCGGTGCACGTAGTCTTCCGGCGTGTGGGGCAATTCGTAATTGATCACGTAGGGCAATTCTTCGATGTCGATGCCGCGCGCGGCGATGTCGGTCGCCACCAGCGCGGTTGAGCGGCCTTCCTTGAAATCGGCCAGCGCCTGTTCGCGCTCGGCCTGGGTGCGGTCGCTGTGGATGGCGGTGGCGTTGATGCCGTCGCGCACCAGCTCGCGTGCCAGGCGATTGGCGTCGCGCTTCATGCGCACGAACACCAGCACCTGTTTGATGTTGCGCGAGCGGATGAGATGCGCCAGCAGGGCGCGTTTGCGCAGCGCCGGCACTTCATAGACGAGGTGCGATACGAGATCCGCCGGCGCGTTGCGGCGCGCGACCTCGATCAGCAGCGGGCTCCTCAGGAGCTGGTTGGCGAGCTTCTTGATGTCGTCGGAGAAGGTCGCGGAAAACAGCAGGTTCTGGCGCTGCGGCGGCATCAACGCCAGGATGCGCCGGATGTCGGGCAGGAAGCCCATGTCGAGCATGCGGTCGGCTTCGTCCAGCACCAGGATCTGCACCTGCGACAGGTTGACGGTTTTCTGCTGCACGTGATCGAGCAGGCGGCCGGGGGTGGCGACGAGGATTTCCACGCCCGCCAGCAGCGCTTTGGTCTGCGGCTTCATGTCGACGCCGCCGTAAACAACGGTGATGCGCAACGGCAGGTATTTGCCGTAGGCCTGCACCGACTCCTCCACCTGCGCCGCCAGTTCGCGCGTCGGGGTCAGCACCAGCGCGCGCACTTGGTGACGGGCGGGCGAAGGGCTGGTGTTGGCATGCGGCGCAAGCAGCTGCAGCAGCGGCAGGGTGAAACCGGCGGTTTTGCCGGTGCCGGTCTGGGCGCAACCCATGATGTCGCGACGCTCGAGTATGGCGGGGATGGCCCTGACCTGTATCGGCGTCGGCTCGGTATAGCCTTGTTCGGCGACGGCGCGCTGCAACTCCGGCAGCAGATTGAGAGAGGCGAACGTCACCTGGGTTGCGGGAGCCGCCGCCGGGATGGCGGTGGCTGAATCGGGAGCGTTCACAGGCGGCTGCGCCGGCCACATGCCGGCGCGGATATGCATGGTATTGAATTCACGGAGCGGAATTATACCGCGAAGTGCCCGGGGAGGCTATGCCGGCCCTGAAAACCACCAATTATTCAAAAACGTGTGGTAAATTATCAGGGTACGATGGAGGTGATATTTCTTACGGGGACGATCTTGCCGGATACCGTTCAAACCGCTTTCGACGAGGCGCCGCGCAGCGCCTTTCCGCTGATCCTGACGCTGGACACCCACGGTGTGCCGCATCGCTGGATCACGTGGCAGCACGCCTGTTATTACTACTCCAAGGATCAGGTGGCGTGGAGCCTGGGCGAGTATGCATTCACCGTTCACGGCGGATTGAACCGCATGACCGGCGAGCGCTCGTGCATCACCTCGAGCAGCATCATTGCCATCAAAGGCAGGGCAATGGCGATGAAGGCATTCGGCCAGGTGCCGCCGCTCAACAATCGCGAGCTGTTCCATCGCGACCGCCAGATCTGCGCTTATTGCGCGCACATGTTCCCGATTGCCCGGCTGACGCGCGATCACATCAAGCCTTTTTCCAAAGGCGGCCGCGATACCTGGATGAATGTCGTTACCGCGTGCCGCGCCTGCAATGAGCGCAAAAGTGACCGTACCCCGGAGAAAGCGGGCATGGAACTGGTTTATCTGCCGTACATACCCAATCGCGCGGAGTACCTGATTCTCACCAACCGCCGCATCCTCGCCGACCAGATGGAGTTCCTGGCGCAGCACGTGCCGGCACAAAGCCGGTTGCATCAAAAAACCATATAGGTTTTCGCGGCGGCATTGACGCGGCCCGCACAGCGCTGCTAATCTAAGCGGCGTGGGGATACGCAGCCTCCCCGCCTGCGCAAGACGCCTCCCGCGTCCAAGGTCTGCTCTGACGGGTCATGCCCGAAAGGAGATGCCTTGGATTCAAAAATAGTCTCTTCGTTAATCGTTCCTTCGTTAAAAGTCCGTTGGTTGTTCGCGGCCGAACCCCATCGGCCGCAGTCCGCCGTTTTTCCATTTATCGGTAATTTTCAATTCCGGCGTGCCCGCACGCCCGCCGGCTGGCAATCCTCAAGGAGGAAAACGTCATGACGCCATCCAAATCCTTTTCCGATGTGCAGTCCGCGCTGCACGACCCCCGGCCGCCGCTGGTGATCGACGCGCGGCGGGAGCCGGCATTTCGCGCCGCCGCCGAAATGATTGCAGGCGCGCTGCGGCGTAATCCTGAAACAGTCGAAACCTGGGCGCAGGAACTGCCCGGCGCGAGTACCGTGATCGTCTACTGCGTACACGGCCACGAGGTCAGCCAGGGTGCGGCGCAGGCGCTCAATGCGCGCGGCATCAAGGCGTATTACCTCGAGGGTGGAATAGAGGAGGGCTGGAAAGCCAGGCAGGGTGCGCTTGATCCCAAACCGGTCGCCGCGGCTACCCGCTGGGTGACGCGCGAGCGTCCCAAAATCGACCGCATCGCCTGTCCCTGGCTGATCGCCAGATTCATCGACCGGGACGCGCAGTTTCTGTATGTGCCCAGCCCGCAGGTGCTGGCCACGGCAAAAGCGCAGGACGCGATCCCGTACGACATTCCCGGCGTGGCGTTTTCCCATGAAGGCGCGCTGTGCAGCTTCGATGCCTTCATCCGGCACTATCGGCTTGCCGATCCCGCATTGCAGCAGCTGGCGCTGATCGTGCGCGGCGCGGATACCGCGCAGCTCGATTTGGCGCCGCAGGCGCCCGGACTGGCGGCGATCTCGCTCGGCCTGTCGCGCATCTTCGGCGACGACCACGAGATGCTCAGGCACGGCATGGTGATCTACGACGCGCTCTATGCCTGGTGCAAAGAGGGGCGGGAGGAAATCCATACCTGGAATCCGGCGGCTTATCAGTCCTGAAGCCGGGGCGGTGAAAAGCAAGAACGCCTGACATGAAATCCCTGCCATGGCGCGCAAGCCGGCGCCGCGCTTCAGTTGCAGCGTGCTGCGACCAGCGCCTGCAGCACGTCGCCCGATTGCTGGTTTTGCACGAAGGCGGCGACATGCAGATCATCCGGTTTCCAGTTGCGGGCCAGCCTGAAACTGTAGGCAATATCGAGCGCGCCGCTGGTGTCTGCAGCGAACGGGCCGGCAAGCTCGCGCACGACGAAATCGTGCTGCAGTTTCTTGCCTCTGTTTTCACCTGCGCCGACGTGATTGGCGAGATTGTTTTCATATAGTGCGAGATAGGCCTGCGCCAGGCTGTGCTCGGCCATGCCGTCGAGC
>CAKKQX010000382.1 GCA_919902235.1 Burkholderiales bacterium
ATCCTGTCAAAAGCCGCGGCCTGGTTTGCGAAAGAGAGCACCGCGACACCGAAGCGCTCTTCGGATTCGTGAAGGCAAACCAGGCCCGATATCCGGTGGCGCTCATGTGCCGGTTGCTCAAAGTCTCCAAGAGCGGGTTCTATGCGTGGGAGGATCGGCCGCTGTCGGCGCGTGCGCGGGCGGATATTGCGCTGACTGCGCTGATCCACGGCATTCATCGCCGCTCCCGAGGCGCGTACGGGGCACCCTCGATCCATGCCGAACTGGCCGACGATCACGGCATTCACGTTGGCCGTAAGTGCGTGGCGAGATTGATGCGGGCCGCTGACTTGTGCGGCGTCACCCCCCAGCGCTTTGTGCGCACCACGATAGCGGATCCGACGGCGGAGCACGCGGTGGACTTGGTCGAGCGGCAATTTGCGGCCGCGGGGCCGGATCGTCTGTGGGTCGCCGACATCACCTACATTCCGACGTGGTCCGGCTTTCTGTATCTGGCGGTGGTGCTGGATGTCTGGTCGCGCCGCGTCGTGGGCTGGGCGATGGAAACGCATCTGCGCACGGAGCTGGTCATGAGTGCGCTGAACATGGCCCTGATGCAACGCCGGCCACAGGAGGTGATCCACCATTCCGATCGGGGCTGCCAATACACCAGCTACGCATTTGGCAAACGGTGCCGTGAAATGGGCGTCATGCCGTCCATGGGATCGGTCGGCGATGCGTATGATAACGCCATGGCCGAGAGCTTCTTCGCTACCCTGGAGCGTGAACTGCTGAACCGACGCCGGTTCAAGACCCAGACCGAAGCCCGTATGGCGGTGTTCGAATGGCTCGAGGGCTGGTACAACCCGCATCGTCGGCATTCTTCCCTGGGCTACTTGTCACCCGTTAACTACGAGAGGAGACTACTGACTCGCGAGACTGCGATCGTTTAGGAAACCAACCGTCCACGAAAACGGGGCAAGTCCACAATCTCCCGGCAGCCACTTTCACGCTACGGGGAAATTTGGCCGTGAAGACAAAAAGCCCGCCTGACCGGCATGGTCAAACGGGCTTTTTCAATTCGGGATTGCATTCACCGGTATGAACCGGCGGCGTGCTCAGGAAGCGGCTTGGATGTTTGACGCCTGCTTGCCTTTGGGTCCTTGGGTGACTTCAAACGCCACCTTCTGGCCTTCTTTGAGTGTTTTGAACCCACCCATCTGAATCGCCGAGAAGTGCGCGAACAAGTCTTCACTGCCGTCGTCCGGCGTTATGAAGCCATAGCCCTTCGCGTCATTGAACCATTTCACAGTGCCAGTTGCCATAAACCTACCTTCATCATCAAAAAAGCGGGCGTTGATCCCCGCAAACTGTTTGAGTTTCAAGGATCGCATACGGGCAAACCGGTGCTGCGAAAAGCTTGAAGCCAAACACCCGATTCGCTTTCTAGGCTATTTGGGGGAGGAAGTCAAGTATACTCCAGAAAGCATCTTGAGAATTCACTTGAAAATTTGCGGATTATGTTGAAAATAGCAATTGGCGCGCGGGATTAAAAGCGGTTTCGGCATGGCAACAAGGCATCGCGAAGACACGGTTCTGGAGGCGAAAAAAAGCAAGGTAAAGTCGCCCCCGATGTTCAAGGTGCTGCTGCTGAACGACGATTACACGCCCATGGATTTCGTCGTCGCCGTACTGCAGAAGTTTTTTGCCCTGAGCCGGGAAAAAGCCACCCAGGTCATGCTCAAGGTGCACCGCGAAGGGATGGGGGTATGCGGCGTTTATCCGCGGGACGTTGCGGCGACGAAGGTGGAACAGGTCAGATCGTACGCCAAACAGCACCAACATCCGTTACAGTGTGTAATGGAGGAAAACTGAGGTAAAACTGGGGTGACTGGACTTAGATGATTGCTCAGGAACTTGAAGTCAGCTTGCACATGGCCTTCATGGAGGCACGCCAGAAGCGCCATGAATTCATCACGGTGGAGCACCTGCTGCTGGCGCTGCTCGACAACCCATCCGCCTCCGAGGTGCTGCGCGCCTGCGCGGCCGACATCGACGATCTCAGGAAGCTGCTGGTCGATTTCGTGACCGAGCATACGCCGATACTGGCCGGCGACGAGGTTGATACCCAGCCCACGCTCGGGTTCCAACGGGTGATCCAGCGCGCCATCCTGCACGTGCAGTCCTCGGGCAAGAAAGAGGTGACCGGCGCCAACGTGCTGGTGGCGATTTTCGGAGAGAAGGATTCCCACGCCGTTTATTTCCTGCATCAGAAAGGCGTGACCCGGCTCGATATCGTGAATTTCATCTCCCACGGCATCAGCAAGGTGCCGCAGGCTGCGCCGGCCAAAAACGATGCCGAGGGCGAAGCAGAACACGAGGCCCAGCCCGGTGGCGCGCTCGAAAACTTTACGCTCAATCTCAACGCTCTGGCGCTGTCCGGCAAAATCGATCCCCTGATCGGCCGCGACCGCGAACTCGAGCGTGTGGTGCAGACCCTGTGCCGGCGTCGAAAAAACAACCCGCTGCTGGTGGGAGAAGCGGGCGTCGGCAAGACGGCGATCGCCGAAGGATTGGCGCGGCGCATCATCGAGGGTGACGTGCCCGAAATTCTCAAGCGTTGCAATGTTTATGCGCTGGACATGGGCGCTTTGCTTGCCGGCACCAAATACCGCGGTGACTTCGAGCAGCGCCTGAAGGCGGTGTTGAAGCAACTCGTCGATAATCCGCACGCCATCCTGTTCATCGACGAAATTCATACGCTGATCGGAGCGGGAGCTGCGTCGGGCGGAACGCTGGATGCTTCCAACCTGCTGAAGCCGGCGTTGTCGAGCGGACAGTTGAAGTGCATTGGCGCCACCACCTACAACGAATACCGCGGCGTGTTCGAAAAGGACCATGCACTTTCGCGGCGTTTCCAGAAAATCGACGTGGTCGAACCGACCGTTGCGGAAACGGTGCAGATTCTCAAGGGCCTCAAGTCGCGGTTCGAAGAGCATCACGGCGTCAAATACCAGCCGGCGGCGCTGACCGCTGCTGCCGAGTTGTCGGCGCGCTTCATCAATGACCGGCATCTGCCTGACAAGGCGATCGACGTCATCGACGAGGCGGGGGCAGCGCAGCGCATCCAGCCCAAGTCGCGCCAGAAGAAAATCATCGGCAAGCACGAGATCGAGGAAATCATCGCAAAGATCACGCGCATTCCCGCCCAAACGGTATCGGCGGACGATCGTAATTCGCTGAAAAATCTCGACCGCGATCTCAAGACCACGGTGTTCGGCCAGGACCGGGCGATCGGCGCGCTTTCCGCAGCGATCAAAATGGCGAGAAGCGGGCTGGGTAATCCGCAAAAGCCGATCGGCTGCTTCCTGTTCTCAGGCCCGACCGGCGTCGGCAAGACCGAGGTGGCGCGCCAGCTCGCCTACACCATGGGCGTGGAACTGCTCCGCTTCGACATGTCGGAGTATATGGAGCGGCACGCGGTGTCGCGCCTGATTGGCGCTCCCCCCGGCTATGTCGGCTTCGATCAGGGCGGCCTGCTCACCGAGGCCATCACCAAGCATCCGTACTCGGTGCTGCTGCTGGACGAAATCGAAAAAGCACATCCCGACATCTTCAATATTCTGCTGCAGGTGATGGATCACGGCACGCTCACCGACAACAACGGCCGCAAGGCGGATTTTCGCAATGTGGTGATCGTCATGACCACCAATGCCGGTGCATCCGAGCTGTCAAAGACTTCCATGGGCTTCACCCAGAGCAGGCAGGCGGGTGACGAAATGACCGAAATCAAGCGCCAGTTCACGCCGGAGTTTCGCAACCGGCTGGACGCCATCATCTCGTTCGCGGCGCTGGATCGCGAGGTCATCATCCGCGTGGTCGACAAGTTCCTCATGCAACTTGAGGAGCAGTTGCACGAAAAGAAAGTGGACATCACCTTCACGCCGGCACTCAAGGAGTATCTGGCGAAAAAGGGCTTCGACCCGCAGATGGGCGCGCGCCCCATGGCGCGCCTGATCCAGGACACTATCCGCAGCGCGCTCGCCGACGAGCTTCTGTTCGGGCGGCTCGCGAGCGGCGGCAAAGTGACGGTCGATATCGACGAAAGCGGCAAAATTCACCTGATTTTCACCGAGGAAGCCGCCAGCGTGGCCTGATTCAGGTCGTCCGCCGATGCAGACCAGGCGCGCCGACCTGGATACTGGATATAACGATATCGCCGTCCGGCCTGAAGCAGGCGGGCGCGGCAAATCATAATCATCGCTGTCTTCAGTTCAGGAGGGTACATACATGAAATCCGCATATTCCTTGCGCTTGGGAGTGCCGGTAGTCCTGTTGCTGGGCATGGCCGTCGTTCCCGCGCTTGCCCAGAGCCCGAATGCTGCACGCAGCCTTGCGGCCACCTGTTTCACCTGCCACGGCACCGACGGCAGGAGCGTAGGTGGCGTGCCGCCCAGCCTCGCCGGACAGAGCAAGAATCGCCTGCTGCAGGAGTTGAAGGACTTCAAGGCCGACAAGCGCCCGGCAACCATCATGCACCAGCAGGCCAAAGGCTACACCGATGAGGAACTCGAGATCATTGCGGGATACTTTGCAAGCGTGAAGCCTGCGCCCGCGACGACAACGGTGCCGGCCGCCCCGGCCTCGCGCTACTGAAAGGGGGATACCATGGCACTAACCAGACGCGAGTTCATCAAGTGGGTCTCCGCGGGAGCGGGTGTTTCCGCGGTTACGGGATGCGCACCGATGGAAGAGGCGCGAGCTACGGCACGGGTGGTCATAATCGGTGGTGGGTTCTCCGGCGCGACCGCGGCCAAGTATATCCGTCTGTGGGCACCCGACATCGCGGTGACGCTGGTTGAACGGAACCCGGAATTCGTCTCGTGTCCGATGAGCAATCTCGTGCTGGGGGGCAACGCCCGGATCGGGGACCTGACGTTCGGCTACGATGGATTGAAGAAGCGCGGGGTGCGCATACTGCGCGATGATGCCGTGGCAGTGGATCCGGGCGCGCGGCAGGTGCGGCTGGCGAACGGCACGACGCTCGCTTACGACAGGTTGATCGTCGCGCCGGGCATCGATTTCATGTATGACCAGATTCCCGGATTGAGGAGCGCGGAAGCGCAGAACCGCATCCCGCATGCCTGGAAAGCAGGTCCACAGACCGTAGCGTTGAGGAAGCAGCTCGAGGCGATGCGGGATGGCGGTGTGTTCGTGTTCCACATTCCGATGGCACCCTATCGCTGTCCGCCGGGACCGTACGAGCGAGTGTGCCAGGTTGCGGATTACTTCAAGCGCGCGAAGCCACGTTCCAAGATCATCGTTCTCGACTCCAACTCCGATATTACCTCGAAGAAAGGCCTGTTCCTCCAGTCTTGGGACGGCGCGTACAAGGGCATAATCGACTATCGCCCGAACAGTGAGCTCCAGGACGTGGATGTCAAGGGCATGACCGTGAAGCTGACGTTCGACAACGTCAAGGGCGATGTGCTGAACGTGGTGCCGCCCCATGGCGCGGGCAATGTCGCGCGGCAGGCAGGGCTGATCACGACCAATCAACGTTGGTGCAACATCGACTGGTTGACCTGTGAATCGACCGCCGTCAAGGGCATACACGTGCTCGGCGATGCGACCCTGTCCGCTCCCGGCATGCCGAAGTCGGGCAGCATGGCCAATCAGCACGGCAAGATTTGCGCGGGTGCAGTCGTGGCGCTGCTCAAGGGCCAGCCGGTTTTCCGAAACCCGGCCATCATGAATGCCTGCTACAGCATGGTCGACGGACGCAGCGCGATGCATGTCACCTCGATCCACAAGTACGATCCTGCTCAGAACACCATGGTGTCCGTCAAGGGTGCGGGCGGGGTGTCGCCGAAGGCGAGCGAGATCGAGGGGACATACGCATGGGGCTGGGCGCGCAACATCTGGGCCGATACTCTGTCTTAATTATCTGTTTTTGTTGTTATGAGCCGGGCGCCGCAGCGCCCCGGCTCAGGTCCGCCGGCGCCGTCGATCGGGCGGCGCAAGCCAGAACATCGCCGCGACCGCAGCCGCGAACGCGACATAAGCGACCGTGAACACCCAGTCCGGAAAGTCGTAATACATGACGCGGTGTATCCAGCGTGCAATAAAGCTTTTGTCTTCGGTCCTGCCGCGCAGTGCGTCTTCCCAAACCGTGAGCGGGCACCACACGCCGGCGAGCGCTTCGGCCGCCACGAAAAGTATCGCCGCCAAATGAGCAGCGCGAAACCATATGTTGCGCACCCAGCGCCACCCCAGCGCGGCGCCAGCCCAGATCAGCCCCAGCCCGCCCACCACGAACACGACGAAGGCGAAGTGTATGATCAGAATCAGGTCGGCGAGCAGCAGGGCCATGCAAAGCACTTGGCAAATGGGTCATGTGTCGCCGCGCGTTATGCGGCGGCGCCTGTTGCGACGGGCCGTGCCCGGTCGCTGCACCACTCGCTCCATGAGCCGGGGTAGAGCCGGGAGCCCGCCAAGCCGGCAATTTCCATCGCGAGCAGGTTGTGGCAGGCGGTGACGCCCGAACCGCACTGATGGACGATGTTTGACGGGCCGTGCGCGCCCAGCAGTTCAGAGTATTCCTGCGCGAGGTCAGCGGCGGGTTTGAAGCGGCCCGTCGTGTCGAGGTTGTGTTTGAAAAAACGGTTCTTCGCCCCCGGGATATGGCCGCCGACGGGATCCAGCGTTTCATTCTCGCCGCGATAGCGGTCGGCGCTGCGCGCGTCAAGCACGCAGATTTCCCGGCGGGCGAGGCTGGACGCGACGAACCCGGTGTCCACGGCGTGCTGCGCCTGCAGGCTGGGATTGAACGTCGTGGGTTGCGCGGCGGGCTGCTTGTCGGTGACCGGGTATCCTGATTTGGTCCACGCATCCCAGCCGCCATCGAGCACTGCGGCGCGCGCGTGTCCCACCCAGCGCAGCATCCACCACAGGCGCGCGGCGTAATAGCCGCCGCTTGCATCGTAAGCGACAATCTGCTTCGAGTTATCGATGCCGAGCGCGCCCAGGCGCAGCGTGAACGTGATCGGGTGCGGCAGGGGATGCCTGCCGTTGCGGCCGGTTTTGGGACCCGAGAGATCCTCGTCCAGGTGCAGAAAGTGCGCGCCGGGAACGTGCGCTTTTGCATAAGCGCTGCGGCCGGCTTCGTAGTTGAGCAGATCATGCCGGCAGTCGCAGACGATCCAGTTCGCGTCGCCGAGATGGTCGGCGAGGTCGGCTGCGGAAACCAGAGTCGTGTAGCTCATGGCGAATGCTGAATTACAGTCGATGGATGATGAATTGAATCGGGGGCTGTTCTCGCTGGACGTCATTCATCCTGCATTCATCATTGGTTCAAGTTGGCGTCGTATGAACTCGTGAAAATGCAGCATGCCATCTTCCAGCGGCGACTGATAGGGACCGGTTTCGCTGGTGCCCTGAAGATGCAGCGCCCGGCGGCCCTCGGTCATGCGCACGCAGATTTCGGCGTCCTCGACGGCGGTTTCGCGGTATGCCGCCTGTTCGGCTTCCACGAACTCGCGCTCGAACAACGCGATGTCTTCGGGATAATAAAACTCGACGATGTTAGTGCAGGTCTCGGGGCCGCGCGGAACGATGGTGCTGACCACCAGCACGTGCGGATACCACTCGACCATGACGTTGGGGAAATAGGTGAGCCAGATCGCGCCGTGCCTGGGCACGCCGCCCTCGCCGTAGCGCAGCACCTGCGCATGCCAGCGGCGGTAGACTTCGCTGCCGGGCCGGGCCAGGCCCTGTTTCACGCCGCAGGTCTGCACGCTGTACCAGTCGCCGAACTGCCACCGCAGGTCGGCAACATTGACGAAATGACCCAGGCCGGGGTGGAAAGGCTCGACGTGGTAGTCCTCGAGGTAAACCTCGATGAAGGTTTTCCAGTTGCATGCGTATTCGTCGATCTCGACGCGGTCCAGCATAAAACCCGAGAAGTCGAGGTCCTGCATGACGCCAAGACCGGCAAGGTCGCGCGCGATGTCGCGCTTGCCCGCAAACAGCAGGCCATTCCAGTTGGCGAGCGGTGTGCTGGCGAGATCCAGGCAGGGATTGTCGGGGAAATGCGGTGCGCCCAGCAGCCTGCCGTCGAGCGCATAGGTCCAGCGGTGCAGCGGACATACGATATTCTTTGCGCTGCCGCGCCCCTTGAGGATGATCGCCTGGCGGTGCCGGCAGATATTGGACAAAAGCGCTACACCGTCGGCGTTGCGCACCAGCGCCTTGGCATGCCCCAGCCATTCGAGCGACTGGTAGTCGCCCGGGTTGGGCACCATCAGTTCGTGGCCGACATAACCGGGGCCGTTATCGAACAGCAGCCGCTTCTCGATTTCGTAGATCCGGGGATCGAAATACCAGTGGACAGGCAGCTGCGGCGAGGTCTTGCCGAAAACGGTGACGCTGGAGAGGTCAGACATGCAGTGTGGACGTAGTCAAAAATTTACCGGCCTTAGGCGGTGATTTAAGTTTTTTCCCCAGACGTGTGTCGCAAAAAGAGGCGCTATTCTTCCCTAAGCACCTTGAAAAGGCAATGAATTATTGGCCGGGGGCCGGCGTTTTCGGCACCGCGCCGTCGCTAACTGCCCGTTTATGCAGAGAAATATCGCCGTACCAGGCCGTGACTGATTCGCCGGTGTTATCGGTATCGGTGGCAACGGCAATCGCTGAAATTGCCGGGGGGGCTTCGCCGAAGGCCGCTTTGAAATCCCGGTAAACGTCACGCTCCACGTTTACCCAGCGCTTAACGCGCGCGGGGCCGCTTTCGACGACCACCATGCGCACACGGTCGGTGTAAGTACTGGGTGTGATGGTGCCGGACGGCGCCTTGCTGTCCCACACATAGCACAGGGTTGCGGCGGGCAAATTCGGATCGTAGAGGGCGCGGGCCATGCGCAGTTTCCTGCGCTCGCCGGCCGCCAGCTTCTCGAGCGGATAGTCGAACATCACGTAAATGCGCGCCGGGTAATCGTCGCCCTCTTTTTTGAAAACGTCGCCGCCTTTAAGCGTGTTGCTGACTTTCCAGCGCCACCTGAGAAGCGGATATTCAACCGGATCGACGCGCAGTTTGCGCGACAGTCCCGATGCGGCGGCGTTCGACTCGGCGCGCAGCACGGTCGCGCCGCCGTCATCAACCAGCGCATACCGGGTGCGGTTTTTGGCGCTGTCCGCGCCCAGCGGCACCCAGCCGTCGGGAAGCGCAGCGCCGGGACGGACCGCCGAGAACGCGCCGACAATAATCGTATCGACTGCGCCGGGTGCCAGCGTAGCGCACAGCACGATCGCCGCTGCCGCGCAAAGCCGCCCCTTACGCATGCGCGCGGCCCGGGGCCAGCAGTCCCGATTCCATCAGACGCCGGTAGTCCGCGGGCCGGTCGACGTCCCACAGGGTGTCGAGCTCGCGCCAGCGCCAGCGCAACTCGCGCAGGCGCGCGCGGGTCTGCGCCATCACTTCCGCTCTACCCCATGCCATATCCTCGAACAGACGGGCATCGCAGCGGCTGAGGCCGATCAGGGCATATCCGCCGTCTTCTGCGGGCACGAACACCGCATCGTTGCCGTCCGTCAGCGCCAGGCGCGCCTGATGCAGATGCTGTACCGTCAGTCCCGGGCAGTCGGTGCCGATGAGGATGGTATACGATGTTGTGGAGAGCGCTTTTGCAAATGCGGCAAACATGCGATCGCCAAGATCACCGCCGGTCTGCGCCGCCAGCGCAACGCCGTACTTGCCGCCGCAGAGATGGAAAAACGCATCGCTGGCATCGGGTGCGCAATGCAGCTCGACCACGCTCGCGCCTGCGGCACATGCCGTTGCCAAGGTGTGTTCTGCAAGCCGCGCATGCAGCGCGGCAGCGCCCTGCGCGCCGAGCGCGGGGATCAGCCGCGTCTTGACCGCGCCCGGCTGCGGTGCCTTGGCGAAAATCAGCACACGAAAATCACTGCTTGTTTGCGGCATAGCGCAGCGCGAGTTTGTGCGGGTCGGCGCCCAGCCAGTAGGCGAGCCGCAGGTGCCACATCAGAGGTATGGTGCGCAACACGCCGTGCTTTTCCCAGCGCCGGCCGGAAGTGCTCAGGCGGTGCCGCAGGCATAGCGGAGAACCGAAACGCCTGAGACGCCGCGACAGGGCGATATCTTCCATCAGCGCGATTTCGGGAAAGCGGCCCGCGGCTTCGAACAGCGTGCGCGTGACGAACATCCCCTGGTCGCCGGTGGCGATGCCGGTCAGCCGCGAGCGCAGATTCATGCACGCCGCCACTACCTTCAGCAAAGGATGGCGGCCGGCAATGGTGACGTCAAAGCGCCCCCAGTTTTTGCGTTCGCGCCGCAGGCCATCGATGATCAGCCCGTCGGCGGTATCAGGCAGCCGGCAGTCGGCGTGCAGGAACAGCAGGATTTCGCCGTGCGCCTGCGCCGCGCCGGCGTTCATTTGCAGTGCGCGTCCGCGCGGCACGCTCACCACGGCATCGGCAAGAGGCCTCGCGCGCGCGACGGTGTCGTCGCGGCTGCCGCCGTCGATCACAAGCACCTCCGCGCCGCGCTTGCGCAGCGGCTGCAGCGCTTCCAGTGTTGCAGCGATGGCGTCGGCTTCGTTGAGACAGGGAATGATGATGGAGAGTGACATGGTGAGCGATAGGCCGTTAGTGGTCAGCGGTAAGCGGTCAGCGGTAAGCGGGTAAGCAGTAAGCAGTCAGTCGGTGTTCTGCTCACCGCTCACCGCTCACCGCTCACCGCTTACCCCCATTGCTCGAATTAACCGCGCATCCACGCATGATATTTCTCAATCCACCTCAGCAATTTTTCAGGCGTGTGGGCTTTTTTCCACACGCCCGCGACGTGCTTGTTGGCTTCGGCCAGCGTCGGATAGATGTGGATGGTGCCGAGGATCTTGTTGAGTCCCAGGCCGTGGCGCATGGCGAGGATGAACTCGACGATGAGATCGCCCGCATGCTCGCCGGCGATGGTGGCGCCGAGGATTTTGTCCTTGCCCGGCACGCTCAGCACTTTCACCACGCCGTGCGCGTCTTCGTCGGCGATGGCGCGGTCGAGATCGGCCATGCCGTAAGTGGTGACTTCGTACGGGATGCCTTTTTCCTTTGCTTCGGTCTCATTGATTCCCACGCGCGCGACCTCCGGGTCGGTGAATGTCGCCCAGGGTATGACCGAGAAATCGGCGCGGAATTTCCTGATACCGCCGAACAGCGCGTTGACCGCCGCGTACCAGGCGGTGTGGGCGGCGGTGTGCGTGAACTGGTACGGGCCGGCGACATCGCCGCAGGCGTAGATGTTGGGATAGAGGGTCTGCATGAACTCGTTCACTTCCACGATGCGCGTTTTGGCCATCGGAATGCCGAGTTCTTCCAGCCCGTAGCCCTGGGTGTTGGCGATGCGTCCGACCGCGCATAGCAGCGCATCGAAGGCGACGCGTACTTCCTTGCCGTCATGTTCGCAAACGAGAATTTTCTCGCCGCTCTCGACCACGAACTGTTGGGCCTTGTGGTTCACCAGCACCTTGATGCCTTCCTTGCGAAACTGCTGCAGCACCATCCCGGAAATCTCGGGATCCTCGCGGATCATGATGCGCGGCAGCATTTCCACCTGTGTGACCTGCGAACCGAGGCGCGCGAAGCATTGCGTCAACTCGCAGCCGACGGGGCCGCCGCCCAGCACCACCAGGCGTTTGGGCAGTTCGCGCAGGTTCCATACCGTGTCCGAGGTGAGGCAACCGACTTTATCCATGCCGGGAATGGGTGGCACGAAAGGGCGTGCGCCGGCGGCAATCACGATAGCCCGCGTGGTCAGCGTGCGCGCGCCCTGCGCCGTTTTCACTTCCACGGTCCAAGGCGATGTAATTTTGGCTTCGCCCGCGATGCACTCGACGCCAAGCGCGGTATAGCGCTCGACCGAGTCATGGGGTTCCACGGTGCTGATTACGCGCTGCACGCGCGCCATCACGTCGGCGAAATCGAATTCTGCGATGGCGCTTTTCAGGCCCAGCTCTTGTGCGCGCTTCATGGTTGCCAGCAGCTTGGCAGTCTTGATCAGCGCTTTCGACGGCACACAGCCGGTATTCAGGCAGTCGCCGCCCATTTTGTGTTTTTCAATCAACGTCACTTTGGACTTGACCGCGGCCGCGATATAGGAGGACACCAGTCCCGCCGAGCCGGCGCCGATCACCACCAGGTTGCGGTCGAACGACTGCGGTCGTGGCCACTTCGCATAGACTTTGCGCGCCCGGATGCGATTGACGATCCATTTCGCGAGCAGCGGGAAAATACCCAGCAGGGTGAAGGAGATAATGAGTCCAGGGGACAGGATGCCACGCAGCGATTCGATTTTCGCGATTTCTGTACCCGCGTTCACATAGACCAGCGTGCCGGCGAGCATGCCAAGCTGGCTCACCCAGTAGAAGGCCCGGGTTTTGAGCGGCGTGAGCCCCATCACCAGGTTGATGACGAAAAACGGGAATGCCGGCACCAGTCGAAGCGTGAACAAATAGAAAGCGCCGTCTTTTTCGACGCCTGAGTTGATGGCCTTGAGCTTGTCGCCGAATTTTGCCTGTATCGCATCGCGCAGCAGATAGCGCGAGACAAGAAAGGCCAGCGTCGCGCCGATGGAAGAGGCGAACGACACGATCAGCGTGCCCCACAACAGACCGAACGTGGCGCCGGCGATCAGTGTCATGATCGCCGCGCCCGGCAGCGACAGCGCGGTCACCGCGATGTAGATCAGGAAGAACAGCAGCCCGGACTGCAGCGGGTTGGCGCTGACGTAAGCATCGATCGCCGCCTGCTGTGACTTGAAGAAATCGAGCGTGAAATAGTGGCCGAGGTCGAAAGCAAAAAAGACCGCGAATCCCACCAGCACAGCGGCGACAAGTAACATTTTGTTTTTATTCATTTTTTATATCGTTTGTAGGTGAGCTGCGATTGATCGCGGTTGTTGTCTGCAGCTTACGCGGGGAGCGCACTGCCTGTAAAACGGTGTGAGCGGGACCTGCGGTGATGCGACGGTAGTAGGAAGCATGTGCCGGCGAGCCTGCCGGCCAGTTGGCTAGAAATTCCTCGAGCCACCGCGTGTGATCGTAGTGCAGCGGCAGCGCTTCGACGTGTATCGCATCCACGTGCAGGGTGTAGAGCGGTTCGACGTGGCGCGCAGGACTGGTGGCAAGGCGGGTGATGACGCCGAAATGCGCGCCGCTGAAGTTGGGCATGCCCGCGGCGCCGTTGTTGATGAGCGCACAGGCGCCTTGCGGCGTGTCGAATTCGTGCGCGACCGGCAGACAGGTGTGGCTGCTGGCGAAAATGCGCGTGTTCGCTGCCGCGAACTCGCTGGCGATGCGCGCGCGGTGCGCCGGATCGGACAGCGCTTCCTGCGCAAAATCCCAGCCGGCGAGCGAATGGGCGTCGCCGTGCACGATGGCCGTGCGCACGCCGCCCACTTCGGCGACCAGATGCATCGGCAGCATTGCCAGCCGTTCGCGCAGCGCCGGAAACGCGCGCGCCGCGGCGCGCAGCCGGGTGATGATTTCGTCGGAGCGCGCCACCTCTGCGTCGCTTACCCATGCGGGATACCCGCAGCCGCAGCCTGCGCTGTCGTCGTCGTCCGCAATTTCGGTCTCGACGTTGCCGCGCAGCGTCGTGTGCTGCAGCACCTGCCGGTTGATGGTGGAAAAGCCTTCAGGGTCGACGTTAAACCAGTTGAAATCGCCATTGAACACCAGCGTGACCGGGCCGGGTTCGCGCGCGGCAAGATCAAGCAAGGCGGCGAGCGCCGGGCGGTTGCCGTAGAGGCCGCCGACCACGTACAGCGTTTCAGCGATGAGGTCGGGTTCGCGCGCGAGTACTGAAGGCGCGTAGCGGTAGTGGAGCGGACAGCTGCGGCCGGGGTGCACGCATCAGCCCTTCGCGGCCCGCAGCCGCTGCCATGCCACCGGCAGCACGAAACCGGCACAGCAGATCGCGAGTCCGTAGAGATTTGCGCCGAGCAGCAGCGCATACTTTCCGCTGCCTATTGCCCAAGAAGAGGGAATGGCATTCACGGCGAGCAAAATGCCGAGCATGACCCCGGGCCAGAACGCAAGGTGAAAACTCCACGGCGAATGCTTTACCAGCGGCGCCAGCAGGAAGATCGGCGCCAGCCCCATCACCATGGTGCCGCTCACCGTGGTGGCCTTGAGGATGTCGGTGCCGGCGATCATCGGCAGGTTGCCGAGCATGGCAAACGCAATCATGGTCCACACGCCGATCTTGACTGCATTGCTGCCCGGTGTGCGGCCCGCCAGCAACGGTAATTCCTGGCCGACCGATTTCGCGACTGAGGAAAAAGTGGAATCGAGGGTGGAGCCGGCGGCCATGATCATCAGGCAGGTCATCAGCAGGTAGGGCAGCGTGCCGAAGGCGAGCGCGACGGCGCCCGGCATGTTGTCGCCCGCGGGCAGGCCTTCAAGCCGCGCATGCACCCCGATCAGGCTGAAGGCGAAAATGCACAGGAAGCCGAGCACGCCGGCGACGAGAAAGGCGCGCAGCATGGTTTTCTCGCGGGTGATGAAGCCGCGGTCGGTCAGCACCGGATCGTGGAAGGGATAGGACAGCACCTGCAGCAGCGCCACCAGCAACAGGTCGACGCCCGCATCCAGGTGGAACTCGCCGACCGCCAGCAACTTGGGCAGGCCGTGCTGCGGCAGCACCAGGAACAACACGACGCCGAGTATGATCACGAACAACACCGCCTGGATGACGTCGGTGACGATGGAACTGCGCAGGCCGCCTTTCAGGCTGTAGAACAGGGTGACGGCGGTAAACAGCAGCGCCGCGGCAATGAAAGTGAGGCCGCCGGTCTGACCGTAGTAAGCCCCGACTACGGCGGTGTTGCTCCACACTTCGTTGTAGAGCCGGATCAGGATGGCGAGCGTAAAGGCGAGTGCGGCGAGGCGGCCGTATTTCGAGATCAGAAAGGGCACCAGGCCGGTCGCGCCGTGGCGGGTGCGCAGCCAGTAGATGACGATGCCGGCCACCGGAATCGACAGCCAGTAGGCGGCATAGGCCAGTCCGCCGACGATGCCGTGGGCGGCGCCCAGGTTGGCGGCATTGGTCACCGATTTGGCGAAAATCCAGCTGATGAAAATGCTGCACATCAGCGCCCATTCGGTGGCGGGGCGGCCGGCGTCGTCGGTGCCGGCGAAAAAGCCGGAAACCGTGCGCGAGCGCGGCGACACCACATACATCACGGTGCCGTAGAGCAGCAGAAACCCCCAGAAGTAGGCCGCAAATCCAGGTTCAATCATCATTTTCCCGGGTTGCGTTTATCAGGACGCCAGCGCGCCGCCGCAGCTTGATCCCTGGCCGGCGGTACAGCCGTAGCAGTGGTCCTTGACGGCAATGGCGCCGCCTTCCAGCCTGGCGCCCATGAGATCGCGCAAACGCGGGCGCGATTTGCCTTTCCAGGCGAGCGGCAGGTCGAGCATCTGGTTGAAGTCGCAATCGTAAACGTAACCGCGCCAGTCCACGCTCACCAGATTGCGGCACATCACGGATTCGAGGTTGTGCGGTTGGTAGGCGTTTTTCAACAAATCCATGTACTGCCCGAACTGGCCCTTGGAAATCAAAGTGCTGCCGAAGCGCTGGATAGGCATATTGGTAATCACGAAAAGCCGATCGAAAACGATGCCGTAGCGCTCGCCCAGATGCTTGCGGTAGTCCTGTTCCAGCTTGTCCTGCGCCGGCGGCAGCACAGCCCCCTGCGGGTTGTAGACGAGATTGAGCGCCAGTCCGGAACCGGGCTGACCGTAGCCGTAGCGATTCAGCGTCAGCAGGCAGCGTATGCTGATGTCGAATACGCCTTTGCCGCGCTGGCGATCGACGTTGTCCTCGAGATAGCACGGCATGGAAGCGACCACTTCCACCCGGTGATCGGTGAGGAATTGCGCAAGATCTTCCTGTCCCGGTTGTTCGAGTATGGTCAGGTTGCAGCGGTCCATCACATGCACTTCGAGTTCGCGCGCGGCCGCAACGAGCGTGCGAAAATGAGGATTGAGTTCGGGTGCGCCACCAGTGACGTCCAGTGTTTTCACTCCGGAAGCCTTGAGAAAGGCGATGACCTCGAACACGGTCTCGAGGCCCATCATCTCGGTGCGGCTCGGTCCGGCGTTGACGTGGCAGTGCACGCAACTCTGGTTGCATTTATAGCCGAGGTTGACCTGCAGGGTAGTGAGCCGCTTGCGGCGTAGAGCCGGGAAATCAGTGATTTCAATCAGCGGCAGGGTGGCGTGCATTTAATTTGATCCATGTCGGCGAGCGCAGCGATAGGCGAATATTGGCGGGAAAATGGTGTTGTGGTCACGGCTTTTTTGCAACTGGCGGTACTTTGCCCAGGGCGGAATTTCATAACATATTCATACGCACGCTGCACCACTTCGGATTCCTGCAGTATGGGGTGCAAACCAGGACATTGCCCTGCATTGCGCGTTGACCGCAAGCCGCTGATTGCGTTAATCTTTCAGTTTCGCCTAAAGGGCACCCAGCCCATGTCCAAATCTACAAAAAACCAGAACACGCAAACCTTCGAGTCGGCGCTGGCGGAGCTGGAAACCATTGTCGCCGGCATGGAGGAAGGGCAAATGCCGCTTGAGCAGTCACTCGCCGCCTACAAGCGCGGCGCCGAGCTGCTCAAGTTCTGCCAGGCGCAGCTTGCCGACGCGCAGCAGCAGGTGAAAATACTCGAGGACGGCACCCTCAAAAATTTCAGCGCTACCGAGCAGTGAATCCCGTTTCCGACTTTCAGAGCTGGGCCGCCGTCCAGCAGATCCGTATTGAGGAAAAACTGCAGAGCCTGCTGCCGTCCCCTGACATCGCGCCGCAGCGGCTGCACCAGGCGATGCGCTATGCGGTGCTGGGTGGGGGCAAGCGGGTGCGGCCGCTGCTCGCTTTCGCGGCCGGAGAATTGTCGCAGGCCGATCCCGCGCGCGTGGCGATCGCGGGCGCCGCGGTGGAACTGATTCATGCGTACTCGCTGGTGCACGATGATCTGCCGTGTATGGACGACGATGTGCTGCGCAGAGGCAGGCCGACCTGTCACGTCGAATACGATGAAGCAACCGCGCTCCTGGTCGGCGATGCGCTGCAGAGCCTGGCGTTTCAGCTGCTTGGCGAATACCGTCTCGCCGATGACTTGGCGACCCAGTTCGAGATGGTCAAGCTGCTAGCCGCTGCGGCCGGTTCGCGCGGCATGGCGGGCGGGCAGGCGATCGATCTGGAAGCCGTGGGCAAGGTGTTGAGCGTGCCCGAGCTCGAATTCATGCATATCCACAAGACCGGCGCCATCATCCGCGCTGCGGCCCTGCTGGGCGCGCGCTGCGGCAATGGCCTGAGCGTAAAAGATCTGGCGCAGGTCGATCACTTCGCCAAGTGCATCGGGCTCGCGTTCCAGGTGGTCGACGATGTGCTCGATGCCGAAGCGCCGACCGCGACGCTGGGCAAGACCGCAGGCAAGGACGCGCAGCAGAACAAGCCAACCTATGTCAGCGCGATGGGGGTGGCGCGTTCCAAAGAGTTTGCCGAAGAGCTCAGACAGGATGCGCTGAAGGCACTCGGGCGTTTTGACGAACGCGGGCTGCGTTTGCGGCAGCTCGCCGATTTCATCGTATTACGAAAGTTTTGACTATGGAAGCCGCGCCGCCCTATTCTGGGGTACCCGAGGACGGAAAACTCGAACTCGATCACGCTGGCCCGCGCAGCCGGCAGGATGCCGCACCCATGTATGAATTGCTGAAGTCGATCAATTATCCCCACGAACTGCGCCAACTCGAGAAAAGCCAGTTGCCGCGTCTTGCCGGCGAGTTGCGGCAGTTTCTGGTCGATTCGGTGAGCCAGACCGGCGGGCATCTGTCTTCCAATCTGGGCACCGTGGAACTGACGATTGCGCTGCACTATGTGTTCGACACGCCGTACGACCGTCTGGTGTGGGATGTCGGCCACCAGACCTACGGGCACAAGATACTGACCGGGCGCCGCGAGAGCATGACGAAACTGCGCATGTGGCAGGGCCTGTCCGGCTTTCCGCAGCGCCAGGAAAGCGAATACGACACCTTTGGCACCGCGCATTCCAGCACTTCGATCAGCGCCGCGCTCGGCATGGCGGTGGCTTCCAAGCTCAAGGGCGAGCAACGCCGCGCGGTGGCCATCATCGGCGATGGCGCGATGACCGCCGGCATGGCGTTCGAGGCGCTCAACAACGCCGGCGACATGGATGTCGACCTGCTGGTAATCCTCAACGACAACGACATGTCGATTTCGCCCCCGGTGGGCGCATTGAACAAATATCTCGCCAAGCTGATGTCGGGGCGTTTTTACTCGGCCGCCAAGCGCGCCGGCGAAAAAGTGCTGGGCGAACTGGCGCGGCGCGCGGAAGAACACATGAAAGGCATGGTGACCCCCGGCACCATGTTCGAGGAATTAGGCTTTAACTACATCGGACCCATAGACGGCCACGATCTCGATGCGCTGATTCCCACGCTCCACAACATCAGGCAGCTCAAGGGCCCGCAGTTCCTGCATGTGGTGACGCGCAAGGGCCAGGGCTACAAACTGGCCGAGGCCGATCCGGTGCTCTATCACGGTGTGTCCAAGTTCGACGCCGCCAACGGCATCGTCGGCGGCAAAGCGGGCGGCAAGCTTTCCTACACCCAGGTTTTCGGCGACTGGGTGTGCGACATGGCCGCACTCGACGAGCGGCTTGTGGCTATCACTCCGGCAATGCGCGAAGGCTCGGGGATGGTGAAATTCTCCGAGCAATTTCCAGAACGCTATTTCGACGTGGGCATCGCCGAACAGCACGCGCTCACTTTTGCCGCGGGCCTGGCCTGCGAGGGGGCCAAGCCGGTGGTCGCGATTTACTCGACTTTCCTGCAGCGCGCCTATGACCAGCTGATTCACGATATCCAGATCCAGAGCCTGCCTATCGTGTTCGCCATCGACCGCGCCGGTCTGGTTGGTGCCGACGGTGCGACGCACAATGGCAGCTTCGATCTATCGTACCTGCGCTGCCTGCCGAACATGACGGTGATGGCGCCTTCGGACGAGAATGAATGCCGGCAGATGCTCTACACCGCATTCCAGATGAATACCCCGGTGGCGGTGCGCTATCCGCGCGGCAGCGGACCGGGCGCGGAAATCAAAAAGCAAATGCAGGCATTGCCGCTGGGCAAGGGCGAGATCCGCCGCACGGGCAGAAAGATTGCGATTCTTGCCTTCGGCAGCATGGTCCACCCTGGCCTGGGCGCGGCGGAAGAACTCGACGCCACCGTCGCCAATATGCGCTACGTCAAGCCGCTGGACGAAGAACTGCTTGCGCAGCTCGCCGCGCAGCACGAGTTGCTGGTAACCATAGAGGAAAACGTGATCATGGGCGGCGCCGGCAGCGCGGTACTGGAAGCGCTGCAACGGCGGGGCATGCAAATACCCGTGCTGCAGATAGGGCTGCCCGACACTTTCATCGACCAGGGCGATCCGGCCTTGCAGCTCGCCGCGGCGGGTCTCAACAAGGACGGTATTCTGAAATCCATACGCGCGCGGCTGGCGGAGTAGAATGGTCGTATTGGTAAGCGGCGAGTGGTGAGCGGTAAGGGGTAAGCGGAAAAACCGGTCTCTCACTGCTCACTGCTCACTGCTCACTGCTCACTGCTCACTGCTTACGGATTCCAGTCATGACACCCATTACCCGGCAGATGTGCGAAGAAAACGAGATGGACGGCTACGCCAGGAACGACCAGTACAACCCGGCCGCGATCCGCAGCATCGCCGAAAAGTACCGCGTCATTCTCAAGGACATCGGCGAGAATCCCGAGCGCGAGGGCTTGCAGAAAACACCGGAGCGCGTTGCCAAGGCGTTGCAGTTTCTTACCCACGGTTACGACCTCGACCCGGCGGGCATCCTGCGCTCGGCGATGTTCAACGAAGAGTACCAGCAGATGGTGATCGTCAAGGACATCGAGATCTACTCGCTGTGCGAGCACCACATGCTGCCGTTCTTCGGCAAGGCGCACGTCGCCTATATTCCCAACGGCCGCATCGTGGGCCTGTCCAAGATTCCGCGCGTGGTCGATGCGTTTGCGCGCCGGCTTCAGGTGCAGGAGCGGCTCACCGTCGATATCCGCAACTGCATACACGACACGCTCCAGCCGACCGGTGTCGCGGTGGTGATCGAGGCGCAGCACATGTGCATGATCATGCGCGGCATCCAGAAGCAGCATTCGGTCGCGACCACCTCGGCTTTCACCGGCGAATTCGAGCAGGAGCGCACGCGGGCGGAGTTTTTGCGGCTGATTTCCTGATCGCAATGAGCGAATTGCGCAAAAACTGCGAGTTCATTGTCGAGCAGATACTGCCCGAGGTGCGCAAGGGCAGGATGGTGATCCTGGTCGACGATGAAAGCCGCGAGAACGAAGGCGATCTTTTCGTTGCCGCGGAAAAGGCGACGCCGGAGGCAATCAACTTCATGGCGAACCACGGGCGCGGGCTGATCTCGCTGGCGCTGACCGAGGAGCACATGCGCCGTCTGGGGCTGTCGCTGATTACCGACGACACCGGCAACCAGACCAGGTTCGGCACCGCTTTCGCGACGCCGGTCGATGCGCGTGAAGGCGTGAGTTCGGGCATGTCGGCACACGACCGCGCGCGCACCATCGCGGTTGCCATTGCCGACAATGCCAGGCCCGCCGACCTCATACGTCCCGGCCGGCTGCAGACGCTGCGCGCGGTGGACGGCGGTGTTATCGCGCGCCGCGGCCACACCGAGGCCGCGGTCGATCTCGCGCGCATGGCGGGCTTGAAGCCTGCCGGCGTCATTTGCGAAATCATGAACGACGACGGCAGCATGGCGCGCATGCCGGAGCTCGAGCGCTTCGCGGCGCAGCACGACATCAGGGTCCTGAAAATTGCCGATCTGGTCGCGTATCGCGAGAGCGAGCGCCAGATCAGCCGCCGCGCAACCACCGTGCTGCCCACGCGCAAGGCCGGCGACTTCCGGCTGATGATATACAGCGACAGCCTGGAGACCACGCTCTACGTGGCGCTGGTCAAGGGCGAGATCGGGCCCGACGCGCCGACACTGGTGCGGCTGCACTCGCAGTGCCTGACCGGCGACGTATTCGGCTCCGAGCGCTGCGACTGCGGCGAACAACTCGACAGCGCGATGGAAATGATCGAAAAAGCAGGCAGCGGCGTGCTGGTCTACATGTTCGATGAAGGCCGCGGCATCGGGCTGCTCAACAAGATTCGTGCTTATGCGCTGCAGGACCAGGGCCATGACACGGTCGAGGCCAACCACGCGCTGGGCTTTGCCGCAGACATGCGCGACTACCGGGCCGGCGCGCACATTCTGTTCGATCTCGGGGCGCGCAACGTGCGCCTGATGACCAATAATCCGGACAAGGTCGCGGCGCTGCGCGAGTACGGCCTGACCGTTAGCGAGCGGGTGGCGATTGAAATTGCGCCGCGCACCGCCAACCGCGAGTACCTGAAAACCAAGCGCAGCAAATTCGGCCACCTGCTGTCGATGGTGGGGCAGGGCGAAAAGCAGGAATGAGCGCGGCCGGCAAACGGCGCCGAACCCAAATCAAAATCAGGAAAAATCAGCCGCCGATGAACGCCGATCAAACCGGTGCATCAAAGTAAGTAACAGATTGAATATTAATTGTTTAAAAACAATATGTTATGTAAGATGCCTCCGTTCTGTTCCCGGAGGTTTTGATTTCACCGGCGTTTATCGGCGGCTGCATTGGGTTTGGTCTTAATGGCTCTTCAGTATCTTCTGGTCAGCGTCATCTGATCGCCCTCGCGCCGCATTTCGACGCGATTGAGAAAGCTCATGCCGAGCAGGCCGGCGCCGCTCAGCGCATTGCCCTCGACCACCACGCCGTCGACATTGCTGAGCGTGATGTCGCCAAGCCGCACGGTGTCGAGTTTGACGCGATAGGCAGGCACCAAACCGTTTGCGGTCATCAGTGCCGCTTTCTGCCCCGACAGATAATTGATGCCGGCATTTTTGGCGTGCGTGCTGCTGAGCGTGATGAGGGAAGCACCGGTATCGACGAGGAATTTCAGAGAGATGCCGTTGATCGTGGCGGTGGTGAAGAAATGACCGCCCGAATCGGCGGTGAGTTTTACCTGTGACTGACCGGAACCGGAAGCGATGGAGCCGATATGCGTGCTTTGCCCGGGCGCGAGGGTCTGGCGTTTGCCGCCGATTTCCACCACCGCGGATTCGCTGGTGGCGCTGATGAGTTTGACGCCTTCGGGCGTGCTCTGGCCGGCGGACAGCGTGCGCGGTTTGCCGCCGTCGATCACCAGTACCGCCTTGCCGCTGAACAATCCGATGACGTTGACGTCGGCGGCATTTGCGAGCGACGCTGCGAATAGGAAAACGCCCGGAAGTAATCTAAGATTACGCACTCGTACTGGGTAACCCATATCTGCTGATCATGAATCCTGTCGTTATCTTCCGCCACGCGCCGACCGAAGGTCCGGGCTATTTTGCCACATATCTTTCGCGCCACGGCATTCCGTGGCAAGTCGTCAAAATCGACGCCGGCGAGCCTGTTCCCGAAGATGCGCGCGCTTTCAGCGGCATGGCGTTCATGGGCGGGCCGATGAGCGTCAACGACAATTTACCGTGGATCCCCGGGGTGCTGGACTTCATCCGTAAGGGCGCCGCCGCCGGCGTGCCGGCAATCGGCCACTGCCTGGGCGGGCAACTCATGGCAAAAGCGCTGGGCGGCGAGGTCACGCGCAATCCGGTGAAGGAGATCGGCTGGGGCAGGGTGGAGGTGGCCGACAACGCCGCGGCACAACAGTGGCTGGGCACCTTGCCGGGGGCATTCGATTCCTTTCACTGGCACGGCGAAACCTTCAGCATTCCGCCGCGCGCCGTGCGCGTGCTGTCCAGCGCGTACTGCACCAATCAGGCCTTCGTGCTTGATAAACATATCGGCATGCAGTGCCACGTCGAAATGACCGGGGAATTGATACGCACCTGGTGCCGGGACTGGAGCAAGGAAGTGCAGTCGCTGGCGGCACGCGTGCCCTCGGTGCAGACTCCCGAGGAAATGACCGCTATGCTGGAGCAGAAAGTCAGCACGCTGCATGCGGTTGCCGACCGCATTTATGACAAGTGGGCGCAGGGACTGGTGCGGTGAGGATAGGGTATAGGAGATAGGCGATAGGAGATAGGCGATTGACTGCGCCACGGCGCATTACGCCTCTCTCCTATCTCCTCTCACCTCTCATCGACCTCAGTCTCTGAAATTCTTGAACTGCAGGGGGAAATCGGTGATCGATTTGCGCACCAGCGCGATCGCGTCCTGCAGCAAATCCTTTTTGGCGCCAGACACGCGCACCACATCGCCCTGTATGCTGCCCTGAACCTTCATCTTGCTGTCCTTGATCAGCTTGATGATTTTTTTGCTCAGTTCCTGCTCGACGCCGACGCGAATGGTGACGACCTGCTTGGCCTTGTTGCCGCTGATTTTCTCGGCATCGCCCAGCTTCAGGCAGCGGATGTCGACGCCGCGCTTGGCGAGCTTGCCGGTGAGCACGTCGCGCACCTGGCTCAGCTTGAAATCGTCATCTGCGAAAACCGTGAGCGTCTTGTCTTTTTCGTTGACTTCGACCCGCGCGTCCGAGCCCTTGAAGTCGAAACGGTTGGTGACTTCCTTGTTGCTCTGGTCCACCGCGTTGTGCACTTCGACCAGATTGACTTCCGAAACGATATCGAACGATGGCATGTGCCCCTCCGATGTTTACTTGCGTAATTTTACCGCATATGAAGTGATGGGGACTCCCGTTCCGTCATCGAACTCGGCGGCGGCGCTGATGGCGAGGCGCGCGATATCCTCGGCGGAACGGCGCGGCTGCTGGTCATAAACCGCATACAATGCGCCCAGCGCGTAGTCACCGCCGCTGCCGAAGGCGTAAAACTTCGAGAATTCCTGCACCGTGCGGTGTGCGGCCACGCCGAAAATACCATGCGGGTTGACGATCAGCACGTCGATGCGCGTCGATTCCAGCACTTCGTCTTCGCCGCCGCCGGCGATCAGGTAGTAGTCGTGCTTGAGCGCGGCATGCAGCTTCTGCCAGGTCTTGAAGATTTCGAGCGGCGTGTCGAAGCGGGCGCAAGTTTTGGGGCGGGAGAAGTAGTCGCCCAGTATGGTCTTGAAGGTGGCGTTGCCGGCGATGCCGAGGTAGGTGTCGCCGACGCGCAGTATCTTCGAGTGGTTGACGATGTATTCGGCGGTTTCCTTGCCCGAACCCCACTTGGTCATGGTGTCCGCAGCGATTGCGGCGTAGCCGCCTTTCCTGACAACGGCGATCGTAGTCATGCATCAAAACCTGATTTAACCGCCAAGGCCGCCAAGACAGCCCGGAAATGCAAAGGCCAGAATGCGACAAATCGCCGGATATCCGGTTACCCGGGATGTCAGGAAAAACCTTCCATTTGCGACAGTCGGACGGGCTTCCTTGTTTTCCTGGCGCGCTTGGCGGCCTTGGCGGTTCATGGTTTTCTTTTAAGCTTCGCGGCAATGCGCATGCGCAGCGCGTTGAGCCGGATGAAGCCCGCGGCATCGGCCTGGTTGTAGGCGCCCTTGTCATCCTCGAAGGTAGAGATCGCCGGATCGAACAGCGAATCCGTTTTCGACGCGCGGCCCACGGTCATCACCGTGCCCTTGTAAAGCTTGACGCGCACCGTGCCGTTGGCGGTTTGCTGCGACTCGTCGACCAGAGTCTGCAGCAGCTTGCGCTCGGGGCTGAACCAGTAACCGTTGTAAACCAGTCGCGCGTAGCGCGGCATCAGGTCGTCTTTGAGCGCCAGCACCTCGCGGTCAAGAGTGATCGACTCGATGGCGCGGTGCGCCCTCAGCATGATGGTGCCGCCGGGCGTCTCGTAGCAGCCGCGGGATTTCATGCCGATGTAGCGGTTTTCGACCAGGTCAAGGCGGCCGATGCCATGTTTGCCGCCAAGCTGATTGAGCTTCGCCAATACCTGCGCCGGGGTCATTTTCCTGCCGTTGATGGCGACGATGTCGCCGCGCCTGTAGGCGAGTTCGGCGTATTCGGGCCTGTTCGGCGCTTTTTCCGGCGATACCGTGATGCGCCACATCGATTCCTCCGGCTCGTAATCCGGATCTTCGAGGATGCCGCCCTCGTAGGAGATGTGCAGCAGATTGGCGTCCATCGAATAGGGCGCGCCGCCCTTTTTCTTCTTGTAGTCGACCGGAATGCCGTGCTTCTCCGCATAAGCGAGCAGCTTTTCGCGCGACAGCAGATCCCACTCGCGCCACGGCGCGATGATCTTGACGTCGGGCATCAGCGCATAGGCGCCGAGCTCGAAACGCACCTGGTCGTTGCCCTTGCCGGTGGCGCCGTGCGAGATGGCATCGGCGCCGGTTTTGCGCGCGATCTCCACTAGGTGCTTGGCGATGAGCGGGCGCGCGATCGAGGTGCCGAGCAGGTATTCGCCTTCATAAACCGCATTGGCGCGGAACATCGGAAACACAAAATCGCGCACGAACTCCTCGCGCAGGTCTTCGATGAAAATGCTCTTGACCCCGCACTGCCGCGCCTTTTTGCGCGCCGGTTCGACTTCTTCGCCCTGGCCGATGTCGGCGGTGAAGGTGACGACTTCACAGCCGTAGACGTCCTGCAGCCATTTCAGAATGACCGAGGTGTCGAGGCCGCCTGAGTAGGCGAGAACTACCTTATTGATTTTGCTCATTTTTTCAAAAACCTGTTTGAGCCGCCAAGACGCCAAGACGCCAAGGACAGCCACGACAAAAATCATTGATCGACAGGAATCGCGACAACAGAGTGATCGACAGCGCCAATCGAACTGTTGCTCGTGTCCCTGGAATTCAGCCCTCCTTGGCGTCTTGGCGCCTTGGCGGCTAACTTCCAGCCTTACCTAACAGCAGAAACTCCATCAGCGCTTTCTGCGCATGCAGGCGGTTCTCGGCCTCGTCCCACACCACGCTTTGCGGCCCGTCGATGACGGCAGCGGTGACTTCCTCGCCGCGGTGCGCCGGCAGACAGTGCATGAACAGCACGTTTTTTTTCGCGGCGCGCATCATTTCCGCGTCCACGCACCAGTCCCCGAAATCGCGCTTGCGCTCCTCGTTTTCAGCCTCGAAGCCCATGCTGGTCCACACGTCGGTGGTGATGAGGTCAGCGCCCCTGACCGCTTCCATCGGGTCCGCGAATTCTTCATAGTGCGCGGTGCCATAGAGGCCGGCGCGTTCCGGCTCTACCTCATAGCCGGGCGGGGTGGAGACGTGCACGTTAAAATCGAGGACTTCCGCCGCCTGCAGCCAGGTATTGCACACGTTGTTCGAATCGCCTATCCACGCCACGGTCTTGCCGGCGATGCTGCCGCGCTGCTCGATGAAGGTGTAGATATCGGCCAGGATCTGGCACGGGTGGTATTCGTTGGTAAGCCCGTTGATGACCGGCACCCGCGAGTGCGCCGCAAAGCGCTCGATGATGTCCTGCTCGAAGGTGCGGATCATGACGAGGTCGACCATGCGCGTGATGACGCGGGCGACATCCTCTATCGGCTCGCCGCGGCTCAACTGGGTATCGCGCGAGGACAGATTAATGACCGTGCCGCCCATCTGCAGCATGCCGGCCTCGAACGAAACCCGGGTGCGCGTCGAGTGCTTTTCGAAGATCATCGCCAGCGTGCGGTCGTGCAGCGGCAGGTGCGGTTCGTAGCGCTTGAACTTGTCCTTGATCCAGCGCGCGCGCGCGAACAGGTAATC
>CAKKQX010000383.1 GCA_919902235.1 Burkholderiales bacterium
GCGGCGATACCTCATCATCATCGGCAGCCACCATCAGCAGCAGCGGCGCATAGGGCAGGTAATTCCCCTCTTTCAGCTGCGCGCTGCAGCTCGGATACAGCGCCAGCGCGGCGCGAAAGCCGATCGCCGGCGCGGGAAGTTTCATGCCGGGCGCTGCCTTGCCCATGACGGTGAGCAGCGTCATGCCGCCGTTGGACCATCCCTGCAGGCCGATGCGGTCGGCCACGACGTCGCCGCGCGAGCGCAGGTAATCGAGCGCGCCGTAAGCATCGAGCGGACGCACCAGTTGCTCGCTCACTTGCGGCGGGCGTGTGCTGTAGGAATGCCCGGGAAATCCTTCTGCGTAGCCGCGCGGACCGAAGCTGTCGACATGCAGCGCAAGGTAGCCGCGCTGCGCCCAAAAGCTGCCCCATATTTTATGCCGCAAGGTCAAGGTATCCGCCGTGTAAGTGCCGCGCTTAAGCGAGGAATAAGACCCGCCGCGACCATGCAGCATGACTACCGCAGGATAGGGTCCCGCGGTGTCGGGTGTGAACAAAAAACCGGTCAGCCGCGTTTTGCCGTCACGGCTGGGGAAAAACACCGTCTCCGGAGCAGCAGCGGCGTGGGCGGCGCTCATTCCCAGGAATAACCCGCATAAAAGCAGTATCTTATTGTTTATAATAACTATTTTAATGCCTTTTATTAATTCGCCGCACGCCGCACTGCGCCGCCGTTGATCAGAAATACCTCGCCACTGATCCAGCGCGCGTGCGGACCGCACAGATAACGCACCAGCTCGGCGATTTCTTCCACCGTGCCATTCTGCTGCTGCGCCTGGATCGGCATGCTGCCGCACGCCAGCAGCGCGGTCATGCCGGCAAGCACAAACTTCAAGCAGGGGTTTTTCCAGGTATTCATGACTGTTCTTCCCCCTGTACGGCAACAATATAATCAACTGCGTCCGGCATGGACTGCAATCACTGCGCCAGCGGTTTGCCGCATAATCCGCTTTTTATGCGCTTGATCGCAAATTTACAATGACATCCGGCGTGGACGGCAGATCCCCGGCGCGCGGACGGCTGTGGCGCTTTGCCTGGCTGGCGTTGGCGGCAGCCTATGCCTTTGCTGTGGGCTGGGCCGCCTATAACCGCGTCATGAGTGTCACGTACCAGGCGCGCGCGCAGCTCATCGTGCAATATCGCCTGTGGGAATTGCACCCCGAATACAAGGGTACTCCCCAGTTCTGGACACGCCTCGCCTCGCGCCTGCTCACCGACCGCCAGCTGATGACGCGGGTGTATGCCAAGCACGCTGAACTTGCGCCACAGATCGAGCTGGACTACCGCAACCATCTGACCATCGCGCAAGCGGAGGTTGTGGTTGTCGCCCTTGCCCTGTGGGCGGCGCCGCTGGCGGCGCTCTACGCTGGCGGACTCGCCGTCGTCCGCCTCAGGCGGCGGCACGCGATCCCCAAAAAACCGGAACCCGCAAGCCATTCCGACTCGCGTTACCGGATGTGATTCGCTACCATGAGGACAAGAGGACAAGGCTCCGCAACAAAATCGGGGGCTACACACCCGTAAACGGCGCGTATTGGGCAACGCCAGGCTTGTCCATGCGGCCAAAAACAACCAAATAGGGAAAGAATCCATGAAATCCGTTGTTCATTCTGCCCTGCTGCTTGCCATGCTGGCAGGCCTTAATTCGGCATACGCGCAAACCTATCCCAGCAAGCCGATCCGGCTCGTTGTCGGCTTCACGCCCGGAGGTGGCGTTGATATCAACGCGCGGCTGCTGGCGCCCAAGCTCACGGAATACCTCGGCCAGCAGGTGATCGTCGAGAACCGTCCCGGTGCCGGCACCAACATCGCCAACGAATTCGTCGCGAAATCCGCGCCCGACGGCCATACCCTGCTGATCAACACCGCGGCAGTGGCCATCAACATGAGTCTGTACAAAAAAGTGCCGTTCGACACGCTGCGCGATTTCACGGCGGTATCGGTGTTCTCGATGAGTCCCAATATCCTGGTCGTGCACGCCTCGGTGCCGGTCAAAAACGTCAAAGAACTGATCGCGCTCGCCAAAGCCAAACCGGGCGCGCTCAACTTCTCGTCCGCGGGCAGCGGCACCACGCAACATCTTTCCGGCGAACTGTTCAAGGTTCGCACCAAGACCGATATCGTGCACATTCCGTTCAAAGGCAGCGCGCCCTCGATGACCGCCCTGATCAGCGGCGAAGTCGATCTGTCTTACGCCAACATCCCGGCCATCTACAGCCACGTCAAATCCGGGCGCCTGCGCCCGATCGCCAACCTCGGTCCCAAGCGCTCCGACCAGCTGCCCAATGTGCCAACCATGAAAGAGGCCGGCGTCAACGGCGTTGAGGTCGTGGTCTGGTACGGCGTGCTGGCCCCGGCGAAAACCCCGCGCGACATCATTAACACGCTGTCCGGCGCCATCGTCAAAGCCACGCGCGCGCCCGACGTCAAGCAGCGGCTTCTGGATCAGGGCGCCGAGCCGGTAGGCAACACCCCCGAGGAATTCTCCAAACTGTTGCGCGAGGAAGTCGAGAAATGGGCGGAGGTGGTCAAGGTCTCCGGCGCCAAGGTCGACTGAAAGCGGCAGCCATTGGGCGGTGAACCGGCAGTTCACTGCCCGATGCATCTGCCGATCCACTCTTTATTCGACGCGTTTTGCGCTATGCGCATCCTTGCGCATCAACGCGCCCCCCGCCGCCAGCATCACCGCGTCCAGCCAGAACACGGGAACCATGCCGAAGGCAGTGCCGATCGAACCGAAGATGATGGGCACCGCCACTTCGGTCGCTTTGTTTGCGGTCTGACGCAAGCCGATTGCCTCGCCCGAGCGCCCGGCCGGCGAGCGGTTGTAGGCCAGAACCATGGATAGCGGACTGCCGCAGCCCAGTCCTATACCGAGCACGAACGCAATGACCAGCAGCAGCACGAAACTCGACACGAACGGGAACAACAGACAAGTTCCCGCGGCCAGAAACAGGGAGAGGCTCAGCACCCGCTCCTCGCTCGAATGCCCGACCAGCCTGGGCATCACGATGCGCACCAGCAGCAATGCCAGCGCGAAACTGCCCAGAATGATGCCGATCCGGGATGCGGAAAAGCCGAGGGAATGCGCGTAAATCGGCAGATAGAAATTAAATAGCTCCAATCCGGTTTCAATGATGGCTGTGGCGATCAACACCCGCCGCAACGGCGCGTTTTTCACCAGATCCAGCACGCGATGTTCCGGTTTGCGCGCCGGCTTGGCCTGCGGCTTGGGCAGCAGCCGGGCCAGAAACAGCAGCACCAAAACCGGCAGCGCCGGCAGCAGCGCCAGCAGCAGGTAAGTCGAGCGGTGACCGATGAGATCGATTGCAAATCCCGCGGTGGTGGGGCCGAGCAGCGCGGTGAGCCCGATACCGAGGCTGAAGATGCTGTAGTTGCGGGTGCGATCCACCCCCTCCCCGAACGAACCGACCAGGTGCTGCACCGTAACCATATAAAAGATGTAGCACATGCCGATCAGCGTCGCCGAGAAATACAGCGTGGCGAGCTGCGGCAGCATGAACGGCAACAGCAGCCCCAGCATCAGCCCGCAGGCGCCGAACAGCATCGGCGGACGGAAACCGAAACGGTCCGAGAGCTTGCCGGCATACACCGACAGGAATACCGGAAACAGCGAATACATCGAAAACAGCACGCCGATGGCGAAAGGATTGGCGCCGAGTTCGATGGCATAGAGCGAAATCAGCACCTTGCTGCCCTTGAAGCTGGTGTGGGTCAGCACCGTCACCAGCACAATCAGGTAAAAACCCATGTCAGAACCCGGCGCCTGAGCCGGTCGTCAGACAGTGGTAGTAATGATGCAGGCGATGCCGGGTATCGCGCGCCCTCATGCTGCCGGTCTTCAGGATCGGTGTGGAAGCTAAGTGCGGCGCTGCGGATGGGCAAATCGACATCTAGGGCGGGGAAGAGAAATCTTCTTGTTTGAGGCGGCGCGAACCGTGTATTTTAGCGCAAATGCGCGTAATCAGCGTATTCAGGAAAGGAACCCGGGCATGCAAATCAGAAACATCGGCGTCGTCAGCCCCGGCGACATGGGACAGGCAGTGGCCATGCGGCTCAAGGTGTGCGGCTTTGGTGTCCACACCGTGCTGGATGGACGCAGCCCCCGCACCCGGGAGCTTGCGGCGAAAGCCGGGCTTGCCGACTGTGGCTCCATGGACAAGCTGATCTCCACCTGCGACATGATCCTGTCCATACTCAATCCGGGCGCAGCCGTGGACAAGGCGCGCGAAGTTGCAGCCGCAATGCGGACAACCGGCAAAAAAACGATTTTTGTCGACTGCAACGCCGTTGCGCCGCAAACGGTGCGCGAAATCGATGCCATCATCCGCGAAGCGGGCGGCACATTTATCGATGCCGGCATCGTGGGCTCGCCACCGCGCGGCGGTGCCAGGACGCGCATTTATGCGTCGGGCCCGGAGGCTGAAGTGCTCTTGCGGATCAAGGATGAAAATCTCGACTTCCGCATTGCCGGCGAACGCATAGGCGACGCCTCGGCCATCAAGATGTGCTATGCCGCATATACCAAGGGAGCAGTAGCGCTCGGCGTGGAAACGCTGATGGCTGCGCGCAAGCTCGGCGTTGACCAGGCGCTGGATGCCGAAATGCAGGAAAGCCTTGCCGATGTCCGCAAGTGGATACTGTCGCGTTCGACAGCCATGCCGCCCAAAGCCCATCGCTGGGTGCCCGAGATGCTGGAAATCGCCAAGACCTTTGAAGGCGTGGGCATGACGCCGCGCATGCTGCAGGGCGCGGCGGACATGTTCGGGTTCATTGCGCAAACCCCGCTCGGCAGAGAATCACCGGAACAGGCGCGTGAAAAAGCGCGCGGCGGCAGTGAAATCGTGCGCTTGCTTGCCGACGGCAAGCAGCAGGCTTGACGACAGGCGGCGGGATACGGCGGCGCCGCACACCGCCGCGACCCGCGGCACCTCACACCCTGTATATCGAACGCCGGTCGCGGCTGAAGGTGATGATTTCGCTCGAGGGTTCGGCGCGGCTCCTGCCGATGTAGATCTGCCCTGAGCCGTCGAGCAGCAGTTCACCGCGCAGCACGTGCACTTCCTCGCCGCTTTCCAGGGAGACGAAAGTGCCGTTGATGCTGTGGTCGATGAGGTAGAAATTGGTGCGCATCAGCTTTATCGACAGATGCTGACGCGAAGCAAATTTGTCGTTGATTACCAGGTCGCAATCATCGGCGCGGCCGATGGTGACGCTGGTGTGCGATTGGTCTATGCGCACACGTTCCCGGCCGAGCGTGATCAGCAGGCTGCCCATGTCTCCCGGAATCATCTTGCTGGATTGCAGATTGACGTCGGTAAGATCGAGATTGTCGGTGCGCCACAATACCTGGTATACGGTCGACTCCTCGGAATTGCCCTTGAGCACGGCGTGGAAAATCGGGCGCACGCATGATTTCAGCGCCGCCGACAGCCCGCTTTCTATCGCCTCGGTGGTGAGGATCTGCTCCGCCATAGCCACCGCCGTCAGGTAAGCGGCGGCATTTACGGTATCGCCGAAAACATCGCTGTCCTCGACCAGCGCCGGTCCGTAATGCAGACCAACATGGATCATCACCGGGTAATCGCAAAGCTTTGCCGACGTGGACAGCGACTGCATCTCGCTCGCTGCCAGCACCGCAAGATCGGCGGTCGGGAAGGTGCACATGACGGCGTCGCCTATTGTCTTGACCAGCCGGCCCTCGTAGCGCGGCAGCACCTGGGCAATCGCTGTCAGGCAGGCATTGACGATATTGCGCGCCGAGGCATCGCCGAGTTTCTGATAAAGGCTGGCGCTGTCGCTGATATCAGCGAACAGCACCGCCATGTTCTTGACTTGCCGTGTCATGGGGTGGATTGTGCGGCACTATTATCACACAGCGCAATTCCACTTCTCCATCAAAATAAAGAGGCTCGACGCACCTTGCGCCCGGTCTTGGCGCCCCGCCGCTGCCCCGACAACGCTCTCGCGGGTGCGCCCGCAGCCCGCAGGGCAGTTAAACTACCCGCATCAGCTGCCGCTCGGCAACGCGCAGGTCTGTGGCATATTATCCGCGTAAATCCCGCCGCTGCCGGCGCCACCAGATCCGGATCAACTTGAATACACCGAATACGCCATTGCACAACTGGGATCTTTCGCCGCGTCGGCCTGGAAAGCGCGGTAAAATACGTAATGGCCTGCACAACCTGCTACCACCTGCCCGAAACCACGCGCTGGGCGCATCACCTGGCTTCAGGCGAACCGCAGCCATAGCGGCCACGGCGGCAAATTCTTCCGCTGCGCCCGCCCTGGCCGGCCACAACCGCCCCGCACAGCCTACATTTCGGAAAGCCGGAGATTGATCTCGCCAACCACGAAAGAATATTCATGACCGCCCAACAAGACAACAATATGGCATTGTTCTGCGATTTCGAGAACGTCGCGCTAGGCGTGCGCGAGGCCAAGTATGCGGAATTCGACATCAAGAAAGTGCAGGAACGCCTGCTGCTCAAAGGCAGCATCGTCGTCAAGAAGGCTTATTGCGACTGGGAACGCTACAAAACGTTCAAGGCGGCGATGCACGAGGCGGCGTTCGAACTGATCGAAATTCCCCATGTGCGGCAATCCGGCAAGAATTCCGCCGATATCCGCATGGTGGTGGATGCGCTCGATCTGTGCTACACAAAATCGCACGTGGATACTTTCGTCATCATCAGCGGCGATTCCGATTTCTCGCCCCTGGTCTCCAAGCTGCGCGAAAACAACAAGATGGTGATCGGCGTCGGCGTCAAGAAATCCTCCTCCGATCTGCTGATCGCCAACTGCGACGAGTTCATTTTTTACGATGATCTGGTGCGCGAGAAGGCGAAAAAGCAAAGCAAGAAAAAAACCGTCGCCGCCAAGAATGCCGCATCCCCGCCCGCCTCTGCGGAAAGCGACAAGAACCAGGAAGCGCTGGACCTGGTGATGGAAACGGTCGAGGCTCTGTTTGCCGAGCGCGGCGCGGAAGAAAAAATCTGGGGATCCATGGTCAAGCAGGCGCTCAAGCGGCGCCAGCCGGGATTCAACGAGGCCTATTACGGGTTTCGCTCCTTCGGCAAGCTGCTCGACGAAGCCGAAGCGCGCAAGCTGCTCGCGCTGGAGCCCGACGAAAAATCAGGCGGCGTCATCATCAAGAGCTTCAATCCGGATTATTGAACGCAGCCGGCCGTTCGCGGTCTCACCTCAAGCTACTTTTCCGGACAACGACAGATGAACAATCAACATCGCGCGTTCGTGTTCGCGCCGCAGGGACGCAACTGGCTGGAGCGTATTCTGTACGCGCTGCTGGGCGTGACGATACTGGTGATCGCTTTCTTTTTTCTCACCGTGGCGCTGCTTGCAGGCGCGCTGCTCGCTGCGATTATCGCCGTGCGCTGGTGGTGGCTTGCGCGCAAACTGCGCCAATCCGGCAATCAGGGAACCATTGAAGGCGAGTACACCATCGTCGAACAGGCGGTGCGCAACCCACTCACTCCGCCCCAGGAACGTTAACCGCGTCGCGGCCGTCGTTTCTGGTCTATCCTGCCACCGTTAGCGGCCTCTCGTTGCGGAACATTCAGTAACAAAATACTTAATAAAAACAATTAATTACAAATACCTCCTGGCTGCAGACGCAATTGCAGGCGCTCATGTTTCGGGACCTGTTTTTTCCCGCGCTTTTTCCTGCGTTTTTTCCTGCGTTTTTTCCCGCGCTTTTTCCCGAGTACGCTGGTCGAAGCGCTCCACGTTCACCACGATGCGCTCATGCACGCCCTCGCCGATGGTCTCCCGCTCGTCTTGCGCCGAGACCCGAAACGTCAGCCGCCGCCCGTCTATCCTCACCAGCTCCGCATGCGCGACGACCTGCATGCCAACCGGCGTTGCCGCAATATGACTGATGTCGAGCCGCGTGCCCACCGTCTGGTGGCCGGCCGGCAGCAAGCCCTCGACGGCGTTGAGCGCAGCCGCCTCCATCAGGTTGACCATGACCGGCGTGGCCAGCACCTTGATTTTGCCGCTGCCCACATGCGGCGCCGTGTCGCGCGTGCCGACCACGATCTCGGTGGATCCTTTCAATCCTGCTTTCAGTTCAGCGCCAGCACGCATGGTGTCTCCCGTAACATTTGATAAGCGCTTCACGCTCCCGGCGCTGCCGCCAGGATGGCGCTCAGCTCGGCCGTGCTATCCAGCGTATCGAGCGCGCGCGTGAGCGTCATGACGCGCTCCATATGCGGCTTGGATAAACACGAGCGCACAACATTGCGAAATTTGTATTCCACGTCTCCCGGTTTGAGCGGATTTTCCGGGCTGCCGCGACGATGCAGGATTTCGCGCGTGAACGTCTGCCCGGCCTTCGTTGTGACCCGGACTCGCGCCGCGTGCCGGAACGCCGCGCCCATCGCCTCGATCTGCGGGTCGACGCGCGCTGTTATGCGCTTGATGAAATCGAGTATCCGCGGGTCGCGCAGCCGCTCTTCGCGGTACTGGTCGACGAAAGCCATGCCGTCGAGCGCGATCACGGCCAGGCCGTAATACAGGTTCATCTGCGCCGCCGTTACGCCCTGCGCCGCGTATTCCCAGGCACAGTGCACATATGTCATATGGCTCAGGCCGGCATCGACCCCGGCGATGGCATCCGCATCGAGCCGATGCTCGCGCATGATGTCGGCCAGCGCATCGAGTGCGGTGTGTATGCTGGTGACGCTGGCATGCGGTTTGTAGCCCACATTGAGCGTCTCCCATATCGTGCCCAGCCCGGCCGTCAGGCGCTGCGCATTGGGCGTGTCGGACAGCGAACTGAGAAAACCGCCGTATGGGGCTTCGAGCACATCGGTGATGCCGGTAAAACCGCGCCTGGCCAGCAATGCGGAATAAACGCCGCTCTGGGCCGCGCGCCCGGAATGGAAACGCTTGACCATCGCGCCTTCCTGCGCCGCCATCAGCCCGCCCGCCTGCGAACCGACGATGCCCAGCGCATGCTGCATCTGCAGCGGTCCCAGATTCAGCATGCGGCCTGCCGTCGCGGCGGCGACAAACGCGCCGGAAGTGCCCTGCGGGTGGAAACCACGCAGGAACAGACTCATGGTGGCGGCATTGCCGACGCGGGCGCCGACCTCATAGCCCGCGATCAGCGCCGTCAGCACCTCGCGCCCGCTTGTGCCTCCGGCTTCCTCCGCGAACGCCAGCGCCACCGGCGTTGCCAGCGAACCGGGGTGGATGATCGATTCCTTGTGAATATCGTCGAGCTCGAAAGCATGGCCGGCGGTACTGTTGACCAGCACCGCCTGCGACACCGAAGTCTTGCCGCCGCCGCCGAAAATCGACGCGGCCTGCGCGCCGCCTTCTGCCTGCACCATGTCCTGCACATGTCGCGTCCACGGCAGCGTCACGCCGAACAGGCAGCAGCCGATGCTGTCGAGCACGCAGTACTTCATGTGCTCGATCGCGTCGCGCGGGATGTCCTCGAAACACAGCCGCGCGGCGAACGCCGCAAGATCGCGGGTCGCGTTTTCGAGTAACGGCGGTTTTGCACTGCTCATTTTCTATTCCTGTATTCGCATGCGATAAATATAAAAAATCCGCGGCGCGCGCAGCGCCCCGCAAACCGCGTTCCCGCGACTGCTCCGCAAAATGGGCTAATGCGCCGTCCAGCCGCCATCGACCGGCAGCAGGGCGCCGGTTATCGAGGCCGCGCTGTCGCTCGCCAGGTACGAGGCGAGCGCAGCGACTTGCGCTATGGTGACAAACTGTTTGGTGGGTTGTGCCGCCAGCAGCACATCGCTTACCACCTGCGCTTCGCTGATGCCGCGTGCCCTGGCGGTGTCGGGAATCTGCCTTTCGACCAGCGGCGTCAGCACATACCCCGGACAGATCGCGTTCACGGTGATGCCGAATGCGGCCGCCTCGAGCGCGACCGTCTTGGTGAGTCCGGCAAGGCCGTGCTTGGCGGCGACGTAAGCCGATTTGAAAGGCGACGCGACCAGCGAGTGCGCCGACGCCAGGTTGATGATGCGCCCCCACTTGCGCCTTTTCATCGCCGGCAGCGCGTGGCGGATGGTGTGAAAAGACGCCGTCAGGTTGATGGCGATGATCGCGTCCCATTTCTCGGCCGGGAACTCCTCGATGGGCGCGACGTGCTGGATGCCGGCGTTGTTGACCAGAATATCCACCGCGCCGAATTCGTCCCCGGCTTTTTTGATCATGGCTCCGATTTCGGCGGCTCTGCTCATGTCGGCGCCGTCATAACGCACGATGACATTATAATCACTGGCGATTTTTGCGCGCAGCGCTTCAATATCAGCGGCATTCCCCAGGCCGTTGAGCACGATATTGGCGCCCAGCGCCGCGAATGCCTCGGCGATCCCCCGTCCGATGCCGCTGGTAGAGCCGGTTACCAGGGCGGTTTTTCCCTTGAGCATGATAGCCCCGCAATAAATGACAACACTGTCAGTACCCTGTCGTATCTTGCCATATGCTTGCCATATGCTCGCCACATGCAATACTGGCAAGTTGCGCCGCAGGAAAATCAAAAGGGCCTGCATCGCTGCAAGCCCTTGAATTGTTGGCGCGGCCGGAGGGATTCGAACTCATAATCCGTCGGCCGCGAGTTTGAATTTCGCACCGCCTGCCGGATAATCAAGGAGTTAGCGTCGGCTGATACCTTTCCTTTTGGCAGTTGCGCCGCATCTGTGGCGACAGATTAGGGCTGCAACGAGCCCCGCATGCTTCATCAGGTGTGCCGGGCGAGATGCGCGTAGCGCCTCACCATCTCTCCGTGCATTGCCAGAACATCCGTGCCGCAGATCAACAAGTCCGGGTATCATAAAACAGTCTGAATTCCAGCCCTCAGGATTCGTGCATGCCCATGGTACCCAACGCCGGCTGGCTCCGCCAGATTGGCCCCCGCCTGCGCACTCTGTGGCTTGCAAAGATGACCGGCACGACCCTTGGCATGAGCGCGTTCTTTGTCGCTTATTTCAGTATACTCAATCACCCGCTTTTCCCCGTCACCACCGTACCTCTCATCGCCATTGATCGGCTGGTCGTATTTCGGCCAGAGGCGCTGCCACTCTACCTGTCGCTGTGGATTTACGTTGTGCTCGCGCCCGCGCTTTTGAAAAATCGCCGCGAGCTCATATCCTACGGCCTGGCCGCGATCACGCTCAGCGCGATCGGATTGGGGATTTTTCTCCTGTGGCCGACAGCGGTGCCTAAGTTTGAGATTGATTGGTCGCGGCATTCCTTTTTCTCCTTTCTCAAGGCGGTCGATACCTCGGGCAATGCCTGTCCCTCCCTGCACGCGGCCTTCGCCGTGTTCACCGCCGCTTGGTTCGAGCGTCTGCTGTGCGAGATGCGTGCGGGCCGCTTCGTCCGCGCGCTCAATTGGCTGTGGTGCCTGGGCATTCTCTATTCCACCGTCGCCGTCCGTCAGCATGTCGCGCTCGACATTCTGGCCGGAGCCGTTCTTGGTGCGATCGTCGCGGCCCTGCAACTGCGCGTCGTTCACCGGCATCAACGTACGCACTACGACGACCGCAATCCGGAAATTCCCTGACACTGGTCAGACAGCCGTTCAAGCTCTGACACTCGGTATCCGTAGGCCCCTGTGTGACTCCCCTGGGGAGACCCGCCTTCCCATACGCCAAAAGGTGAAACACCAGCGACTGGGGGCCGCCGCCTGAACTGCGCGCGGGGAAGTCGCGCAAAGCCGCGCGGCAAAAAAATAGAGCCGGGAAACCCGGCTCTAAGTCGTTGATTACTGGCGCGGCCGGAGGGATTCGAACCCCCTACCCCTTGGTTCGTAGCCAAGTACTCTATCCAGATGAGCTACGGCCGCGTCGAGCGGCGGATTATATCAAGGTTTGCAGCGGATACGAAACCGCGTCCTGGGCTAGCCGTCGAGGACTATTGTCGAATTCGACGCCAAGGTGGCGACCACCGCTTCGAACAATGCAACGGTCTGCACCATCTGTTCCAGCGTGATCGGGAATGGGGCCCGCCCCTCGACCGCATCGGCGAACGCCTCGAATTCGGCACGCAGCGCATCCACCGGCTCGTAACTCGTGTGCTGAGGCTGGGCGCCGGACAGGCGCACCACCAGATCGTTTTCTCCAAGCGCTTCCGCCGACCCTCTGCTGCCGAAGACGTGGACGCGCCAGTAAAACGGCGACGCCCGCACCGCGCCCATGGTGCCGCTCACGCCATTGGCGAATTCGAACAGCACGGACACAGTGTCGAGCGGATCGGGCTGCGGCTTGCGCGAAAGAAACTGCCCGTGCACGCGGCGCGCCGGTCCCACCAGACTGACAAAGGCATCAAGTATATGTATGCCGGTGCCGGTCATGCCGCCGCCCGGTGATTCGCTCGGCAAGTCGCGCCAGGCGGAGAAAAAATTATTGGAGTTTTCGTTGCTGTAATGACCTTCTATGTGCAGGATTTCACCCAGGGCGCCGCTCGCAACCACCTTGCGTAGCTCGCGCATCGACGGCCAGAAACGCTTGTTGGTTCCCAGCCCCAGCGGCACATTGGCGCGCCGGCAGGCTTCAACGGCCCGCACGGCGTCGGATTTGTGCAGTGCCAGCGGCTTTTCGCAGAACACCGGTTTGCCGGCGCCGGCTGCCGCGATCACCTGATCAGGATGCAGGGAATGCGGCGTTGCGAGCACCACCGCCTGCACCTGTGGATCGGCAAGCACATCAGCAAGCTCTGTCGCCAGCCGGAAGCCGTGCGTGGCGGCGAACTCGCGCACGCTGTCGGGTTCCTTGCTCACGCCGCGGATGAAGCACAAACGTCCGCTTTTGCCCTGTATGGAATTGACGATATTCTTTCCCCACCAGCCCAGCCCGACGATTGCTGCATTGATCATTCCCGTTCCTTTTCCCCGAAAACCCCTTGGCGACACCCATCAAGCCGGCGCCGATCATTCCCACCGCCGCACAGTTCCGATATTCATTCGAGCGGTCCGATTTCGTCCACGCAACGCAGCGCACCGGGGTGAATATGATCGCAACGCAGCAGCGCCGAGGATAGCGGAAAAACAACCTTACCTTATTCCAACCACGTCCGTATAATCGGGGATTTTTTGCGCTTAAACTATGTGGTTCAAGAATCTTGTTGTTTATCGTCTTCCCCCGGACTGCGTCCTGGACGCGGCCGATCTCGGCCAGAAACTGTCGCGCACGCCGTTGCAACCCTGCGGCGGTTTCGACATGGAGAGCCGCGGCTGGATTGCGCCACGGGGCAACGATGCCTTTATACGCAGCGTGAATCGCCAGTGGCTGCTGACGCTGGGCATCGACCAGAAGCTGCTGCCGGCAGCCGTCATCCGCCAGGTCACGCAGGAGCGCGCCGATAAAATCGCCGAGCTACAACCTTATCCGGTGGGCCGCAAGCAGATGCGGGATCTCAAGCAGCAGGTCATTACCGAACTGATGCCCAAGGCGTTTACCCGCAGACAGACCGTCTCCGCCTGGATCGACCCCGTCAATCGCTGGCTGGTCGTCGACGCCGCCGGGGAAAATAAAGCCGAAGCGCTGGTCGAGATGCTGCGCAAATCGCTGGATAACCTGCCGCTGAAGCGGCTGGAAACGCAGCATTCGCCCGGCGCAGCCATGACCAGCTGGCTGGCGTCCGGCAACGCCCCGGGCGGCTTCACCATCGACCAGGATCTGGAGCTGCGGTCCACCGATGAAAACAAAGCCATGGTGCGCTACGTGCGCCATGACCTGCACGGCAGGGAAATTCAGCAGCACATTGCCGCGGGCAAGCGCGCCACGCGCCTGGGCATGACCTGGGGCAGCCGCATTTCTTTCATGCTGACCGAACAACTGCAGATCAAGCGGATTGTCTTTCTCGACATCCTCAAAAATGAGGCGGAATCGCAAAGCGCCTCATCCGACGGCGACGCCGACGAACAATTCGACGTCAATTTCGCGCTGATGTCGGGCGAACTGGCGCACCTGCTCGCGGATTTGACGGCCGCATTGGGCGCAGAGGCTGCTGACACGAATCCTGCCGGCATGAAAAACGCGCCGGCATCGGCGATGGCGGCGCGATGATGCTGTCGCTGCGCCTGTTAAAACAGATCGGGCACAACTCGGGCGAAATCCGGGACTGCGCCTACTCTGCTTTCATTTTCCGTTCCTTGATCACGCGCGCCCATTTCTTCAGTTCGGAATCCAGGTGCGCAGCAAGCTGCTCCGGCGTCGATCCGATCACCTCCAGCCCTTCAGCCTCGAACCGCTTCACGAACTCCGGGGAACTCATGGCCTTGCGAAACTGCTCATTCAGCTTGGCGATGATTTCAGCATTGGTGCCTTTCGGCGCGACCACCGCAAACCATGCCGTGAATTCGTAGCCCGGCAACGTCTTCGCAATTGGCGGCACGCTCGGCAGCTGCATCTCGCCGCAGATTGCGCGGCAGCGGGCGCGGGCCGCCCGGCCGGAGGATAACAATCCGCTTCCCGACTTCAGCGCATTGAGGTATGCGGCGATGGCCGGGGTGGCCGAAACTTTGATTTCTTCGTGCGTCCGGCACGCATCAGGATCGACGACGGCAGCAGCTCCTTGCGCGCGTCCGCATCGCCACTCAGCCTGCACCCGGCACTGTTGCTTGCCAGCAGCATGGCATGTGCAGATTATCTGATGTTTGTTTTTATTACGTTTAAAATGCTTTTACGGGGGACATCAAGATTGACCTGCACGCGCCGCGTAACTTCGTGCGCACTAACGTCCGCTCCAGCGCGGCGTCTGTTTGGCCACGAATGCGGCCACCCCTGCGCGAAAATCCTCGCTGCCATAACACTGCCGGATCAGATCTTCGTCGTCCGGCAATGCGCTTTGCCGCAGGCGCCCCAGCGCCTGCTTGGTGGCGCTCAGCGTGAGGGGCGCATTCGCAACAAGGCGGCTGCACAGCGCGTCTATCCGCCCGTCCAGTTCTGGTTCTGCGACGACTTCCGCCACGAATCCCGCCTGCGCCGCCTCTTCCGCAGACACCATATCGGCAAGCATCAGCATTTTCTTGGTGCGCGCTTCGCCCAGCCCCGCAACGAGCCGCGCATAATTCGCCATCGAAAGACAGTTGCCGATGGTGCGCGCGATTGGCATGCCGAAACGCGCGCCCGGGGTGGCGATGCGCAGATCGCATGCCGCGGCGATCGCCAGCCCGCCGCCCACCGCCCACCCCTCGATGACGGCCAGCGTGGGAACGGGCAGGTTCTCGACCTGCGCGAAAAACGGCTCCATGCGGCGCTCGTAAGCGACTCCATCCTGGGCCGACTTAAATTCGAGGAATTGCGCGATATCGGTGCCGGCGACGAATGACTTGCCTCCCGCGCCGCGGAATACCGCAACCCGCACATCGGCGGCAGCCACGATTTTCTCGCACGCTTCGCGCAACTGTTCGTACATGGTCCAGGTCATGGCATTGCGCGCCGCGGGGCGATCAAAAACGATGTGGGCCACCGCGCCTTCAAAACGACAACGTACCGCGCCTAGATCATTCATTGCCGTTCTTTCCCGGGAAAACCCAATACGCCCCCGCATGGGACTGACGATTCGTGGCGGAGAGAGAGGGATTCGAACCCTCGATAAGCGTTTTGAGCCTATACTCCCTTAGCAGGGGAGCGCCTTCGACCACTCGGCCATCTCTCCGGTAACCTTTAAATCTGTATTACGTCTTCACTCCGGCACCCACTCCGGCACCTTCGCTATCTTTATATTCCGTGGTCGCAGGCGCAGAGCGCATGATTGTACGACGGCTACGCCGTGACCACCCGGCCAGCTCGCCGGTAATCTTCATGCAATTTTTATGTTCAGGCTTGCACGCTAGGATATCACAGCAATGCCCACTTTATATCCTCAGGCGGCCTGCTCCAGACCGAACGCCTTGTGCAGCACGCGCACCGCAAGTTCCATGTACTTCTCGTCGATCACCACTGAAATCTTGATTTCCGAGGTTGAAATCATCTGAATGTTGATGCCCTCTTCCGCCAGCGTGCGGAACATGGTGCTGGCAATGCCGGCGTGCGAGCGCATGCCGACGCCGACCACGGACACCTTGGCGATTTTGTCGCCGCCCAGCACTTCGCGTGCCTTGAGATGGGCCTGTATCGGTTTCAGGATCTGCAGCGCTTTCTGGTAATCGTTGCGATGGACCGTGAACGACACGTCGGTCATGCCGTCGTGCCCGACGTTCTGCACGATCATGTCGACGTCGATGTTGGCATCGCCGACCGGGCCCAGTATCTGGTAGGCAATGCCCGGACGATCCGGCACGCCGAGTATGGTGATTTTCGCTTCGTCGCGGTTGAACGCGATTCCCGAAAGGCTCGCCTGTTCCATGTGTTTGTCTTCCTCAAAAGTAATCAGCGTGCCCTCGCCCTCCTCTTCGAAGCTGGACAGCACGCGCAACCGGACATTGTACTTGCCCGCGAGTTCGACCGAACGGATCTGCAGCACCTTGGATCCCAGGCTCGCCATCTCCAGCATTTCCTCGAAAGTAATGGACTTGAGCCGCCGCGCCTCGGGCACGATGCGGGGGTCGGTGGTGTATACGCCGTCAACGTCGGTATAAATCTGGCATTCGTCAGCCTTGAGCGCCGCCGCCAGCGCTACTCCTGTGGTATCCGATCCGCCACGCCCCAGCGTGGTAATGTTGCCCGCTTCGTCCACGCCCTGAAAGCCGGCGACGACGACGACATACCCGGCTTCGAGATCGGCGCGCATGCGCGCTTCGTCGATGCTCAGGATGCGCGCCTTGGTGAACGCACTGTCGGTCAGGATCCTGACCTGGCCGCCGGTGTAGCTGCGGGCCTTGAGCCCGAGTTCGAGCAGCGCCATCGCTAACAGCGCAATGGTCACCTGCTCGCCGGTGGACGCCATCACGTCGAATTCGCGCGGATCGGGCTGGGCCTGCATCTCCTTGGCGAGCGCGACCAGCCGGTTGGTCTCGCCGGACATTGCCGACACCACGACCACCAGCTGGTGCCCCTGTTTTTTCCATTTGGCGACGCGCCGCGCAACATTTTTGACGCGTTCGGGACTGCCGACCGAGGTGCCGCCGTACTTTTGGACGATCAAAGCCATGTGTGCGACCGGTAAAATGCCGAAAAACCGCGTATTTTAATTGATTTTTATAGCAAAAACGAGCCCAGCCCCTTGCCTGGACGAATCCGCCATCCCGCAGCGATAATTACGTCTCAAATCAGTGGATACGCGCGGCAAACCGCGCATCGCAAACCGCCCTACCCGCAGCCTGCTGAACCTATGCGGCACTTTAATGTCAATTGGATATTGAAACCTGATTTTTGATAGAGAGCCGCCCATGAAACCCTTCGAACGCATCGCCAACCCACGTGAAATCCGCCGCAAGCTGCGCATGAACCAGCAGGAATTCTGGTCGCGCATCGGGGTGACACAGAGTGGCGGCTCACGTTACGAAAGCGGCCGCAGCATGCCCAAGCCGGTGCGCGAACTGCTGCGTCTGGTGCATATCCAGGGCGTTGAGCTTGCCAAAGCCCGCGGCGACGACCTTGAAGTCGTCACTTATCTCAAGCAGGCCAATCCGCGCCTGTACCGCACGCTGCGCAAAGCGGCACTGACGAAAAACATCAGGAAAAAGTAGTCCGCCCGGCAATCCGGGTCCACCCCTGCCCGCATTGGCCGCGGGGTAAAACACCGGCCGCAGCGCTCTGCTATAATCCCGCGCTCTCCATGAAGGCCCACCCATGCGTATCACCCGCAGGCTGGAATTTGATGCCGGTCATCGCATTCCCAACCACGACAGCCAGTGCCGCCATCTGCACGGCCACCGTTACGCGCTGGAAGTCACCCTGTCCGGCGAGATCATCGCGACCGACGGCGCAGCCGAACAGGGCATGGTGATGGATTTCTCGGAGGTCAAGGCCATCGCCCAGCGTCACGTGGTCGATGCCTGGGACCACGCTTTCCTCGCCTGGCGCGGCGACCGGGCCGTGGTTCAGTTTCTGCAAACCCTCCCCGGCCACAAGACGGTATTGTGCGACGCGCCGCCCACCGCGGAGCAACTGGCGGTGACGGCGTTTCGCATTCTCGACCAGGTCTACCGCGACAAATACGGCAATAATCTGAAGCTGGAAAACGTCAGGGTCTACGAGACGCCCAACTGCTGGGCCGACGCGGCGAGTCCGCGCTAGAAATACGCCTGTCCGCGCCTGATGGGCGGCGTCCAGTCGCAGTCGCTCCAGGGGCCGTCGCCGTGTTCCGGGATGTACTTGACCTGGCCGCGCCTGGTGAGTCTGCGCTTGCCCGAGAACAGGGCTTTGAACCAATCGAACACGTAGTCATGGCAATCCATGCCGCCGAGGTTGGAAATGCCCCACAGCGGATGGTACTGGTTCTCGATCACCCACATCTCCTTGGCCACCCTGAGGTCGTCGAAGGCCTCGATTGCATCCTCCAGCGGGCACAGCGGATCGAACTCGCCGGTGACCAGCAGCGTTGGACATTTGATTTTGTCCATGTAGCCGCGCACCGTCATGCCCCTGGCCACTTCCTCGTCGAACTTGTCCTCATTGTCGTAACCCGCCATGTACATGAACATCTGCTTGAAGCGCGGCGAGGACTGGGTAAAGATCGTGTTGTTGGGGTTGAAACACGCCACCGAGCTCACCACGGCGGCGGCGCGGCGATCGTAGCTCGACAGCCGCAGCGACCAATAGCTGCCCATGCTGATGCCGTAGATGCCGATTTTTTTCTTGTCCACTTCCGGCCGTTTCATCAGATAGCTGATCACCGCCGCGCCGGCGCGCTCGTAGTTGTCGCCCACCGCGCGGATTTTCTGCATGTTGGAATTGCCCTGGCCGGGGCCGTCCATGGCGATCACGTGACAGCCGCGTGACAGCGCGATGTTGTGGTAGGCCTTGGGGAACACTTCCTTGGTCTGGTCCATGCCCGGCACATAGATGATGACCGGCGCCTTGCGGCGGTCGGGCAGCAGGTGGAACAGGCAGGAGATGGTCTTGCCGTCGTCGAACGGCACTTCCACGCGCTCGATGGGATAGCTGGCGACCTTCGAGCGGCGATCCACCATCTCCGAAAGCTTGCGATAGAGGTGTTTTTTCACCGGGTGGTTGTCGAAATAAATCGGGTGCTGGGCCATGCGGTAGGCTTCGATCGCATGGTCATAATGATAGGTGGCGGTCTCGTTCGCGCCTTGGGCCTCGGCCTTGCGCGCCAGGCGCTCCTGGCGCTCGCCCGCCTCGCGCCACACCTTGGGCAGCATGCGGTAATTGCGCGCCCGTTTGCCCTGCGGCACCTCCAGATCGTCACGCTCGAAATTCTGCACCCGGCCGCGCATATTGAGCGCCAGGTCGAGCATCCATTGCTGGTTGTCGCGTTGTGTTCTGAGCTTGCGGATCATTTATTCCCCTTTTTTATTCAGGTGTAATAAGAACAAAGCAAACGATTTGATATTTCATAAATGCAGCCATGAATTATAACGACAATGCGCATGCCCTCTGATGCCGAATCCGCGCCGGCACCATGCCGTTGCGGCATCTCTCAATCGATTTATGGGGAAAATGTAAATCCAGCGCAAATGCGTTATCGTGGAGGCGACTGGAGATCTGCTTGAGCCTGAGGACATCCAATCATGGTGGAAGGGGTGGAACAACACCCGCAGCCTGTAGCAGTGAAGGCTGCCTTTCCGCTCATGTCGATGCCGATCGAAACCACGCTGTCGTGGTTTTTGGCGGAGGGTGAGGGATTCGAACCCCCGGTAGGTTGCCCTACAACGGTTTTCAAGACCGCCGCATTAAACCGCTCTGCCAACCCTCCGATTTACCATTCCAACAGTTTTAGCTTCGGCCAAGCTAAAGCTTACCCTTCGCCGGCGCAAGCTGCGGGGGCGCCAAACCCGGTGCGTTCAACCACCCTGCATTCCGGGCGATAAACCGCGAAGCGGATAATAACATGCATTATCATATGCAATAACATGCATTATCATATACTTGCGATGCCGATATCGATTGCGGGCAACGCCGGAAATCGTTGCAACTTTCAACCGCTTTGGGTAGTCTTAGTTGCAGCAAGTCCCGTCAACTTTAGGAGAGACAAATCACCATGCAACCTGAAATGCAAACGAATCCCTCTGCATACCGGGTCGGCACGCAGGATATCGCGTTACAACAGCAAAAGGTTCTGCGCAACACTTACCTGCTGCTCGCGCTCACCATGGTGCCGACTGTCATCGGCGCGCTCATCGGCATGAAAACCGGCGGCATTATCATGCAGCATCCCATCATCGGCTCGCTGGTGATGATTGCGGGCGTCATCGGCCTGCAATATGCAATTGCGGCCAACCGCGACAGCGGCCTGGGCGTCGCGTTGCTGCTCGGCATGACTATGCTGCTCGGCTGGTGGCTGGGACCCCTGCTCAGCGTGGCACTGGCGCTCAAAAACGGACCGCAACTGGTTGGCATGGCTGCCGTCGGCACCGGCACGGTGTTTTTCGTGATGGCCGGCATCGCCACGACGACGAAAAAGGACTTCAGCTTCATGGGCAAGTTCCTGTTCGTCGGCATGATCGTGCTGCTGCTCGCGCTCGTCGCCAACTTGTTCCTGCAGATTCCGGCGCTGGCGCTGACGATCTCCGCACTGGTGGTGGTGGTGTTCTCGCTGTTTCTGCTGCACGATCTGTCGCGCATCGTCAACGGCGGTGAAA
>CAKKQX010000384.1 GCA_919902235.1 Burkholderiales bacterium
ATCGTCGGCGTGGATGGCGATGCCGTTGGCAAACGCGGCGAAGCGCGCCGGCACTTTCATATGGGTGCCGATCACGGTCGCGCCCTTGTCGGTCGGAATGCCCAGCGACTTGAGGTAGGTGCGCACGATGCGGCCGGATTCGGCGGCATTGCCGGCCAGCGCGAGGCCGATGCCGTCGAGGATGGAGCGCTTGCCGAGGTGCATGACGTCGGCCGGAATGCGGGAAGGCTTTGTTGCGACGATGAATTGCGCGACGTAAGCGGTCAGGGATTTTTCAGAGCTCATGAATTTTTCTTTTTGAAGAAGAGGGTGCTGTGTGATGCTGCGCCTTGAGCGGTTTTACAGCGCCTCGGCGACGGCCTTGCCGAGATCGGCGGTATGGGCGTTGCCGCCCAGGTCGGGTGTTTTCGGGCCCTGCTGCAGCACGGTTTCAATTGCCTTGACGATGGCCGCCGCCGCTTCCGGGCAGCCCAGGTGATCGAGCATCATGGCGCCCGACCAGATCTGGCCGACGGGGTTGGCGATTTTTTTGCCGTAGATGTCGGGCGCGGAGCCGTGCACCGGCTCGAACAGCGAGGGAAACACGCGCTCCGGATTGATGTTGGCCGAGGGCGCAATGCCGATGGTGCCGGTGGCGGCGGGCCCCAGATCGGAGAGGATGTCGCCGAACAGGTTGGAGGCGACCACCACGTCGAAGCGGTCCGGATTCATCACGAAATGCGCGCACAGGATGTCGATGTGATACTGGTCGACCCTGATGCCCGGATATTTTTCGGACATCGCCTTCACCCGCTCGTCCCAGTACGGCATGGAAATCGAGATGCCGTTCGATTTGGTGGCGGAGGTGAGGTGTTTCTTGGGCCGGGTGGCGGCGAGTTCGAATGCATATTTTAGAATGCGGTCCACGCCCTGGCGCGAGAACACCGCCTGCTGGGTGACGAATTCGCGCTCGGTGCCGGCGTACATGCGCCCGCCCACCGAGGAATACTCGCCTTCGCTGTTTTCGCGCACCACCCAGAAATCGATGTCGCCGGGTTTGCGCCCGGCGAGCGGGCATTTCATGCCGGGCATCAGGCGCACCGGGCGCAGGTTCACGTACTGGTCGTAGCCGCGGCGGAAAGGAATCAACAGTCCCCACAGCGAAATGTGATCGGGGATCTTGGCCGGCCAGCCCACCGCGCCGAAATAAACGGCGTCGTGCTGCATTAATTGCTCCAGGCCGTCCTCGGGCATCATGCGCCCGTGCCTGTCGTGGTAATCGCAGCTCCAGTCGAGTTCGTCGAATGTCCACTGGATGTCGAATTTGCGGCCGACGGCTTCCAGTGCGCGCAGGCCTTCGGGCATGACTTCCTTGCCGATGCCGTCGCCGGGAATGACGGCGATTTTGAATTTTTTCATGATGGTCCGGTGATTTGAGTGCGGTGGATCGGGAGGGTAATCTGGTTTGCGATGTTTCGCTAAAACAGCGTATTTTCGCGCAATATGCGCGCTCGCGCCATTACCAGCCCGGAACAACCTCTTGAGCGTGGGGAATGGTTACGCTGCCCGGCAATTTTATAACAGCGCGTGGATTTGCGTCGACCGGGCTCAGCCCGCCGTGCTACCATTTTCCGTTCCTGATCAATCGCCACCATTTCAAGCATGCAATCTTCGTTTCGTGCGCAACTGGAAGCCGGCAACACCGTCACCGGCCTCATTCTTTTCAGCGGCAGCCCGATGATCGTCGAATTGGCGGCGGCGGCCGGCACCGACTTCGTCATCATCGACATGGAGCACAGTGCGCTCGACCTGGACACCTGCGCACACGTGATCCGCGCGGCCGACGCTGCGCACATCACGCCTTTCGTGCGTGTGCCCGAAGTCGATGCCGCGCTGATCAAAAAACTGCTCAACATGGGCGCGGCCGGCATCGTCGTGCCCCACGCCAACCGCGATAATTGCGCCGCCGCGCTGCGCGCGGTGCGCTATGCGCCGGAAGGTGATCGCGGCGCCTGCGCCATCGTGCGCTCGGCGGGCTACGCACCCGGCGACTGGGACGCGCACGTGCGCAAGTCCAACCGCGAAGTGATGGTTATTCCTTTGCTCGAGGACAAGGAAACCATCGCCGGTTTCGACGCGCTCGCCGCGATGCCCGGCCTCGATATGTTTTTCATCGGCCCCACCGACCTGTCGATTTCGCTCGGCGTGCCGCACGCGACCTTTGACGAACCCGCAATGAGCGCAGCCCTCGACAAAGTGGTGGCCACGGCAAGACGCCACGGCAAGCGCGTGATGACCACCATAGGCAACAAGCCCGATCCCGGGTACGGCAGGTCGGTCGCAAGTCGCGGCGTGCAGGCGATCGTGCTTGGCACCGACGGGCATCTGTTTCTCGACGCGTGCCGGCGAATAAATTTAGTGAAGGGTGATTAAGCCACCGTAATCGCCTCAACTCGGTTCGCCACGTCAGGGGTAAGTAATTTTACAGTAGCGCTGCGATCAATAAATTTGCGTTTTCGGAGCGTCCATTGGCTCGTTTCGGCACGTGGTGACGAGCCAGTCCAGAAACAAATGAGTTTCTGGTTTTGACAGTACCCCCTCGGGATAAACGGCATAGTACGCACAATCCGAGGGAATGCTCAGATCAAATAGCCGCACCAGTTTTCCCATCTTAAGGTCATTGCGTGCAAGAATGTCAAAAGCGAGCGCAACGCCCTGTCCATTAGCGGCGGCGTTGAGCATTAAGTGGGCGTCGCTGAATAGCAATCCCGTTGTCGGTTCTGCGCACTTTACTCCTGCTGCCTTGAACCAAGGTCCCCATGGGTGTCTTGGAAGCCGCAGCAACACTGCCCGCAGAAGATCCTCAGGTTGGCTGATTTCC
>CAKKQX010000385.1 GCA_919902235.1 Burkholderiales bacterium
GGTGAATACGGCGTCGGCCGGGCGGCCAGGCCGTCGGCCGCAAGTTTGCCGAGCACGCTGTCGCGGTCGCCGCGCAGGGTGTTCACGCGCAGGTCCAGCGGCGCCGCCTGCTGCAGCGCGCGGCCGAGCGCGAGAATATCGGTTTCGGGCATTTGCAGCCTGAGACGCTCGATCAGCCAGTCCGGCAGGTCGGCCTGCACGCCCAATGGCAGGTTTTCCGCGGGCAATTCATCCGCCGGCGCCGACTTGAGCCGAACCAGCCACTCTGACTCGCCGGCGGCGAGCGCCGGCTGCAGCTCGCGCGCGCTGATCCCGGCAATACGGACCAGATAGGCGAGCAGGATGCGGCGCGGCGTTGCCTCGCCGATCAGGTGGTCGACAAGGCGCTTGCGTCTGAGCGTGCCGAACACCGCTTCGGCGATGAACACGCGATCCTGCACGCCGAGCGCGCGCTGACCACGGAAAAAATAGCTGAGTATGACGTCGGCGGGGCGGTCGAATTTTAGAACCAGACCGAGTACTTCGCTGGCTGCTTCAAGCTGGGGGGGGGTGATAGGCATGAGAGGGGCAATTCGGCAGGGTTGGCACGATAGGCGGGACTGGCAGCATTTACAGGATAAAAGGGATCAGGTCAAAATTGTTTTGCCCCGGCAAATAATATGCGGCAGCTCCCGGCCCGGGCGGCGTGCTCATTTTTCATCGATCTGGATTTCACTGACGACCTGTTCCCCGGAGGGATTGCCTTCGCGGTCGATGAAACGGACTTTTACCGGCAGATAGCGATAATCCACGGCGAGCCACACTTCTATGCTCTCGTCCCCCGTCCGCCGCACCTGCTTGATGGGCAGTGCGGTCAGCGTACCCAGCGGCGTCTCGATATTCTCGGGCTCCAGCACATCAAGCTCGTAGCTTTCGAGGCGCGAGCCGTTGGTGATCGACACCCGGATGCGTCCCGGCGCCGGCGGGGTGAGCGAAAACTGGTACATGAAGCTGATGAAATCCTGGCTGTTTGCGGGCAACGCCAGCGCGTGCTGGTCAGGGGCCTTGCCCAGCATTATTTTCGCCGCGTTCCAGTCGAACTCGGCGCGCGCGGCCTCCGTGCTTCCGCGGCGCGTGCGGCTCATGAGGAAGGTTTGCGGGCGCAGGCCGTGTGCCGTTATTTTACCTGCGCTCAGATAGTTCAGACGCTGCGAGCGGAACAGGTCGGCGATGCCGGTGGTTTCCGCCATGCTGCCGAGCTTGTAATCATCGCCCTCCACTTCCCACGATTGCACTGCTTTGCCGACGCTGAATTTGTCAGTGCCCAAATACAGCGTGTAGGTAATGCGGCCTTTGCTGGGCAGGCTGCGTGCCGGCGCCACTGCGGATGCCGCTGCCGGGGCAGGCGTTTTGGTGGCGACCGGAGCTTCAACTTGCGTTTTGGCGGGCGCAGCGGAATCCGGCGCGTCCACGTCCGCATCCGTTGCGACGGGTTCGGGTTGCGGCAAAAACGCAGGCGGGGCGGCAGCGGCTACGACCGGCGCCAGCGGCGTGGTGCGACGGTGCGCGCTGCGTTTGGCCGGCAGCGGCGGTGTTGCGGGCTGAGTTACGGCGGCAGTTGCGGGGGGGCTCAGCAAACGCGCCTCAAACGGGCGCGAAGCGGGGCCTGGTGCGGGAATGTGCAGCCATACGCCGGACAGCGCGAGGATGTGCAACAGCAGGGATACGGCAATCGCGGCAAGGAAGCGGTATGCGGTGGACACGGTGCGTCACGGCTTGAGATCAAGCCTGGTGAGAACCTGCTCGTAACGCGAGCCGTCTGCCTCCACGATCAGCACTTTCACCGGGAAGAAATGATGCCGCGGCGAAAGCCAGATTTCGGTCGCTGCTTCGTCGGATTCGCGTTGTTTGACCAGGTGCAGCGACTTGATACGGCCGAGCGGTGTGTCGATTTCGGCGTCGGGAATGACTGCATAGCGGTACTGTTCCAACTTGCGGCCGTTGGTCATCG
>CAKKQX010000386.1 GCA_919902235.1 Burkholderiales bacterium
TAAATGCAGAGGGAGAGGGGAAATCGGTTAGGGGAAGGGGGGAAAGAATTTTGGCGAGGGGGGAAAGGAAATTATTGGAGGAGGCGGAGATGCGCGGCGGTCAATCCACTTTCGCGCCGGAGTCCTTGATGATTTTCGCGAAGCGGGCGGCTTCGGATTTGACGTAAGCGGCGAATTGCTCGGGCGTGCTGCTGGTCGCTTCCAGGCCGTGGAGGGCGTAGCGCTCCTTGACGTCGGCCAGGGCATGCACGCGCACGATTTCGGCGTTGAGTTTGGCGATGATGGGCTTGGGCACCTGGCTCGTCGCGAAAATGCCCCATGAATTGACCAGCGCGTAATCCTTGACGCCGGCTTCGGCCACCGTCGGCATGTCGGGCACCAGCGGCGTGCGCTTGGCACTGGTCACGGCCAGCGCGCGCAGCTTGCCGGACCTGGCGTGCGGCAGCGCGATCGGCATGTCGGAAAACACCAGTTGCACCTGGCCGGCGAGCAGGTCGTTCACCGCGAGGATGGTGCCCTTGTACGGGATGTGCACCAGCTTCACGCCGGCCAGCGACTTGAACATCTCGCCCGCCGGATAGGCCAGCGTGCCGGCGCCGCCGGAGCCGAAGTTGAGCGTGCCGGGTTTGGCCTGCGCGAGCTGAATCAGTTCGCGCACCGATTTCGCCGCCACGCCGGGATGCACCACCAGCAGTTGCGGCGCGGTGGCGATCAGGCTCACCGGCGCGAAATCGCGCAGCGTGTCATAGCTGATCTTGTAGAGACTGGGATTGGTCGCCCACTGGCTCATGTTGGCGTGCAGCAGGGTATAGCCGTCGGCGGGCGCGCGCATGGCGATTTCGGTGCCGATGATGCCGCTGGCGCCGGGGCGGGTGTCGACCACCACCTGCTGGCCCCAGGCCTCGGTCATTTTCTGGCCGAGGATGCGCGCCAGCGTGTCGGAGGTGCCGCCGGGCGAGAACGGCACCACCATGCGTATCGGCTTGTTCGGATAATTCGCGGCGTTATCGGCGGCCGTGGCGTGAAATGAAACCAGACCTGCGCTTGCCACAGCAGCCAGTGCAATTCCCGTCAACCAAGTGCGTGCCATTTTTTC
>CAKKQX010000387.1 GCA_919902235.1 Burkholderiales bacterium
AAACAACGTCGCCTTCTGCGACCACTATGCACCTGCGGGTGCTCACGAGCGGGGTGTCGATGGCATAGTGGACGCCGAAGTGCGCGAGATGGTCGTGCAATTCGAGGTGAATGCCAGACGGCATCAGGCACTTCGGGATGGAACAGGGTATCTGCATGTGGCTAGTCCGGAGCTCGGCCTCGTGTTGCCTGGATTCATCATCACCGGATCGGATTCCCACACTTGCACCAATGCCGCGTTCGGCACATTCGTATTCGGCATCGGGCAATCCGAACTGCGCCAGGTTTTTATCACCCAAATGGTGTGGTGCAGAAAGCCGAAAGCCATGCGTATCACGATAGAAGGGCCGCTCGGCTCAGGCGTGACCGCCAAGGACATCATCCTCGACGTCATATCGACGATCGGTGCCAACGGCGGCAGCGGTTACGCGCTCGAATGTGCAGGCAGCTGCGCCGCTGGCATGAGCATGGAGCAGCGCATAACGGTGTGCAACATGTCGATCGAGGCCGGCGCTCAAGCCGGCATGATCGCGCCGCCGGACGATACGACTCTTTCGTTTCTCGATTTCCGCTGCCCGCCGTGTGATCGGGTGCTCTGGCGCACCGCGCGCTATTCTACATGGCGCTCGTGCCCGACACGCCGATTACCGATATTGTGATCGACTTCGTATTCATCGGTTCGTGCTCATACTCGCGCATCACTGTAAGCGCTGTAAGCGTTCTGAAAGGCCGCCGCGCCAGCGTGCCGGCGGTCATCTTGCCCGGATTGCGCAGCATCAAACGGCGGGCGGAGGCCGAGGGGCTGGTCGCGATATTCAGGGATTCTGGCTTCGAATGGCGGGATTCCGGCTGCTCGATGTGCGTGGGATCGAACGGCGACACGGCGCAGGCCGGCAAGTGCTGCGCGTCGACGTCGCCTCGCAACTTCGAGGGACGACAAGGGCCGGGGCCCGCACTCATGTCATGAGCCCAGCTATGGCTGCTGCCATCATGGGAAAAGTAACCGACGTACGTACACTCCTTGGAGCGGAATAAATGACCGACATCACCATCAAGACCGCGGGCGGCGCGTGCCGCATTGAGCTGAACCGCCCCGATTATGGCAACCTCGTGACCATGGATATGGTAAAGTCCTTGACCGCAGCACTGAAAACAATTGCGGCTGATGTGAAGCTCGCGGTCATCTTCGGGCAGGGCAAGGATTTCTGCAAAGGCCGCGATTATCAGGCGGCGCCGGAAAGCGCGGCCACGGGGCGTGTTGCACCGACTGCGCTGAAAATCCGCGAAGAGATGACGGCGCCGATGACGACACTCTATACGACGCTGCGCGAGCTTCCCGTGCCGACGCTGTCGATCGTGCAGGGCGCCGCTTACGGCTTCGGCTGCGCGCTGGCGGGCGCCTGCGACATGACCCTCGCGGGGGAAAGCGCGCACTTCCGGCTTCCCGAAATGGGGCGTGGGCTGCCGCCTACGCTTGCGATGTCGGCGCTGTGGGATCGCATTTCTCCGCGCACGATTGGCTACATGGTTTATTCTACTGCGGAATTGAGCGCGCGTGATGCGCTGACGATCGGTCTTGCAAGCGCGGTTGTTCCGGACACGGAGCTCGGGGCGCGCGCGAATGTGCTCATCGATACCGTTTGCGGGGAGCCGCTCGATGCTGTGAAGGCGGTTAAGGAATATCTGAAGCAGGCATCATCGATGCCTGCTACGGCGCGCGGTGCGTTTGGCGCGACTCTGTTTGCAGCCGTGCTTTCATCCCGCTAAGGAAGACTGTTCCAATAGGTCAATACGGCGGATAGACTGTTTCTCGTCACGCTTCCTGCGGAAGTTGCGCTCGGCCGGCTACCACAATTTCCTTTTCCGCGATGCGTGTTTCGACGAAGCCGGTAACGAGTGCTCCTACTTCGTCATGAACCGCGTGCCGTACCGGACGGCGCGCATCGCTGTCACCGGTGCGAACTTCGCCTGCGGTTCGTCGTGCGAACCGGCGGTGTATGCGTTCGCCGATTCGGGCTTCCGCTGCATTATCGCGCCGAGCTTCGGGGAAATTTTCTTCAGCAACTGCTTCCGAAACGGCCTGCTTCCAGTTGTGCTCCTACCGAGGACGTGCCCAAGGGTTCGTTCCTTGCGTTCGAGTTGCTCGCGAAGGCGGGATCGCGCGTGCGCAAACCCACCGGCAGCATCGCTTTCGCCGACCAATTCGCACCGACACGGTGCATTGGAGGTAAGAGGGCGCCGGCCATATATGACGAAGACGGCCGCCGGATGATCGTTCAGCTTGAAGTGAATTCGAAAGCGCGCGACCTGGAGTTCTTCGGCCTGGACGACAAGCTGCAAGACATTATGCACGTCGTTTGTCCCGAACTTGGACTCAACCTACCTCAGGGACCCAATGATTTTCTCTTCGGTATATCGCCCCTTCTTTATGTTCGTTTTCTCATATAATTGACGGACCTATTAACTTTACCTTGGCACGCTACAAGCAGAGTAGGTCTATGGCTATGTAATGGATTTTACTCTATTAAATTGTTCGCGCTTCGCTGCCGATATTTTTTCCCGGCCGTGACACAGATACAAGTTAAAAATATCCGGCGCGCAGCGTAAAATAACCGCATGCGGAACCCGTCGTTCGTTCATTTGCGCCTGCACAGCGAGTACTCGATCGTGGACGGCATCGTGCGTCTCGACGAGGCGGTTGCGGCCGCGGTTGCGGACGGCATGCCGGCACTCGCTCTGACCGACCTCAGCAACGTGTTCGGCATGGTCAAGTTCTATCAGGAGGCGCGCAGCCGCGGCATCAAGCCGGTTTGCGGTTGCGACGTCTGGATCAGCAACGAAGCCGACCGCGACAAGCCTTATCGCCTGCTGCTGTTGTGCCAGTCGCATGCCGGATACCTGCGGTTGTGCGATCTGCTGACCCGCGCTTTTCGTTCCAATCAGTACCGCGGCCGCGCCGAGATCAGGAAAGCGTGGTTTGCCGAAACCGGCACCGACGGTCTGATTGCGCTTTCCGGCGCCCATCACGGCGACGTCGGCCAGGCTCTGGCGGTCGATAACGCGCGGCTCGGGCGCAAGCTTGCGCGCGAATGGCAGGCGCTGTTTCCCGGCCGTTGTTACATCGAGCTGCAACGGCTGGGGCCGGATGCCATGACCGGCGGCGCAGCGGCGGTGCCGGTCGAGAACTACGTGCAAAGCGCGCTCAAGCTCGCTTCCGAACTTGAGTTGCCGGTGGTGGCGACGCATCCCGTGCAATTCATCAAACCCGATGATTTCCGGGCGCATGAGGCGCGTGTGTGCATATCCGAGGGTTACGTGCTTTCGGACCGGCGGCGTCCGCTGCGCTTCAGCGCCGACCAGCATTTCAAGACGCAGGCAGAGATGGAAACGCTGTTCCAGGACATTCCGGAAGCGCTCGCCAATAGCGTCGAAATCGCCAAACGCTGCAGCCTGACGCTCACCCTGGGCAAAAACCAGCTGCCGAATTTTCCCACGCCCAACAACATTGGCCTCGATGTCTATTTGCGCGAGCACGCGCTGGCCGGGCTGGCGCGGCGCATGCAGCAGATCTATCCCGACGAAGGGCGGCGCGCCGAACAGCTGCCGCGCTATCGCGAGCGGCTGGAGTTCGAGATCAGGACCATCGTCCAGATGGGCTTCCCCGGCTACTTCCTGATCGTTGCCGACTTCATCAACTGGGCCAAGCACAACGGCGTGCCGGTGGGGCCGGGGCGCGGCTCGGGCGCGGGTTCGCTGGTCGCCTACAGTCTGGGCATCACCGATCTCGATCCGCTGCGCTACAACCTGCTGTTCGAACGCTTCCTTAATCCTGAGCGGGTGTCGATGCCGGACTTCGACATTGATTTCTGCCAGGCCGGACGCGATCGCGTGATCGATTACGTGAAGCAGAAGTATGGCGCCGACAGCGTGTCGCAGATCGCCACCTTCGGCACCATGGCGGCTAAGGCAGTGGTGCGCGACGTGGGGCGGGTACTCGATTTGCCCTACACCTTCTGCGATCAGCTGGCGAAACTGATCCCGTTCCAGCCCGGCAAGCTGGTCACGCTGGAGATGGCGCGCGAGATGGAGCCGCAGCTCAAAGAGCGCGAAAAAAACGAAGAAGAAGTGCGCGAGCTGCTCGAGCTCGCCGAAAAGCTGGAAGGGCTCACGCGCAATGTCGGCATGCATGCGGGCGGCGTACTGATCGCACCGGGCAAGCTCACCGATTTTTGTCCGCTCTATGTCGCCGATGCCTCGGACGCCGCGGTAAGCCAGTTCGACAAGGACGACGTCGAAGCTATCGGGCTGGTGAAGTTCGACTTCCTGGGACTGACCACCCTGACGATACTCGACTGGACCCTGCGCTACATCAGGCAGCTCGACCCCGCTTCCACACTTACGCTGGAGGATATGCCGCTCGATGATGCGGCTGCCTACCGGATATTCTCCAGCGCCAATACTTCGGCGGTGTTCCAGTTTGAATCGCGCGGCATGCGTGACCTGTTGAAGCGGGCCAAGCCCGACCGTTTCGGCGACATCGTCGCGCTGGTGTCACTCTACCGACCGGGGCCGATGGAACTGATCCCGTCGTTCTGCGAGCGCAAGCACGGCCGCGAGCGCGTCGTCTATCCCGATCCGCGGGTCGAACCCATCCTGGCGGAGACCTACGGCATCATGGTCTACCAGGAGCAGGTGATGCAGATGGCGCAGATCATCGGCGGCTACAGCCTGGGCGGCGCCGATTTGCTGCGGCGCGCGATGGGTAAGAAAAAGCCCGAGGAGATGGCTGAGCACCGCGGCATTTTCCGCAGCGGCGCGGCGAAGAACGGCCTGTCGGAAGCGAAAGCCGGCGAGCTGTTCGATTTGATGGAAAAATTCGCGGGCTACGGCTTCAACAAATCGCACGCCGCCGCCTACGCGCTGGTCGCGTATCAGACGGCGTACATGAAAGCCCACCATCCCGCCGCGTTCATGGCGGCCAACATGTCGGCCGACATGGACAACACCGACAAGGTGCAGTTGCTGGTCGACGACGCGCTCGCCAACGGGCTCGCCGTATTGCCGCCCGACATTCATGCCAGCGAATACCGCTTCGTGCCGGTATCTCCCGATGCAACCACGGCTGTGGCGGAAGGTAATGCGCATAACGGCGTCATTCGCTACGGCCTGGGCGCGATCAAGGGCACGGGCGAAGCTGCGATCAGTCACATCATCGCAGCGCGCAACAGCGGCGGTGCGTTCGAGGATCTGTTCGATTTCTGCCACCGCGTCGACAAGCGCATCGTCAACCGCCGGGTGGTGGAGTCGCTGATCCGCGCCGGTGCCTTCGATCCGGTCAACGATCACCGCGCGAGCCTGCTCGCTTCTGTCGGCATCGCGCTTGAAAGCGCCGAGCAGGCGAGCCGCACCGCCCATCAGGTGAGCCTGTTCGGCGAGATCGGCGGGGCTTCGCACAAGATTGCGCTTGCCGCCGCGCCGCGCTGGACAGACCGCGAGCGGCTGCAGAACGAAAAACTGGCGCTGGGTTTCTATCTGTCAGGGCATCCGTTCCGCAGCCACGAAAGCGAACTGTGTGGATTCATTTCCACGCGCCTTGACCAGCTTACGCCGCAGCCGCATCCGGTGCTGCTCGCCGGCATCATCCACAGCCAGCGCATACAGATGACACGGCGCGGCCGCATGGCCGTGATCCTGCTTGATGACGGCAATGCCCGGGTCGAGGTGACGGTGTTCAACGAATTGTTCGAGCAGCACCGCCACTGGCTCAAGGAAGACCAGCTGCTGATCGTCGAGGGCAAGGTGGCGCATGACGATTTCTCCGGCGGGCTGCGCATCTCCGCCGAGAAGCTCCTCGATCTGCAGGCGGCGCGCAGCCGCTATGCGAGGGCGATGCGCCTCATCTGCAATGGCCAGTCTTCGGGCGACAGGTTGCGCGAACTGCTGTCGCCGTATCGAAGTGGCGGCAGCTGCCCGGTATCCATTGTCTATTCAAATCGTGGTGCGACCTGCGAAATCGATCTTGGCGACGACTGGCGCGTCAACCCCCAGAACGAACTCATCGAATCGCTTGCCGCATGGCTGAGCGCTGATAACGTTAAAATCGTCTACGACGAACGGCGCATCAGCCAGTAAGCGGCGTGTCCGCTCGTGTCCCCGCCTGGTTTGCTTGCATGCCTATTCTGTAGGCAGCGTCACAAATTGCGCATGCTCGCCGTTGCCTTCGGCAATTTTCACGGCGCTTACCACTGCGCTGCCGGGGCCGCGCCGGCTCCAGGTGATCATCGCCTCCACCGCTTCGGGTGTGCCCTGGGTCATGGCTTCGACGCTGCCGTCGCGGCGATTGCGCACCCAGCCAGTGACACTCAATTCGCGCGCCTTGCGCTGCATGTGGAAGCGGAAGCCGACACCCTGCACACGCCCGGAGATCTGCAAATGCCGGGTGACTTTCATCAATAGAATGCGCAACCGGCCGTCACAGTTTCATGTAGGCATAGCCTTCCTGGGTTTGCAGCCGGCTGATCTCGGCGATGCCCGAGGGAACCAGGTGCGCCTCCGGAACCAGCGCATCAGGGCCGATTTGACGCCGGGTCAGGGTATTCTGGCATACGCGAAAATCGACGCCTTGCGTTGCCAGCTGCAATATCGAAGACGCGTAGGGCGACCCATCACGGTCCTGGGCACCGCGCAACAGAAAATCCACACCATTGTTATGCGCGACGACGATGATGCGGGCACCGGGCGAAACGGCGAGATGATTGGAGACGTTGCGCAGCGCCGTGGTTACATCCGCATCGCTGGCGATGTGATAAACCATCTTTTCCCCTGAGCGTGCGGCAAGCTGGGCCGGGCCGGGGGATGTAACCGGCAGGGCTATCCATGCCAGCAGCGCCGCCAGGGATAACGCCAGAACCGCCGTTGCCGCACGCCACGCGCGCAATTGCGGAGCGGCTTCGTTGTGGCAGCCTGCGCGCAAATCGTGTGCGATGCGGGTTTTGAGCGGCTCCGGTGCGGCGTGAAAGTGCAGCTGCTGCGCTTCGATGTCGCGCAGAGCGCGCAGTTTAGCGTGTTGCACACGGCAGGCGCCGCAATCCTTCAAATGGGCCTCCAGATCAAGGCTGGTCATCAGATCGAGTTCCTGATCCAGATAGGCATGGACCAAACGGTGCAAATCCTGGCAGTTCATTTGTGTACCCCTTTCTTGACATGCGCGACGAGCGCCTCATGCAGCATCTGACGCCCGCGCGCCAGCCGTGACATCACGGTTCCCAGCGGAATATCGATAATTTTTGCAATTTCCTTGTAGGACAGTTCCTCAAGCTCGCGCATCACCAATACCTCACGAAATACGACCGGCAACTCTTCGATCGCGCGATTGACCCATTCCCGATCCGCATGTTCGATGGCGATATCCACCGGATCCCGGCAGAAGCAATTGCCCGATCCCTCCGCCGCCAGTTCCGGGCGGTGGGTCTGCTCGTCGAATTCTTCGCAATGACCCGCCCCCAGCTGTTGCCCGCGCAGGGTGTAACAGGTATGGCGAACGATCGTGAGCAACCATGCCTTGCCGTCTTCGCCGCGAAACGACCCGAAATACCGGTATGCGCGCAGGAAGGCCTCCTGCACTGCCTCTTCGGCATCGTCGTTGTTGCGGACCAGCCAGCGCGCCAGATTGTAGGCGGAATCCAGGTGCGGCATGATCAAGCACTTGAATCGTGTGTGTTTATCCTGCTTATCCAAGCCTGTCCTTTATGATGACCGGTTCCGGGCCGTGTTTATTCCCACCCGGATGATTTTGTCCTGATCCGGGAATATTTCACCGGTCCTGCCGGTATTATCCATTAAGCGACGTGAGCGTCGCGAGTGAGTCTGGTAGCCGGCGAGCCGCAATGGTTGCCGGGATTCCGGGATAAAAATGCTGTCTTAAGTGGGGGAGATATAATGTTGCAAAGCAACGTAATGCGTTTGGTCCTGATCGGCGTGCTTGCGGTAATGGGGTTTACCCCGATGGCGGGCGCGGCTGAGAAGGCGAAGGAAAGCGTAGTCAAGAAAGCGAAGGAAAGGGTGGTTCTTCAGGTCAGCGACGACAGTCCCAAGACCTGGAACCAGGCGCTCAACGTGATCGAGAACCTTCAGCAGGCTTACGGCAAGGACAAGGTCGAGATCAAGCTGGTGGCGTTTGGTTTTGGACTCGGCATCCTGAAACTGGATTCCGTGGCCGGCAGCCGCGTTCAGGATGCCGTGCAAAGCGGGGCTCAAATCCTCGCCTGCGAGGTCACCATGCGCCGCCAGAAACTCACCAAAGCCGACATGCTGCCCAATCTTGGGTATGTTCCGGCGGGCGTAGTCGAGATCATCAAGCGGCAAAAGCAGGGGTGGGCAGTCGTGCGGCCGTGACTCGCGGTCCGGCAAGCCATGACCGCTGAAATGCAGTGAAAAGGGGGAGAAAACAAATGAAAATATTCCGGATTGCCGGGCATGGCGTGATGCTCGGCCTTGTTCTGATCGCAGGCTGCGCGACGCAGGCGCCGAAGCAGGAGGCCGCGCCCGTGCAAAAACCAGCCGCTGCCGCGAAGTATGCGGTAATACCGAAGGGCAAGGATAACGATCTCAAGCTCTACTACACCGACGGCCGGATCGTGAAGGGAGCGCCGGCGCTCGAGCGCATGCAACAGGACGCGAAGGTTATCCTGTGGCTCGCCGGGAACCAGTTCTTTGCCATGGATGACGTGGTGCATGCGTTTCAGCGCAAGAATCCGGGTGTGGAAGTGGGGCTCATCACCCTGCCGCCGGGACTGATCCTGAATGCCATACAGGCCGGCGGATGGACGTACGAGGGTCGCAGTTATCCGGGATTGCCCGACGTTTATGCTTCGGTAAACCTGGGACATCTCAAGACGCTGAAGAAAGCGGGGCTCATGGACCGCTATGCGGTGTATATGCACAACGAACTCGAGATCATGGTAGCGAAAGGCAACCCCAAGGGCATCCACGGCATCAAGGATCTGGTACGGCCGGGCGTGCGCACGTCCATGCCCAATCCGGTCAATGAAGGCATCATGCAGTTTTACGGACGCAAGGTGCTTGAGCGCCACGGCATCTGGAACCAGATTTCCGCCGGCAAGGAATGCTTTTCATGTCAGACGACGTCCAATAACTGGTTCACCGCTGTCCATCATCGCGAAACGCCCGACCGGATCCGCGACGGCACCTCCGATGCCGGCTTCGTATGGAAGACCGAAACTCAAGAGGCCGTGCGCATCGGGGCGTCCGTCGAGGGTGTGGTGCTGCCACTCCAGGACAGCTTGCGCAATGAGGTTGCCTATGCGATCGGTGCTCTCACCAATAGTCCGCGCGGGGCGATGGCGGCCAGGTATCTGGAGTTCGTGCGCAGCCCGGAGTGCCAAGCAGCCTATGCGAAATATGGGTTCGTGAATGCCAGCGCGGATGCACTCCGGCTCAAGCCAATTCCCGATTAGGTGCTGCAGCCTCTGCTGCTCGTTTTTCGTTCTGCCGTGCCGGCAGCCAGGCGGTCGTGGGGCCATCTTGCTGTCGGTGGGGCGCCTTGCTGCAGCGGCCGATCTCCATTAAGTTTCAGTAACGCCCATGGTTTGCACGCGGGCGGGCCGAATTGGAGGAGGGCAATAGCATGAACTGCAGCAAGTTGAGCGTAATCGCCATCGTAGCCCTGGTTTCAGCACTGGCCGGTTGTGTCGTGGACGGCAGGCGTCCGGCCGGTGATGAAGCCGCACCGGACAAGGTGGTCTATCACATCAGCGACACCGCGCAGCAGGCACGCCTGGCCATGCAATATATCCGCAACCATCTCGAGGTCAATCCCGGAGCGAAGATCGTTGTAGTCACGCACGCGAACGGGGTGGATTTCCTGATCGACGGCGCCAAGGACAAGAACGGCAATCCCTATAATATCCCGGTGGAAGAATTGAAACTGATCGGCGTGCGGTTCGACGTGTGCGAGATCACCTTGCGCGAACGCAACCTCAAGAGATCGCAGTTCATACCCGAGGCGACGTACGTGCCTTCGGGGGTTGCGGAAATCACCCGCCTGCAACAGCGCGAGGGCTACGCCTATCTGCGGCCATAGGGCGGCTTTAAGGCATGATAGGGGCGGCTTATGCCGCCCTTTGTTTGCGCGCTGCAAATTGCGCCGCCTGCCGCAAAGCGCATACAATCTGCTTTGGCAAACCGCAAGGTGCGTCGACGTTGCGGTTCTTCATGCCCTTGGCTAAATAACCATAATGCTTCCCTCAGCCGTGCATCCCCTCGAGTTGGTCATCGGCGTCGTGCTGTATTGGCTGATGATCGGTTTCGCGGGGCTGCTGCGGCCGTTGAGCCTGCGCTTTGTGAGCCGGGTGCTGTTTCCGCTGGGAGCGGTCGGCGGCCTGGGGCTGATGGCCGCCGCGTATTTCGGGATTTCCGCCGCGCCCTCGACGCTGGTGCTGCCATTGGGGCTTCCGGATCTGCCGTTTCATGTCCGGCTCGACGCCTTGTCGGCATTTTTCATCGGGCTGCTGGGTGTGGCAGTGGTCGGGATATCGCTGTTTTCCAGCGGTTATTTCCGGCGCGGCCAGGGGTCGGCACCGGGTGTGCTGTGTCTGCAGTATCACCTGTTCCTGGCGGCCATGGTCACGGTATTGCTGGCGGACGATGCCTATCTTTTCATGGTGGCGTGGGAAACCATGGCGATAGCGTCCTATTTCCTCGTCACCAGCAGCCACAAGATTCCTGAAATCCGCAGTGCCGGTTTTCTCTATCTGCTGATCGCGCATATCGGCGCGATCGCCATCCTGCTGTGCTTCGGCGTGCTGCAGGGAGGCCAGGGCGACTATACCTTCGCCGGAATGCGCTCGATCGGGCTTTCGCCGTTCTGGGGCAGTGTCGCCTTCATGCTCGCATTGTTCGGGTTCGGCGCCAAAGCGGGAATTTTGCCGCTGCATGTATGGCTGCCGGAAGCGCATCCCGCGGCGCCGTCGCCAGTCTCGGCGCTGATGAGCGGTGTCATGCTCAAGACCGCGATCTACGGCATCCTGCGCGTGACTTTTGATCTGCTGCAGGTCCAGATCTGGTGGTGGGGCGCGCTGGCGTTGACGCTGGGGCTGCTGACCGCCCTGTTCGGGGTGATGTTTGCGGCGGTCCAGAGCGACATGAAACGCCTGCTCGCCTACTCCTCGATCGAGAATATCGGCATCATACTGGCGGGCATCGGCCTGACCATTATTTTTCACGTGTACGGCAATCCGCATCTCGCGGCGCTGGCGCTGGTGGCGACGCTTTATCACAGCCTCAACCATGCCTGTTTCAAGAGCCTGCTGTTCCTCGTCACCGGCTCGGTATTGCATGCGACGCATGAGAGAAGCCTCGGCAAGCTCGGCGGTCTGATCCACAACATGCCGTGGGTCGCCGGGACTGCGCTCATCGGCTCGCTGGCGATTGCGGGGCTGCCCCCGCTCAACGGCTTCGTGTCGGAATGGCTGCTGCTGCAGGCATTCTTGTTTTCACCGGGGCTCGCCAATCCTTACCTGAACATGCTGGTGCCGGTCGCCGCCGCCGCGCTGGTGCTGGCCGCCGCGCTGTCGGGTTACGTGATGGTCAAGTTCTACGGCGTGATTTTTCTCGGCCAGCACCGCGAACCGCGGCTCGCCGGGGCGCGCGATGAGGGGCCATGGGCGCGAGCCGGCCTGGTGTGGTTGACGGCGGCCTGCGTGCTGCTGGGCATACTGCCCGCCGTCATCATCCGGCTGCTCGATTACGTGACGTTGCCGCTGGTCAATTTTGCCATCGGCAGCAACGCCGATCGCGCGGGCTGGCTGCTGATCGCGCCGGTTTCGCCGGAGCGCGCGAGCTACGGTCCGTTGCTGTTCCTGCTCGGCATCGTGGGCAGCGTGCTGCTCACGTTCGCGCTGGTGCGGCGGTTCTATCATGGCCGGGTGCGGCGCGGCGATGCCTGGGGCTGCGGATTTCCGGCGCAGAATGCGCGCATGCAGGACACTGCTGAAGGTTTCGGTCAGCCGATCAAGCAGATTTTCGAGCCGTTCTTCCGCATCCGGCGCCACCTGCCCAGCCCGTTCGATGCGCAGCCGTTCTACTCCGCCACCAGCGAAGACCGCCTGTGGTACTGGCTGTATCTGCCGGTCGCGCGCCTGAACGAGCGTCTGGCGGCCTGGATCGGCGTCCTGCAGCATGGCCGCATTTATCTTTATCTGCTCTACAGCTTCGTGACGCTGCTCGCGCTGCTGCTGATCGTGCGCTGACGATGTACGAATTCATCGAATCCTTCTTCTCGCAACTGGCCCAGACCCTGCTGGTGGTGGCGCTCGCGCCCCTGATGCTGGGCTGGGTCAATCAGTGCCGCGCCTGGCTGCAGAACAGGAGCGGGCCGGGCGTGCTGCAGCCGTACCGGGTTTTGCACAAGCTCTTTCACAAGGACGCATTGATCGCCCATAACGCATCGGCGATTTTCCGTTCCGCGCCCTATATCCAGTTCGGCTGCATGGCGCTGGCGGCGAGCATCGTGCCGGTGGTCGAGACCAGCCTTGCTTTCTCGCCCGCTGCCGATGTCATCGCGCTGGTGGGCATATTCGCGCTGGCGCGCGTGTTCTCGTCGCTCGCCGCGATGGATATCGGCACGGCGTTCGGCAGCCTCGGCGCGCGCCGCGAGATGCTGGTGGCGAGCCTGTCGGAGCCGGCGCTGTTGATGGTGTTTTTCACGCCGCTGCTGATTGCCCAGTCGAGTTCGCTCACCGTCATTGTCGACGCGCTTGCGCACCGCGAGTTCGCGATTTATCCGAGCCTTGCGTTCGCGGCGGTTGCGTTTGTCATGGTGCTGTTGGCCGAGAACGCGCGCATCCCGATCGACAATCCGTCGACCCACCTGGAACTGACCATGATCCATGAGGCGCTGATTCTGGAGTATTCGGCGCGTCACCTGGCGCTGATCGAGTGGGCAACCGCCATCAAGCTTACCGTCTATTGTGCCATCGGCATCGCGTTATTCATGCCCTGGGGCACGATCGAGGCAGGCGACTGGCCGTTATTCCCCGTTGCCGCGGGAATACTGATTGCCAAGCTTGCCTTGGCCGGCATCGGTCTTGCGTTGCTGGAAACGGTTTCGGCGAAGATGCGCATTTTCCGGGCGCCCGAATTTCTCGGCATGGCGTTCCTGTTCGCGGTGCTGGGCTTGCTGATCCGCCTTTTGCTGGGGGCTTAAGACAGAACAACTTCCGCCGCCAAGGCCGCCAAGAACGCCAAGGAGAAACTTGAAGGAAGAGTAAAAGTGAAAGTTGCGGAAATGATATCGCACATTCATCTGGCGAATATTTTGAGTTACCTGAAACTGGAACACAAATTAGGATGCCTGTTGAACTTTAACGTGATTCAAATGAAAAGCGGGATTAGAGAGTTGTGCATGAACTATAGGTTTTTCTTGGCGTTCTTGGCGGCCTTGGCGGTTCAATCTTTTTCGTCATGCCGCTAAGTACGCAACTGATCAACCTGATGGCGGCGCTGCTGCTGCTGATCGCATTCGCCATGC
>CAKKQX010000388.1 GCA_919902235.1 Burkholderiales bacterium
GATCTGATAATAGCGGTCGAAGCCGGCGATCATCAGCAGCTGCTTGAACAACTGCGGCGACTGCGGCAGCGCGAAAAATTCCCCGGGGTGCACGCGCGAGGGCACCAGGTAATCGCGCGCGCCCTCCGGCGTCGAGCGCGTCAGCATGGGTGTTTCGATATCGATGAAGCCGTGGTCGTCGAGGTAGCGCCGCACCGCCATCGCGGTCTTGTAGCGCAGGCGCAGGTTGTTCTGCATCTGCGGCCGGCGCAGGTCAAGAAAACGATATTCGAGGCGCACGTTCTCCGACAGATGTTCGTCGTCCATCATGAAGGGCGGCGTGAGCGAAGGATTGAGTGTTTCGATGCTCTGCGCCAGCACTTCGATTTCGCCGCTGACCAGCCCCGGATTGACGGTGCCCTGGGGTCGCTCGCGTACGCGGCCGGTCGCCCGCACCACAAACTCGTTGCGCAGCTTGTCCGCGGCCTGGAAGGTGGCCGGATTGTCGGGATCGCAAACGACCTGCACCAGGCCCGCGCGGTCGCGCAAATCGATGAAAATCACGCCGCCATGATCGCGGCGGCGATGCACCCAGCCGCACAGGGTTACGGTTTGTCCCAGATGTGCGCGGCTTACCAGGCCGCAATATTCGCTACGCATAATTGAGAAAAAATAAAAAAATAAAAAACAGGATTGAGAAAAGCCCCGGTCAGTTCTGCCTACTGGTTCGCGGCCTGGGTTTGCTGGCGGCCGTCGTCGCGCCTGCCGACGGAAATTGCATCCACTTTCCTTTCGCTCGGCGCCACGACGCCCATCGAGATGATGTACTTGAGCGCCGCGTCGACGCTCATGTCGAGCTCGATGATGTCCTTGCGGGCGACCATGACGAAATAGCCGCCGGTCGGATTAGGCGTGGTCGGCACATACACGCTCACGTAATCGCCCGGCAGATGGTTGACCACGTCACCGCCCGGCACGCCGGTCATGAAGGCGATGGTCCACATGCCCTCGCGCGGCCACTGCACCAGCAGCGCCTTGCGGAAGGCCTGCCCGGTGGGCGAGAACAGGGTGTCGCTGACCTGCTTCACGCCGTTGTAGATGGAGTTCACCACCGGGATGCGCGCCAGCACGCGCTCCCAGTACACCACCAGCCGCTGGCCGATGATGTTGGCGGCGAGCAGCCCGGTCAGGAATACGATGAGCAGCGTCAGCAGCACGCCCAGGCCGGGGATGTGCATGCCCAGCCATTTTTCGGTCTGCAGTTGCTGCGGCAGCAGCAGCAGCGTCTGGTCCATGGTACTCACCAGCAGATTGAGCACCCACAAGGTGATTGCCAGCGGCACCCAGATCAGCAGGCCTGTAATGAAGTAGCGCTTCAGGTTTTTCCTGGACATCTTGTGCGACAGGCGCGCAAACGCGCGCCCGTCTCCTTGATCCTCAACGTCTCAATGTGGTGAATGGCGGCAGACGCAATACATTCATGATTGCGAAGCGCTGCGGCGATTGAATATTTCCTGAACACTTGAAAACCGCACTTTCAAAGCGCGCCGCTCAAGCCGGCAAAAAAACGCATGTCCCGGCGCGGACATGCGCCGGCGCGATAACTTCAGCTGGACGCCGGGCTGGCGCCCGCACTGCTAACAGCTTCCGCCTTGGGTTCCTTGGAATCTTCTTTCTTGGCAGCACCGCTGTTGACGGCCTTGTCCGCACCCTTTTCCGCATCCTTGTCCACGCCCTTTTCCGCAGCCTTGGCGGGCTTGGAACCATTCTTGAAATCAGTCGCGTACCAGCCGCTGCCCTTCAAATGAAAGCCGGCAGCTGTCACCATTTTGTTAAAATCGCGTTTGCCGCATTCCGGGCAGTCCGTCAGCAACGCATCGCTCATGCGCTGCAGGTATTCTTTCTGGAATCCGCAAGCAGCACAGCGATACTCATAAATCGGCATGGCCACTCCAAAACAAGAAAAAGTTATTATACCTGAATAAGTTACAGTCGGTTAACCGGGAATGGGGCGCTTTGCGGAATTACCAGCCGGCAAAAACTCCGCGCCATGCCGTGTGCTTGGCGCAACGCGACAGAAAGCGGCAAAATCGGGAGCCCGAGCGATATGTTCCATATGAACCACATGCCCCATCACCACACCCGCAGCGCAGGCCGCCGCCGCGTGTGGCAGCGCCTGCTGCAAGCGGGGGCGTCCGCGCTGCTGGGCGCGCTGCTGGCGTGGCCTTCAGCGGCCGCGCAAGATGCTGACCGGCTGTCGGACAGCAATGTCTATCTTGCCGGCGCCACGGTCGGCACCGACGGCCCGGTGAATGGCGATCTGATCGCCGCCGCCGGCCGCATCAACGTCAATCATGCCGTCAGCGGCGATGCGGTGCTAGCCGCCGGCTCCATCGAGGTCTACGGCAATATAGGCGACGACTTACACGCCGCTGGCGGCGTTGTCAGCGTCTCGGGCCGTGTTGCCGGCGAAGTGGTGCTGGCGGGCGGCAGCGTCGCTCTGGGACCCGACGCCGAGGTCGGCGGCCGCGCCTGGCTGGCCGGCAATGATGTTGTCATCGGCGGCAGAATGCGCAATGGCCTCAAGGTCTATGGCAATAAAATCCTGGTGCTGGGCGAAGTGTACGGAGCGGTGGAACTCGCCGGCGAACAGATTGAAATTCTCGGCTCGGCGCGCATCCTCGGCGATATTACCTATTCCAGCGGCCGCCAAATAAAAATCGATCCCGGCGCCAAGATCGCCGGCAAAGTCACCCGCGACTCGGATACGTTCGAATTCCCCCGCCCCCGGCTCGAGATCCCTGGTCTGCCGGCGTTGCGGCCGCTGCTGCTGCTCGGCCTGTTGGCCGCTGGCCTGTTGCTGGTTGCGTTGTTCCCGCGCTTCACGCAGGCCGCGCTGCAGGCGTTCGGCGCCGCGCCGTTAAAAAGCCTGGGGCTTGGCGCCGCGATATTTTTCAGCCTGCCGCCGGTGATTCTGCTGCTCGTCATCACCATTATCGGCATCCCGATCGCGCTCGTGCTTGCCGCCATCTATTTCATGGCGCTGCTCGCCGGCTATCTGATCATTGCATTTTTTATCGGCAACCGGCTGCTGGGGTTGCTGCGCAAACAGGCTGTTACGGGCTTCGGCTGGCGCGCGGGTTCACTTGCGGCGGCGTTGCTGTTGCTGTGGTTCGTTCAAAATCTGCCTTACATCGGTACCCTGGCGATTCTCATCGCACTGCTCGCGGCTCTGGGTGCGATGGTATTGCAGGCATTCAGCCGCTACTCGGGCCGCGCCTGATCGCGCCAACTTCCAGAGAAAAAACGGCATGCGCATGACATCGCAACATCCGCGTTCACAACAACTGATCGCCAGGGCCCGCGCACTGGGCACGATTCCCGCCGCCGTGATCTACCCCTGCAGCTGCGACGCGCTGGCAGGCGCGTTGCAAGCCCATGCCGCCGGTTTGATCACGCCCATTCTGGTCGGGCCGGCTGCGCAGATCAAAAAAATCGCCGCCGCCGGCAAGCTGGACCTCAACGCCTCACGCATCGAAGATATCACTGATCCCATCGCCTGCGCACAACACGCAGCAGCGCTGGTGCGCGAAGGGCAGGCCGAAGCGCTGATGAAAGGCAGCCTGCACACCGACGAACTGATGACGGTCATCGTCTCGCGCGCGGCCGGGCTGCGCACCTCACGCCGTATCAGCCATGTGTTCGTCATGGATGTGCCGGCGCATGACCGGCTGCTGCTCGTCACCGATGCCGCAGTCAACATCGCTCCAGAACTCAGGGTCAAGGCCGATATCGTGCGTAATGCCATCGACCTCGCGCACGCCATTGGTATCGATGAACCCAGGGTAGCGCTGCTGTCAGCGGTCGAAACCGTCAACCCCGGCATCGCTTCCAGCGTGGATGCCGCCGCGTTGCGCGAAATGGCGCAACGCGGAGAAATCACCGGCGGAATCGTCGATGGCCCGCTGGCCTTCGACAATGCGATCTCGGCGCAGGCCGCGCGCATCAAGGGCATCGTCTCGCCGGTGTGCGGAGCGGTGGACATTCTGGTCGTGCCGGCGCTGGAAGCCGGCAATATCCTCTACAAATCCCTGGTCTATCTGGGCGGTGCGCTGGCGGCCGGCGTGGTGATGGGCGCACGCGTGCCGGTAATACTCACCAGCCGCGCCGACAGCCCCGCCAGCCGCACCGCTTCAGCCGCGGTCGCCAGTCTGCTTGCACACGCCGCGCGCCAGCGCCCGGCCTGAGCGCATCATGGGCGATGCCATTCTCGTCATCAATGCCGGCTCATCGTCGATCAAGTTTGCGCTCTATCCCGCGGGCCGCGAACTGGAAAACGGTCCGCTGCTGCGCGGACAGCTGGAAAGCGCGGGCGGCTCGCCGCACCTGAGGATTTCCAGGAATGGAGCCCCGCCCGAAATCATTCCCGTGGCCATACCATCTCACGACGCGGAACTACGTCTGGCTTTCCTGGTCGACTGGCTGCATATCGCACTTCATGACTATCACGTGCTCGCCATCGGCCATCGTGTGGTGCACGGCGGCGAGCACCATGCGCTGCCGGTGTTCATCGATGACGCGGTCATTGCCTCTCTTGAAGCGCTGATACCGCTCGCCCGGTTGCACGGTCCGCATGAAGTCGCGGCAATCAAGGCGCTCGCCGCGTCCATGCCCGGCGCACGCCAGGTGGCGTGCTTCGACACGGCGTTCCACTATCACCGCCCGCAGCTTGACCAGCTGTTCGCGATTCCCCGCGAATACACCGCGGCTGGCGTCCGCCGTTACGGTTTTCACGGGCTGTCGTATGAATTCATCGCGAGCCGCCTGCCCGCATTGCTGGGCAAGCGGGCGGAAGGCCGTGTGGTGGTTGCGCATCTCGGCAACGGTGCCAGCATGTGCGCGATGCTCAAGCGCAAGAGCATCGCCACCACCATGGGCTTTACCGCGCTCGACGGATTGATGATGGGCACGCGCTGCGGCGCGATCGATCCCGGCGTACTGCTCTACGCCATCCAGGAACGCGGCTTCACCGCTCATGAAATGAGCGACATCCTTTACAATCGCTCGGGGTTGCTTGGCGTATCGGGTCTGAGCAGCGACATGCGCGACCTGCTGGCAAGCGCCGACCCGCACGCGAAGGAAGCCATTGATTTGTTTGTGTATCGTGCCGTGCGCGAACTCGGCGCGCTGGTTGCCGTGCTCGGCGGACTCGACGCGCTGGTATTCACCGGCGGCATCGGCGAACATGCCCACGAAGTACGCGCGATGATTTGCGCCAAGCTGCGCTGGCTCGGTGTCGAACTGGATGCGCAAGCCAATCGTCGGCACGCAACCGTCATCGGCGCCATCTCTGATCGCGCCGGCGTGTTCGCCGTCCCCACCGATGAAGAACAGGTTATCGCGCGCCACACGCTGTGGTTGCTGGGCGCGGAAGGTGCGTCAGCCTAGCGCAGACGCCCGTGAAAAAACTAAAAAGGAATGTCGTCGTCCATCTCGTCGAACGCGCCGCCGCCTTTTTTGCCTTGCGGCTTGGCACCGCCGGAAGAAGTGGAAGCAGCAGCCGGCTCGCGCGCCATCGGCTCGGAACCACCGCCGCGCGATCCCAGCATCTGCATGCGGTCGGCAACGATCTCGGTGGTATAGCGCTCCTTGCCTTCCTTGTCCTGCCACTTGCGCGTCCTGAGCGCACCCTCAACGTAGACCTGGCTGCCCTTCTTCAGATACTCGCCGGCGATTTCGGCAAGCTTGCCGAAAAACGCAACGCGGTGCCATTCGGTGCGCTCCTGCTTTTCGCCGCTTTTGTCCTTCCAGGTATCGGTGGTCGCAACGCTGATGTTGGCGACGGCGCCGCCTTCAGGAAGGTAGCGCACTTCCGGATCGCGCCCGAGATTGCCAACGATGATGACTTTGTTAACCGAGGCCATATTAGGTTTCCCTCGCTATGAGTTTAAGTACATTCTGTTCGTCAAAGCCCGTGCTGTCCACCTTTAAGTGCAGCATGTGCTCGCCCGCGATGACCAGTGCTTCGTGCACGCCGGGCACGGCCCGCAATTCAGCCAGCAGACCATCCGTCAGTCCGCGGTCGAGTTCCGGCAGCGCATAAGCGCGCGTGCTGAGCGCCGCCGGCACTTTCATGCCGAAGGCAATCCCCAACCAGATAACGAGCAGCGTCGCGTCCAGGATGACAACGCCCGCCGCGCCCCACCGTCCGTAAAGGTAACCGCCCGCCACTGCACCTAGAAAAGTGCCAAAAAACTGCAGGCTGCTGAAAATGCCGATCGCCGTGCCCTTGACCCCGGCCGGCGCCATGCGCGAAACCAGCGACGGCAGACTGGCTTCGAGGATATTGAAGGCGGTGAAAAACATCAGCAGATAGAGCGCGATCGGCCATACGCCGCCGCCCAGCCATGGCATCGCCAGTTGTGTCAGCAGCAGCAGCGCGACCGACACGATGAACGCCATCCTGGCCTGTGCGGGCCGGCCGGCATTGAGCACCGCCGGCAGCATCAGCACGAAAGATCCGAGCATCACCGGCAAATAGACTTTCCAGTGCTGATCGAGCGCAAGCCCGGCGTCGCGCAGCGTGAACGGCACCGCGATAAACAGCGCCATCAACACCGCATGCAGGGCGAACACGCCGTAATAGAGGCGCGCCAGCTGCGTATCCCTGAGCACGTCCTGAAATCCCGCCAGTCCGCGCCGCGCGCCAGCGCGTGGCTCAGCCTTGGTATCCGGCACCACGCTGTAGACGACCGCCATCGCGGCGAACGCCAGCACGCCCGTCAGCGCGAAAATGCCCGGCACGCCGATCACCTTGTTCAGCCACGGGCTGACCACCAGCGACAGCGCAAAGGTCGCGCCTATGGTGGAGCCTATCATCGCCATCGCCTTGGTGCGGTGCTCTTCGCGTGTGAGATCCGCCACCATCGCCATCACCGCAGCCGAAATCGCGCCAGCGCCTTGCAGCACGCGCCCGAGAATGACGACGTAAATATTGGGCGCAGCGGCGGCGACGAAACTGCCGGCGGCGAAAATCAGCAGGCCGGCATAGATCACCGGTTTACGGCCGTAACGGTCCGACCAGGCGCCGAACGGAATCTGCAGGATGGCCTGCGTCAGGCCATAGGCGCCGAGGGCGACACCGACCAGAGTCAGGTTGTCGCCGCCGGGCAACTGCTCGGCGTAAATCGCGAAAACCGGCAGGATGACGAACATGCCCAGCATGCGCAGCCCGAAAATACCGGACAGGCTGATGCTCACGCGCAATTCCTGGGCGCTCATGCGGTTGCTGGAGGGCATAGATACGAAACGGGGAACGGTTAAAACAGATTGGGAATTGAAATCGAAGTCCGGTATATTAACAGGTTTGGCTTGCTTCTTCCCTCTGAGCGTGACTGTAAACCAGCAAAATGTAGTCCGGTTGCACACTTCCGACCCGGTGACGCCGGCGCACAGCGCCGGCTTCATCCGGATCCGCGGCGCGCGCACGCACAATCTTAAAAACATCAGCCTCGATCTGCCGCGCAACCGCCTGGTGGTGATCACTGGCCTGTCGGGCTCCGGCAAATCCTCGCTCGCCTTCGACACGCTTTACGCCGAAGGCCAGCGGCGCTACGTCGAGTCGCTGTCCGCCTACGCGCGCCAGTTCCTGCAGCGCATGGAAAAACCCGATGTGGACCTGATCGAAGGCCTGTCGCCGGCAATTTCCATTGAGCAGAAAGCCACCAGTCACAACCCGCGTTCGACCGTCGGCACCATCACCGAAATCCACGATTATCTGCGCTTGCTGTTCGCGCGCATCGGTGATCCGCACTGCCCCGACCACAACATCACGTTGCAGTCGCAGAGCGTGTCGCAGATGGTCGATCACGTGCTGACGCTACCCGAGGACACGCGGCTCATGATCCTGGCGCCGCTCATCACCGGGCGCAAGGGCGAACAGGCCGATCTGTTCGACGAACTGCGCGCCCAGGGCTTCGTGCGGCTGCGCATCGATGGCACGGTACACGACATCGACGCCCTGCCCAAGCTCAAGAAGAACATCAAGCACACGATCGAAGTCGTCGTCGACCGGCTCAAGGTGCGCCAGGACGCCAAGCAACGCCTCGCCGAATCTTTCGAAACCGCATTGCGACACGCCGACGGTCGCGCGCTGGCAGTGGAAATGGACAACGACAAGGAACATTTGTTCTCTGCGAAGTTCGCATGCCCGGTATGCAGCTATTCGCTGCCGGAACTGGAACCGCGCCTGTTCTCGTTCAATAATCCGATGGGCGCCTGCCCGCGCTGCGACGGTCTGGGCACGATCAGTTTCTTCGACCCCAAGCGCGTGGTCGCCTTTCCCGATCTGTCGCTTGCTTCAGGCGCCATTCGCGGCTGGGACCGCCGCAATCAGTTCTATTTCCAGATGCTGCAGGGCCTGGCAGGCCATTACGGTTTCGATATCGAAACCCCGTTCAACGAGTTGCCGGAAGAAGTCCAAAACGCCTCCTTGCACGGCTCCGGGCGCGACAAGATCAGATTCGTCTATATCGGCGAGCGCGGCAACAAGCAGGTGCGCGAACACGTGTTCGAGGGCGTGATCCCCAACCTCGAGCGCCGCTACCGCGAGACCGAATCCATCGTGGTGCGCGAGGAACTCGCAAAATACCTCAACACGCAGACCTGCCCCGAATGCGACGGCACCCGCCTGCGGCGCGAGGCGCGTAACGTCACGGTTGCCGGCCGCAGGATATACGAGGTGAGCGCACTGCCGCTCGCGCAGACCGTAAATTTTTTCACCGGCATGCAGCTCGAGGGCAACAAACAGGCGATCGCCGACAAGATCGTGCGCGAAATCATCAACCGCCTGCAATTCCTCAACAATGTCGGCCTCGACTACCTGGCGCTTGATCGCGCAGCAGACACGCTCTCCGGCGGCGAGGCGCAGCGCATACGGCTCGCGAGCCAGATCGGCTCCGGCCTCACCGGCGTCATGTACGTGCTGGACGAACCCTCGATCGGCCTGCACCAGCGCGACAATTCGCGCCTGCTTGACACGCTGAAGCGCCTGCGCGACATCGGCAACTCGGTCATCGTAGTCGAGCATGACCAGGAAGCCATCATGCACGCCGACCACATCGTCGACATGGGACTGGGCGCCGGCGAGCACGGCGGCAATGTCATCGCGCAGGGCACGCCCGACGAAGTAATATCCCATCCCGAATCGCTGACCGGACAGTATTTGAGCGGGCGCCGCCGCATCGAAATTCCGGCGCTCAGGCACCGCGTCAATCCCAAGCGCCGGTTTACCATCGCCGGCGCAAGCGGCAACAATCTTAAAAACATCACCGTCGATCTGCCGGTCGGACTTTTCGTGTGCATCACCGGCGTCTCCGGCTCGGGCAAATCAACGCTCATCAACGACACGCTGGCCAGCGCCGTGGCGCGCCATCTCTACGGCAGCTCCGTCGAGCCGGCGTCGCATGAATCCATTACCGGCGTTGAGTTCTTCGACAAGATCGTCAACGTCGATCAAAGCCCGATCGGCCGCACGCCACGCTCCAATCCGGCGACCTACACCGGGTTGTTCACGCCGATACGCGAGCTTTTCGCCGGCGTGCCGGCGGCGCGCGAGCGTGGCTATGGCCCCGGGCGCTTCTCGTTCAACGTCAAGGGCGGGCGCTGCGAAGCGTGCCAGGGCGACGGCGTGCTTAAAGTCGAGATGCACTTTTTGCCCGACATCTACGTGCCGTGCGACGTGTGCCACAGCAAGCGCTACAACCGCGAGACGCTGGAAATCCAGTACAAAGGCAGGAGCATCCACGAAGTGCTGCAGATGACCGTCGAACAGGGAACGGAATTTTTCAGCGCGGTACCCATCATTTCGCGCAAGCTGCAGACGCTGCTCGATGTCGGCCTCGGCTACATCACGCTTGGCCAGAGCGCAACCACACTGTCGGGCGGCGAAGCGCAGCGCGTCAAGCTCTCGCTCGAACTTTCCAAACGCGACACCGGGCGCACGCTCTACATTCTCGACGAGCCGACGACGGGACTGCACTTCCACGACATCGACCTGCTGCTGCGCGTGCTGCACCGGCTGCGCGACC
>CAKKQX010000389.1 GCA_919902235.1 Burkholderiales bacterium
CCTGCCTTATCCATTCGTGCGATTTCGTGTATTTCAGATTGTCGGGCGTTGTCATGATGCGTCCTGTTTTACAATAAAATCTTCACTGCATAAACGCCAAGGTGCCGCAAGGAAAACCGGAATCTGTATCGGGTTTTCATTCCTTTGCGGTTCTTGCGTCCCTGCGGTTCAAGCCTTTACCAGAATCCTGCCGTTACGCACAAATGGCGGCTTGACCACTTTCGCGCGCAGCCATTTTCCGCGCACCTCGACTTCGATTGTATCTCCCGCCGCAACTTCCCGGGGCATGCGCGCCAGACCGATAGACCGGTTGAGCGTAGGTGCGAATCCGCCGCTGGTCAGCTTTCCCCCGCCACCCGCGCAGCGCACCTTGTGGTGTCCGCGCATTATGCCTTTGTCGAGCAGGACAAGGCCGGTCAGCTGCCGCAGCGCAGGCCGCTTCAGCAACGCCGCTTTGCCAAAGAAGTCGCGCTGTGCTTTGAGGTCTACCGTCCATGCCAGGCCGGATTCGAGCGGGCTCACGGATTCATCCATGTCGGAGCCGTAAAGATTCATGCCCGCTTCCAGACGCAGCGTATCGCGCGCGCCCAGCCCCGCCGGGGCGACGCCCCGGTTCTTTAGCGTCCGCCATAGATTCTCAGCGCCCGCGGCAGGCAGCATGATCTCGAAACCGTCTTCCCCGGTATAACCGGTACGTGCAATCATCATGTCATCAACCGCCGCCGCCTGGAAATGGGACAGTTGTTCGCCGGCTTCGCGCATTCGCGGCATTGCACTCCAGGACTTCTCCCGGGCCCGCGGCCCCTGCACTGCGATCATCGCCAGATCACGGCGCGCATCCACTTCAAGCCGCGACGCAAGTTTTGCACGTTGCGCAGTTATCCACGCCAGATCGCTGTCGGCAGTAGCGGCATTTACGACCAGCCTGAACCAGTCCTCGGCCATGAAATAGGCGATGAGGTCATCAAGCACGCCGCCGTCCTCGTTCAACATGCATGAATATAGCGCCGTGCCCGGCAGTTTGAGCCTGGCGACGTCGTTTGCGAGCAAATGCCGCAGAAAATCCCGCGTCCCCGGGCCGCGCAGATCCAATGCCAGCATGTGCGACACATCGAACATGCCGGCATCACGCCGCACGCTATGGTGTTCTTCGATTTGTGAACCGTAATGCAGCGGCATCTCCCAGCCTGCGAATTCGACCATTTTCGCGCCTGCAGCGCGATGCGCTGCATTGAGAGGTGTGGTTTTCAATGTTGCAGTCGGGTCCTTGCCGATAAGATCAGGCGCTGAGCTCAGCCGGCGGGCGCCGGCAGCAGGTAAAGACGGAAACCCGAGGCGCCAAGATCCCCCGTGTCCAGATCAAGGCTCACCGTGATTTCGTCATTAGCCGGGATGCCCGCCCTCGCATCCCTGCCGGGCCCCAGATATTCCGTGGGCAGGAAAATGCGGCGAGCCAGGGTATGGTCCTGGGTGTTGGTCAGCACCAGATCCAGCGCGGGATAGGCCAGATCATAGGCGGCGGGATTGCGCAACGTAACCGTGAGCTGGATAACGCCAGGCCGCGCAAGATCGACCATCTGCAAATCCGAAGCCTCGACTTTGATCAGATGATGCCGTTGCGGCAGCGGCACGCTGCAGCCCAGCGCGTCGCACATTTGCGTCAGCGCCGGTTTGAATCCGGGGTAGTTCGACACCAGTTCGGTGCGGTAAAAATATACCGCCTGTGCGGCAATGGTGAACAGCAACAAAACGCTGCCCGCTCCCCACATCCACCGCTTGCGTTGCGAAACGGCAGGCGCCGGCTCGGCCAGCAATTCGTCCTCCCAAGACTGCGGTTGCGGTTTCGCTGCCTGCGCTGCTTTGGCGGCCGCAAACTCTGCGGCGTCAGCAGGCGACTGCGTCGCCGTTCTCGCGACAGCCGCCTGCGGCACTGGCTCCGGGGCCGCTGCAATCGCAGCAGCATCCTGATGATCAGCCTCTGTCGCAGGAGTGATTACCGTCGCTTCGTTCACGGCCGGTGGCGCCACGGAAGATGCCGCAGCAGCAACACTGGTCTGCGCTGTCTCCAGCAACCCGGAGGCCGACTGATCCGGCATTGCAGCCAGCATTTTGAAGCCGTCGAACACCAGCGCGCAGCGCCCGCAACGCACCTTGCCCTCGCGCGCCTGCAGTTGTTGCGGCGTGACGCGAAACACCGTGTTGCACCCTGGACAGCGGGTTACCATGCTCATGCCGGGACCTGTTTCCTCACACCGCTCAGCAACACCCAGCCGTCATCGTGTTCAGTGGTGTCCATATCAAACCATGGCAGGTAAGCAGCGTTTACTTCATCGGCCTGTCCGGCCAGTATCCCGGACAAAACTACGCGGCCGCATGGCTCCGTCAGCCTGGCCAGCAGCGGTGCGAGCACTCGCAGCGGATTGGCCAGAATGTTGGCGATCACGATCCGGGCCGGACTCCCGAGTTTGTCGGCGGCGTCGTGGAATTGTACAGCCACCTGATTTTGCACAGCATTGGAGCGCGCCGCAAGCAGCGCCTGCTCGTCAATATCCACACCGCTCGCTGCCGCCGCGCCCAGCCTCAGCGCCGTGATCGCCAGGATTCCCGAACCGCAACCGAAATCGATCACCGATTCTCCGCCGCGCAAATGCACGGCTAGCCAGCGCAGGCATAAGCGGGTCGTGGGATGTGCGCCGGTGCCGAACGCCAGACCGGGATCCAGCACGATATTGACGGCATCCGGATCAGGCGCCGTGTGCCAGCTCGGCACCACCCACAGCCGCCCGGAAATCTGCTGCGGCACGAACTGGCTCTGCGTGGCGCGTACCCAGTCTTTATCGTCGACACGCTCGACACGATAGGGCACTTCCCGCGCCAATCCTGCAGCCCGGAAAGCCTGCGTCATTGCCGCCGGCAAATTGGCATCGGCAGGGAAAAGTGCGGTGACCAGACCGCGCTCCCACGGATGCTCAACCGCGCTGCCCGGTTCGCCGAAGACGGGCTTCTCCAGGGACGTTCCGGCGGCGGCATCGCTGACATCGACCGCCAGCGCGCCCGCATCCGTCAACGCGTCGGCGAGCGCCTCCACGTGGTCGGCAGCCGTTTCAAATGAAACTGAAAGCCAGGACATGGGTCGTAAGGTGCAAAAAGCGGGGTGCGAACCGTGTAAAGCGGCGGAATGCCGGGCGCAGCCGCTTCCCGTCTCCGCCTTCCTGTACGGCACTCATTCTTCACGCGCTGATTTTGCGAGTTTTTCTTCCAGGTAATGGATGGTGGTGCCACCGCGCAGGAAAGCGGCGTCGAGCAGCAATTCACGGTGCAGCGCAATGTTGGTCTTGATGCCCTCGATCACCGTCTCGGACAGCGCAATGCTGAGCCGCGCGATGGCCTGTTCGCGGGTGTCGCCATAAGCGATGATCTTGCCCAGCAGCGAGTCGTAGTTGGGCGGCACGAAATAACCGTTGTAAGCGTGGGAGTCGACGCGAATGCCCGGCCCGCCCGGCATGTGCAGCGAGGTGATGCGCCCCGGCGACGGCGTGAATTTGTAAGCGTCCTCCGCATTGATGCGGCATTCGATGGCATGCCCCTTCAGCCGCACGTCGCGCTGCCTGAACGGCAGCTTTTCACCCGCCGCGATGCGGATCTGCAGCTGCACGATGTCGAAACCGGTAATCATTTCGGTCACCGGGTGCTCGACTTGCAGCCGCGTGTTCATTTCAATGAAATAGAATTCGCCGTCTTCATACAGGAACTCGAAAGTGCCGGCGCCGACATAGCCGATTTTGCGGCATGCTTCCGCGCAGCGCTCGCCGATGCGGGACCGGGCGCGCGCGTTGAGTAGCGGCGCCGGAGCCTCTTCTATCACTTTCTGATGCCGGCGTTGCATCGAGCAGTCGCGGTCGCCGAGGTAGACCGCATTTTTGTGCTTGTCGGCGATCACCTGGATCTCGATGTGGCGCGGCTTCTCGAGAAATTTTTCAAGATAGACCGTGGGATTGCCGAATGCCGCCTGGGCCTCGCCGCGCGTGGTACTGACGGTATTGAGCAGCGCCGCCTCGGTGTGCACCACGCGCATGCCGCGCCCGCCGCCGCCGCCGGCCGACTTGATGATCACCGGATAACCGATTTCACGCGCTATTCCGATGATTTCCTTGGGATTTTCCGGCAGCGCGCTGTCGATGCCCGGCACCACCGGCACGCCGGCTTTTTTCATCGTATTCTTGGCGCTCACCTTGTCACCCATCAGGCGTATGGTTTCAGCACGCGGCCCGATGAACACGAAGCCGCTTTGCGTGACGCGCTCGGCAAAATCGGCATTCTCCGACAGGAAGCCGTAGCCGGGATGGATCGCCTCGGCATCGGTCACCTCCGCAGCGCTGATGATGGCGGGGATGTTGAGATAGCTTTGCGCGGACTGCGGCGGACCGATGCATACCGATTCATCGGCCAGCTTTACATACTTTGCATCGGCGTCGGCTTCGGAGTGGACAACGACCGTCTTGATGCCCATCTCGCGACAGGCGCGCTGAATTCTGAGCGCGATCTCGCCGCGATTGGCAATAAGTATTTTTTCGAACATCAGGAGTACCCGGGGCGTACTGAACGCATCAGCAGCGGCAAAACCGCGATGTGCCGCCCGACCGGCGTCTGTCGTCTCACGCTGCCGGTCTTACCCAACAATGAACAGCGGCTGGCCGTATTCCACCGGTTGCCCGTTTTCGACCAGAATCGCTTTGACCGCACCGTCGTGATCGGCTTCGATTTCATTCAGCAGCTTCATCGCTTCAATGATGCAGACGGTGTCGCCGATTTTCACGGTCTGGCCGACATCGACAAAAGCCTTGGCGCCCGGCGCCGAAGAACGGTAAAACGTGCCGACCATAGGCGACTTGATGATATGCCCCTCCGGCAGCGCAGGTTCGGTCTGATCTTGCAGCGCTGCGGCGGCAAGTGCCGCCGCAGCGGGAGCGGCTGCCGCCAGGGCGGGCGCCACCACATGAGTTTGGGTGGTGCCTGGCGCACTGCGGCTGATACGCACCCGCTCTTCGCCCTCGGTGATATCGAGTTCGGCAATGCCGGATTGCTGCACCAAATCGATAAGTGTCTTGATTTTACGGAGATCCATGTGCTTATCCCCTGTTTGAATATTGGAGCGCGAATTCCAGCGCCAATTCGTAACCCTTGGCGCCCAGGCCGCCGATAATGCCGACCGCAATGTCGGTAAAATAGGATTGGTGCCGGAAAGACTCGCGGGCAAACACGTTCGACAAGTGGACCTCGATGAACGGGATCCCGACTGCGGACAGCGCATCGCGCATGGCGACACTGGTGTGGGTATAGGCTGCCGGGTTGATCAGGATGAAATCGATCTTGTCGCGCCCCGCCTGCTGGATGCGCTCGACCAGTTCAGCCTCGGAATTGCTCTGGTAAGTAGCGAGACTGGCGCCGGCTTTTTTTGCCTGCCGGTTTAAACGAGCTTCAATCTCCTGCAGCGTGTCGGAGCCGTACTGCTCGGGTTCGCGCGTGCCCAGCAGGTTCAAATTCGGCCCGTTGATCACGAGTATGCATTTACCGGTCGCCATATTTATTATTTGCGCGCCATTTGTGTCGGCCATGATACGCCCATGAAGAAGGCTGCGGGATATTGAACGGCCGCAAGTTTGCCGCAAATAACTACATTTTGTCCAGATTTTTACCGAAATTACCGGAGATTTAACCGCTGATCGCCAAAAACCTTATTAAATCAAGCCTCCATGAAAACCATCCGGCACGCAAGGGGGATTACGCGGCAGGAACAAATACCAAGGGGCCGGTTCAGGGCACTATATGATGGCAATCTCGGTGCAGAAATGCTAGAAATAACGGATATACCGCGTAAATAATGGGGAAATACTGGAACTTAAAAGAAGATAGCTTAAAAGAGCGAATGGATCATGGCGTCCAGCTTGGCCTCCTTGAACTCCCCGAGTTGGGTAGCGGCTATTTTTCCGTTGCGATCAATGACCACGGTAAAGGGCAGCGCCCCAATGCGGTTTCCCGCCTGCCGGGATAGCTCTACCGTCTCTATCCCGCCTATCAATATCGGGTAATTTATCGCAAATTCATGCGAAAATGCCTGCACTTTATCGGGTTGATCGATGGCGATGCCGACAAATTGCAGACCTTGTGCCCGATATTTATTCTGCAACCGCACGAACATTGGAATCTCTTCACGGCACGGCGTGCACCAAGTGGCCCAGAAATTGACCACGAGCACCCTGCCCCGCCATTGTGTCAGCGGCTGCGACTGGCCCCTGAGATCAGGAAGCCGGACTGCCATGACGGTTTCGGCGGCCCCCGCCTCCCCCCCACCGTCTCCGCCCATCCGCCACAGGTTAAACCCATACCCTGCTGCACCTGCGCAAACCGCCACCACCGCAAACAGTATGGTACGCCTCAACCTACTCATTTGAAATCAAGCGCCCGATCCAGCACGGCGACAAACTTATCGGCGGATTGGAAGCCGATGACGCGCAGGCCGGGTATCTCATTACCCTCGCGGTCGAAAAAAATGATCCCGGGCGGCCCGAACAGTCTGAAGCGCTTGAGCAGCGCAGCATGGTCGGGGGTATTGGCGGTCACATCCGCCTGCAACTTGACCATATTCGCGAGTCGCGCCCGCACCTGCCCGTCGGAGAACGTAAAGCGCTCCATTTCCTTGCACGAAACGCACCAGTCGGCATAAAAATCCAGCATCACCGTCTTGCCACCGGCGTTGCCGATCTCCTGTTCCAGTTCGGCAAGATTGCTCACGCGCCTGAAAGCAACCGCAGCTGCCGGTGCCGGCTGGCCCGGCCACAAACCGGATAGCGGCCGCAGGACATCACGGCCGCCTGCGAATGCGCCAATCAGGTACGCCACCCCCACCACCAGAGAGATGATGCCGATGGCTTTGCTGAATTTCTGGAAGCCGTGCGCGCCGTGCGGCAGCCGATCAATGGCGCGCATGTAAATCGCAGCGATAACAAGCAGCACACCCCAAGCCAGCATTTGAACAAATACCGGGATCAGGGACGAAACAAGGTAAATCGCCACTGCCAGCAACAGCACGCCAAAAAAGCGCTTGACTGTCTCCATCCACGGCCCGGCTTTGGGCAGCAGCGCCCCGGCGGACGCCCCGACCACCAGCAGCGGCACACCCATGCCCAGCGCCATGGCAAACAACGCCGTGCCGCCAAGGATGACGTCGCGGCTCTGGCTGATATAGAGCAACGCCCCGGCCAGCGGCGCCGCCACGCATGGTCCGACAATGAGCGCAGAGAGCACTCCCATCGTGAACACCCCGGCAAAATGCCCGCCATGCAGGCGATTGCTCGCCTCGGCCAGCCGGTTTTGCAAAGCGACCGGCAGCTGCAACTCGTAGAACCCGAACATCGATAGCGCGAGAGCAACGAATACCGCAGCAAAGCCGCCGAGCACCCACGGGCTTTGCAGCGCGGCCGCCAGCATCGCGCCGGACAAACCGGCGGCAACGCCCGCCAGCGCATAGGTGATCGCCATGCCCAGCACGAAAGCCGCCGACAGCAGAAAACCGTGCATCTTGGTCATGCGCTGGCCGCGGCCGACGATGATGCCCGACAGGATGGGCACCATCGGCAGCACGCAGGGCGTGAACGACAGCAGCAGCCCGAAGCCGAAAAAACTGGCCACCAGCAGCCAGAACCCGCCTTGGAACAGCTGCGCGATGAGGGAGTCTTCCGCCTGCTGCGTCGACACGAGGGAAGAAGAGGAAAACGGCACGCCGCCACGCGGGGATTCCATTACGAATGATGCAAGCTTGAGCTCCGCCTTTTGCTCTTGCGGCACGTAGCACACGCCAACGTCGGCGCAACCCTGCGACACTGCCGTCAGCGTTGCCGCCGGCACGGCACCGTCATGCTGCAACGGCAGCAGGATGGTCACGGCGTCGCGATAGGTTTCAACCTTGCCGAAAAACTGGTCTTCCTTGATCTTGCCGGGGGGCAGTTGCGGCACGCCGAGCTTGACGCCGGCGGGTGCGGCCGCGAAGCTGAATTTTTCGCGGTACATGTAATAGCCCGGGGCGATCTGGTAGCGCACCTCGATCACGTTTCCCGCTGCAAGACGCGCCGAAAACCGAAACGCCTTCTCGGGCTCGAGTAGATCGGGCTCGGCGCCGTGGGCGAGCCACGACAGCAATAACAAGACTACGGGGAAAAAACGTCTAAGCATGCGCTGAGAATGTGTGTACCGCGGGCATTATCCGATGGAGGACGCCGTCTCCGACGATACCCAGTCCAGGTATCCCGGGAGTCCTCGCTGCACTGTGACAGCCACGATTTCGGGAAGTTCGTACGGATGCAATTCGCGGATCGCCGCCTCGACCGCCTCATAAAGCGCCGCCCGCGTCTTGATCAGCAGCGGCACTTCCCGCGTCGTTTCGATCACACCCTGCCAGCGGTAGACCGAAGTGCATTCAGCCAGCATGTTCACGCAGGCGGCAAGCCGCCTCTCCACCAGCGCCTGCGCCAGTTGCGCGGCGGCCTCGCGGCTGGGCAGGCTGGTGAACACAATCAACGCGCCCTCATGCGGCTCGGCGGTCATGACAATCAGCGGCCGGGGGCGGCACCGCGCGCCGCGGCAATACCATCCTCAACGGTGGGGTAGCGCAGCTTGAGACGCAGTTCCCGCTTGATGCGGCGATTTACCAGCCGCCGCGATTCATTCATGAACGACAGCAGATTTTCCGGGATGACGTTCGCGGCTTCGGCTCGCGCTATGCGCGGCGGGCGCGGCAGCCCGAAACGATCGGCAACGAGATCGAAGTAATCACCCATCTTCTGCGGCGCGTCGTCTGCGGCGTTGTACATGCGATTGGGATGCGCATGATGCAGGGCCGCGACCACGATGCGCGCCAGATCGTCGGCATGCACGTGATTTACGTACGAATCCTCTTCCGGCATCAGCGCCGGCGTGCCCTTTGCAAGCCGCGCGAGCGGCAGGCGCTCGGCCGCGTAGATGCCCGGCACGCGCAGGATGGAAACGCGCACGCCGCTGCGCGCACCCCATTCGCGCAATCTGCGCTCTGCGTCAACACGGCGCCGCGCACGATCGGTCTGCGGCCGCGCGGGACGCGTTTCAACAACCAGCTCGCCATTGCAATCGCCATAGACACCGCTGGTGCTGATGTAGACCAGCTGCTGTGGTAGACTGCTGCCCTTTGCCAGCGCAGCAATCAGGTGCGCGGTACGCGTATCATGCGCGCCGCGGTTGGGCGGTGGCGCGAAATGCACGACGTCGTGAGTCAGCCCCGCGATGGCAGCCAGCGTGCCAGGTCGGTCGAGATCACCGCGGACCGGAATGATGCCGAGCATCCGCAATGCCGCAAAGCGCTGCGGGCTGCGCGACAACGCGTAGACACGATAGCGCCCGCGCACCAGCGGCACCATGCGCCGGGCCACGTCACCGCAACCTATGATAAGTAAGCGTTTCATATAAAAGCGTATTTTAGCCTACTCCGCCCCTGAACCGAATAAACCGCTGCCGCCCTTTCGCATGCCGCACCAGATCACCATCAAACCCAGCAATCACGTTCTCACTGCCAACGATGAGGAAACCATCCTTGAGGCAGCGCTGCGCGAGGGTTTTGTGATTTCCTACGGCTGCCGTAACGGCGCCTGCGGCACGTGCAAAGGCAAAGTGATCGAGGGCAAGGTGGACTACGGCGCCTACCAGCAGCAGGCGCTGCCAGAAGCCGATAAAAAACTCGGCCTGGCGCTGTTCTGCCAGGCGCGCCCGTTGTCGGACCTGGTTATCGAGTGCCGTGAAATCGGCGCTGCCAAGAACATCCAGATCAAAACGCTGCCGTGCCGCGTGCAGACAATGGCGCTCGCGGCGCCCGATGTGATGGTGCTGCACCTTAAGCTGCCGACCAACGAGCGCCTGCAGTTCCTTGCCGGCCAGTACATCGACATTCTTTTGAAAGACGGCACGCGCCGCAGTCTGTCGATGGCCAACGCACCGCACGACGACGCGTTGCTGCAACTGCATCTGCGCAATTACGGCGGTCCTTTCAGCGATTATGTTTTCAAGCGCATGAAAGAAAAGGATATCCTGCGCTTCGAAGGACCGCTGGGCACTTTTTTTCTGCGCGAAGCCGGTGGCGCCAACGCCAAGCCTGTCATCCTTCTGGCCAGCGGCACCGGATTCGCGCCAATCAAGTCGATGGTCGAGCATGCGCTTCACAGCGGGGATGAGCGCCCGCTGACGCTTTACTGGGGAGCGCGGGTTCGAGGCGACTTATACATGAACGAGCTGGCCGAAAAATGGCAGCGCGAGCACGGCGTGCGCTACGTGCCCGTGCTGTCCGATGCGCTGCCCGCCGATGACTGGAACGCCCGCACCGGCCTGGTTCATCGGGTTGTGATGGAAGATTTTCCTGATCTTTCGGGCTGCCAGGTTTATGCCTGCGGCGCGCCAGTGATGGTTGCGGCCGCGCACCGGGATTTCACTTCGCAATGCAAACTGTCCGAGGACGATTTCTTTTCCGACGCCTTCACCCCGGCGGGGCCGGCGCACAACTGAGTGACGCCGCCCATGTCCCCGGCCAGCGCCCGCAAATTTGCCCTGCTCTCGATCGCCGCCGCACTGGTGACCATCGCACTGAAAACCCTGGCGTGGCGGCTCACCGATTCGGTCGGACTGCTGTCGGACGCCCTTGAAGGCACGGTCAATCTTGCCGGTGCGACACTGATGCTGGCCATGCTTGTCGTTGCGGCGCGACCGCCTGACGACGATCATGCCTATGGCTACAGCAAGGCTGAATATTTCGCGAGTGGTTTCGAGGGCACGTTAATCGTGATCGCAGCATCCCTCATCGCTTATGCCGCGGCGGGACGGCTGCTCTCGCCGCGCCCGCTGGACAACGTCGGTGCCGGCCTCATCGTTTCCGCAGTCGCGTCCGCCATCAATTACGCGGTCGCGCGCAGGCTGTTCGCCGCCGGAAGCCGCTACAAATCGATAGCGCTGGAAGCCGACGCGCAGCATCTGATAACTGATGTCTGGACTTCGGCGGGCGTCATCATTGGCGTGGCTGGCGTCGCGCTCACCGGCTGGCTATGGCTCGATCCGCTGATTGCGCTGGCGGTGGCCGCCCACATCGTGTGGTCCGGGGTGAAACTCGTCAAACGCTCGCTTTTGGGCCTGATGGATCGGGCGCTGCCTGCGCACGAACTGCATGCCCTCAACCGTACCCTCGACCGCTATCGCGCACAGGGCATCGATTTTCACGCGCTGCGCACTCGCCAAGCCGGGGCGCGCTCGTTCGTGTCGATGCATGTGCTGGTGCCGGCGGAGTGGAGCGTGGCACAGGGACACGATCTGGCGCACAAGGTCGAGCACGATATCTGCGAAGCGCTGCCCGGCGCGAGCGTGCTCACCCACATTGAACCGCTGGGCCACCCCGAATCGTACCGGGATATCGATCTTGACCGGTGAATAGCGCCACACGCATGAGCGCGCCCCGCGTTCATGCCGGGAAATTTCATACAGCTGTTTTTCGGCGCCCGCCGCTGGCATCTCGTAATTGCACTACCGCCAGATCAAGACTCTTCCGGTAGTGTATGCGCGCAGCGTCCGCATTGCCGAGTTTTTCCTGGAGTTGCGCCAGCGCAAGATGCGCCGTATAGGTCGGCTCGACGGAAATGCCCGCTTCGAGATAACTTTGCGCCTTGCCCCATAAACCCTGGTGCGCGCACAACCTGCCAAGCGCAAGCAGCAGCGCGGCATCATGCGGATGTGATTCAAGCCAGCTTTCCGCGCGTTCAATGCGCCGCACCACATCGCCGCCCTCGCACTCGGCATACAGGCCAATCAGATCGCCGTCCCAGCTCTCCTCCACGCTCTGCTCTATGATCTGATGCGCCAGCGCACAGCCGCCGAGCGCAACGAAACACTGCGCCGCGACGGCGGCGATCCGGTTGTCGCGTTTTTCCGCGGCCGGAATTTTCTGCCATGCCTCCTCCAGCGCGCGGCCGTCGAGCGCCTTGCGCTTGAGATTTTCCGACTGCGCGTGCAGTCTGATGCGCTGCGCCTGCTCGGCATCAAACACCTTGCGTTTTTCAAGTTGTCCTACCAACTGCAAAACCGGTTCCCAGTTTTTTGACAACTGCTGCGCTTTGAGTTCGAGCCGCAGCGCAGCGGTGTGCTTTTTATTCAACATTTTCAATATGTTGATTGCATCCTGCGGACGCCGCTGATCGAGCAGCAACTCAGCCTCGGTCACTACTCTTAGCACGTCGTCCGCGGGCGCCAGTGCCCCAGCCCGCACCAGATAAGCATCGCGACGCTCAAACGCACGCAGCCCATGCGCCGCACGCGCCGCAAGAATGGCGGCAAGCGCTGCGTGTTCGCTCTGATCGATTGCACTTGCGGCGGCTTTCTCGGCCCTGGCGTAGCGCCCCGCGAAATATTCCTGCAGCGCCTCAAGCAGCATCGCTTGCGCCGCCTCGCGGCGGCGCACGGCGCGATATTTGCGCACCCGCGCTGGCAGCTGCAAAGTGCCGGAAACGGCCCGCACCGTGAAGTAGCCGACCACGAAAGCGGCGGCAAGCAGGCCCAGCAGAAGATTAAGAGAGAGTTCGACGCGATAAGGCGGCAGCACCAGCAGCGCGTAGCCGGTGTTGTAGCGCGCGGCGACAACGAGACCCGCCGCCAGCGCAAACAATAGGATGAGCCAGAATGCAACCCTCAAGGCAACACCTTCAACGTCCGGGTCGCTCGCGCACCGCCGCGCGGTAATTGCGCAGGGCATCGAGTGTGGTGGAAATGTCCGGCAGTTCGATGTTGATCTCGCTGTCGTGAAGAGTGCGCAGGGTGGCGACCGCGGCAACGACCGATTTGTCACGCGTATCGTAGTACTTGTCGAACCAGTCGCGCGCCGCCTTGAGATCGATCTTGTAGCTTGCCTGGTCGCGCGTGAGCAGCGAAAGTCGGGCGCCGATCAGCCGCAGCTTCAGATTCTCGCGCAGGAAGAAAACCTGCGACGGCTCGAGCAGCGGCACATCGGGCTTTTCCATGCGCTGAATCCGCACCATCTGCCTGAACTCGCTCCAGGCCTCGTGCCAGAACCGTGTCCAGACGCCGCCACCGCTCCCGGTTTCCGCGATGACTTCCGCGCCCTGCCCTGCCTGGAGTCGCACCTCCATCGCCAGCGGCAAAGTATCGACAGCGGTAATTATGTTGTCGATCCGCACACTGATGCCGACAGTATCGACGTAGGGCAGCGCCTTGAGACGCTCGATGTCGCGATTGATGGCCTTGCGCAGACTGGTGAGTTGCGGCCGTTCCATGCGCTGCAGCCGGCTATCTGCGGCCTGCAGCGCAATCAGTGCCGCCCTGACATTGCCCGCCAACTGCAGCTGCTGGCTCGCGATCAGAAGCGATTGCTCGATTTCGGCATAAGCCCATTCGTCGCGGTTGCGCGACAGTTCCTGATACAGCGCTTCGAGGGCAATCTGCTGGTTCTGCGATTCCGCAAGCCTGTTTTCAAGCACGCCTATCTTGACTTGGCCCTCTGCCGCCGCCTCGCGCGCCTGCTCGGCGATAATGCGGTTCTCCTTACTGCGGGTGTCGGCGTCGGCGAATTTTCTGGCAAGCTCCTGCTGTAATGAAGTGGCCTGGCTGCGGCCGTCGAACCACTGCCAGACGAACAGCGCGAGCGCTGCAAGCGCGATCAGCAGCGCCAGATTTGGAAAACGCAGGGTGCTGCGCGCGGCAGCACCCGCCTCGGCAGAAGACTGCGCTGCCGCAGGCTGCTGCGGACCAGGCGGGGAAGAATCGTTCATCGTGAAATCAGGAACTGCGCACTTGTCGTTTCAAAAAGCAAATTCAACAGAATTAACGGGATTAAACCAAACTCCCGGGGATTAATCGCATCTTTCACCGTCCGGCATTATTGACCTTTCACTAATTCTCGACAGCGAATCAGTGCCATTCTCACCCTCTCCTTCCGGGCATGGGTATCTACACATCTCCGCTACACGGCCCCCTCACTCCGCTTGCGGGGAGAGGGATTGAGCGTTCCGGCTGTCATCCATT
>CAKKQX010000390.1 GCA_919902235.1 Burkholderiales bacterium
TTTTTTCATCGAGCGGGGCAATGCGGTGAACATCGCATCGGCGCGGGTGGCTAAGTCCTCAGCGTCGTCGAGTGATCCTCTTCGGCCAGCGCTCTGAGCGTCTTCGAGGCGAACTCACGATGATAAAGAATGTATAACACCCACCCCGTTGCCGCCATCATCAGCCACGGGTGCAGGAACCACGCCAGCGCCGCCAGCGCAAAATAATAGGCGCGCAACCCGCTGTTGAAATTGACGCCAGCGTAAGAAGTAATGCGCGCAATGCGGTTGATGTGCGGCGCGTACTGTTCGATGTTGTCCTTGGGCTGTTTGGGCGCCGCGCCCACCAGCGTCGAGCAGAAGCCAAGCTGGCGTATGGCCCACGAGAACTTGAAAAAGGCATAGGCGAATATCATCACCAGCAGCAGGATCTTGATCTCGAGCAGGCGTTGCGACGCCTGAATGGTGAACGGCAGTTCCGACACCACGTCCAGCGCCTGCTGCACATAACCCATCAACGCTATGAGCGCTCCCAGGATCAGCATGGTTGTGGAAGCAAAAAACTGGGAACTGCGCGTCAGGGTGCGCATGACGTTGACATCGACCATGCGATTGTCGCGCTCGATCATGCGCACCATCCATTCGCGGTGGAATCCGTCCATCTGGCTGTGCAGACTGGGCGCCCGTCTGCCGCGCCAGTCGGCGAATATCGTGTAAGCGATCCATGTCGCGAGCAAAAACACCACCGCAAAAAGGTCGAGCCAGGTGATACTGAGTTCCCTGAGCAGTTGCAGGCTGAACATGTTGGTCATAGCGGATCCGCCGGTTATTTCGGCTGTTTCATACGAACAGCATCAGAACGCCAGTATAGCCGTAGAGGCGATTATGCGAAATTTCACCGTTACAGAAAAATCCGACGAGCGGAAAATCGCCGAGCGCCTCGCTGATCATTTTCAACTCCGCGGAATCCGGGCCGAACAGCCCGGCGCCGCGGCCAAGGCAGGAGTAATACACCCCGCCGCGCGGCTTCGAATAGAGTCCCTTGCCTATGCTCTCCAGCATGCGCGTCATGTCGTCGCGTGCCGTGTCGCCGTCGCGGCGGCAGAACATGACGCCGGTTCCCGGTTCCAGCAATTCTCCGATCGCAATCAGCTTGTTCTCAGGATCGATGCCCACCAGGTTGCGCACCAGATAATCGCCGGTGTCGCTGCCCGGAATGGGTAAGCCGGCGAAAATTACGCCGCCAACGCGGTCCAGATCGCGCCCCAGGGTTTCGCCGACATCCTCCCTCAACACGTCAAGCGCGGGACGCCCGTCCAAACTGATGATCACATTGCGCTGGCAGGCGCTAATCACGTGCCTGGGCCCGATCGGCGTACAGCCCTGGGTAAGCCGGGTCGCCACCGCCACGGCATCGGAAAACGACGCCCCCGACACGCCGCCTTCAACAATTTCATCCGCGACCTGCAGATTCTGGCGGCGCGAGCTGGTCAAACCGCCGACCAGGAACCCGCTTTCCACCCTTTCCGCCAGGTGACCGACAAGATCGCCCACGCCGCGGTTGAAGGGATCGGCATGCACGATGGCGATATTGGCCGGCGCATTTCCACACTGCAGTTGCGCTGCATCGACATCGCTCCCGCCGGTGATACCGGAAAAGATGCGGAACGAACCGGGCTCGAAATCGCCCAGCATCACCGCGATCGCAGGTTCATTCAGGTATTCGCGGGCTGTGGCACAGATGCCGATGCCCACCGCGCCTATCCAGTGCCGAACCCCCGTCGATTGCCTGAGCAGCGCCAGGATATCGGCCATGTGATCGGCCAGCATGTCGGTGACGTAGAGAAACCCCAGGTTGGCCGGCCCGGCGCCGAGCTGGGCAAGGCAGGATTGCGCCGCCTCACGCCAGTCGGCGGCGCTCGCATGACCATATCGGAATCCCGGCATCATCGTCTGTAACCTTTAAATGCAAAGGCGCCGCTTCTAGATGCGTTTCACCCAGCCCGGCAACGCTTCGATGCGCTTGATCCAGGCCGCCACGTTCGGATAGGAATCGAGCGGCAAACCGCCTTCGTGCGAAACCGACACATAGGGGTAGCAGGCCAGATCCGCAATGGTCGGCCGCCCCATGGCAAGCCACTGGTTGTCCTTTAACCGCCCTTCCAGCACCTGCAGGCCATTGCGGCCGTAGCCCTGATATTCTTCCAGGCTGCCGATGTTCCTGATCCCCGTTTTCACACCGCGCGCCCATTGCAGGCCGTAGTGAATCTCGTTGTTGGAAAGCGCCAGCCATTGCGTCACTTCGGCCATGCCGGCGGGATCGGTCGGCAGCCACTGCTCGCCGCCATGCTTGCGCGCGACATACACCAGGCAGGCGGTGGAATCCCAGAATGCGCGCCCGTCTTCCTCGAGCACCGGCACCTGGCCGCGTGGGTTGAGTTCGAGGAACGCCGGCTGCTTGTGATCCTTGTTCTTGAACTCAAGGTTCACTTTTTCATAAGGCACTTTGAGAAATTCGAGCAGCAGGCGTACCTTGTAGGCGTTTCCCGATGTCTGGCTCATGTACAGTTTCATGGCTGGATTCTCCTGACGATTTAAAAGAAAGGTGATCGAATCCTAACACGCGCCTTGCGCCAATGGCATGCACCGGGCTCGCCGGTTGATCGCCTATAATAGGAATGCCCATCACCCGAGGAGCCGCAATGAACCTGGACCGAGTGACATCCGGCCGCGACCTGCCCAATGACTTCAACGTCATCATCGAAATCCCGATGAACGCCGATCCGATCAAATACGAAGTGGACAAGGAAACCGGAGCGATGTTCGTTGATCGCTTCATGTCCACCTCCATGCATTACCCGTGCAACTACGGCTATATCCCGCACACGCTGTCGCGCGACGGCGATCCGGTCGACGTTTTGGTGATATCTCCAGTACCGCTCATCACCGGTGTGGTGGTGCGCTGCCGCCCGGTCGGCATGCTGCGGCTCACGGACGAAGCGGGCGGGGATGAGAAAGTGCTCGCGGTGCCTGTCGACAAGCTGTGCAGTCTCTACCGCAAGATCAAGGCGCCGAAAGATCTGCCCGAGCTCGTGTTATCGCAGATCGCGCATTTCTTCGAGCACTACAAGGATCTCGAACCCGGAAAATGGGTCAGGGTCGGAAAATGGGCGGGACCGAAAGAGGCGAAAATGGAAATCGTCAGCGGCGTGAAGCGCTATCAGCGGGCGGCGAAGAAACCGATGTTCTAAAAGCGCCTGACATAATGAAAAACGCATGCATTGCGGCAACTGCAAACGTAAGGAACGCCAAGGGCGATGAGACGCTGACGGCAAATCCCGCGGCTGCCAACTCGGGATTTCCCGGCGATTTTGCTCGGCGAGCCCGCTGCAATGCGCTTCGAGATGCGGCGCACGCCGCGCAAATGGCCGCAGGAACGCCCGGCGCCACGCCGGGCATTTTGTCGGCCGGCTTACCTTACTCGGCTGCGATGTATAACAGCGCCAGCGTAGCGCCAATTCCCGCCGGCACGCCGATACGCTCGTAATTCGAGATCGAATCACCCGCAATCACCTCGACCGGCACGGTCGCCAGCTCAAGCACCTTGTTGGTGACGGAATCCTCGACCATGCGCGTGAATGAATTCTTGCGCGCCGTGCCCATGATGATCTGGTCCACATGCAAGCGACGTGCCACGCCGGCGATGACCTGCGCCTTGTCGCCAAGCTCGGCATGCGCGGCATAGGGCACGCCAAACCTGTCCAGCAGCTCACGTGCGGACCGCAGCGCCTTGTTGGCCTCATCGCGATGGAAGGCGGCGCGGTTGCGCTTGCTGACGAAGCGCGAAATATGGCGCGACAGCGGCGTACGGACGTGCAGCAGGTGCACCTCCATTGCCTGATTTTTCATGACCTGGCTCACGACGCGCTGCACCGCCTTGAGCGCGTTGGAAGAACCATCCACCGGTATCAGTACTTTATGCATTTCCATTGCCTTTTCTCCTTGCGTTATGACATCTTCAAGCAACTCCATTTCGGACGTGATTGAGGCACCGTCTACCAGATGCGCCGCAACGCGCGCGCTGACCTTGCTGTAATTAACCAAAAAACCTGCGCCAAGAACACTGCCCATGACAATTGCGTACGAAATCCACGACAATGCTTCATGTTGCTCAAAGTAAGCCTTGATGAGCGGTTCGCTCATGATCATCTTCGCCGCCGTCCAGGCCAGCACTGCGCCGCCGATATACACAATCACCGGATAGCGCTCGACGAACCTGAGTATGAGCTGGCTTCCCCAGATCACGATCGGAATGCTGATCAGCAGGCCCAGTACTACGAGCAGGAAGCTGCCCTGCGCCGCCCCGGCCACCGCCAGCACGTTGTCCAGGCCCATCACGGCGTCCGCCACGACTATCGTTTTCATCGCACTCCAGAAATCGCCTGCGGGACCGATCTTGTGGCCACCATCGTCCTGGTCAGCGAGCAATTTGTAGGCAATCCACACCAGCAATACGCCGCCGAGCAGCAGCAACCCGGGTATTTTGAGCAGCCAAACCACAACCACGGTCATTGCAGTACGCACTACGATCGCACCGACTGTGCCCCAGATAATCGCCTTTTGCCGGAGCTGGACCGGCAAATTGCGTGCCGCAAGCGCAATCACAATGGCATTGTCACCGGCCAGCACCAGATCAATGACGACGATTGCGAGAAGCGCCGGGAAAAACTCAGCCGAGAAGAACTCCATCACCCTGCCCCTCCATTAAAGTGTCAAAAAACATCCCCTGCCATGACACTCGCAAGCGCGAGACTTGCCCATGCCAGGCAAGGTCTCGCTTGCAAGCCGTGTCCGTTTACCGTTCACGGTTGCCAGTAAAGCCGGGGAAAAACACTCCCGGGGTGACGGCTTTACTGCGGGCAGCGCAATTCTGCTACCAGTAGCTACTCCCCTCGTCGAGGATTCCGCGTTACCTTCGAAACAGAGTTAATCCGCTTCGTCATAACGATGGTCTCGTATGGAGACGCGTTCATTATCATCAATGGCAGGAGCGATGTGAAATGAAGATTTGTAATGCAACTTATTGATTAATATAATTAATATTTCAATTCGTAATGCAGTTGATTACAAAATGTAATCGCTGATTGCATTGACTTGCGTACTCCGCCAGTGTTAAATGCGTGCGTGCTTCGGAAATAATTTTGAATCCGGACACTCCCTCCAAAGGGGAGTAGCTTGAGCAGCGCCGGGATAGTCAGGCGCCGCTTCGCGGGGTCGTCATTACGGGACTAAGGAATCCCCGGCCCTGTCGGCAACCCAGTCCTTTTGCGTTGTGAGCGAGACCTTTGCCAAGACAGGCAAGGTCTTTTTTTGCGGCCTTTGCCCGTTCGAGGTAAAGGCCGCATTGCTTTTGGGCGCGCGTTGCGTGCCCGGCATGCGGGTTGATCAACGTTTCACAAGAACGTGAGGACACCATGCCCCAAAGCAAAATTCGCCGCTATATCAAGCACGGCACTCTGCCGCAACTGAGTGTTTTCGAAGCCGTCGCCCGTCTTGGCAGCTACACCCGCGCCGGCGAGGAACTCTACATGGCGCAACCGACTGTCTCGGTGCAGATCAAGAAACTCACCGAGACCGTCGGTCTGCCACTGCTCGAGCAGATCGGCAAGTGCGCGCACCTGACTGACGCCGGGCGCGAGCTTTACCTGGCGTGCCAGGAAATATTCCAGAAGTTCAATGACGTCGAAGACCGCTTCGCCAGCTTGCGCGGACTCAAATCCGGCAGGCTGCGCCTCGCCGTGAGCACGACGGGGAAATATTTCGCCCCGCGCATGCTGGCGGCTTTCGTGCAACGCCATCCCGGCATCGAGGTATCGCTGCAAATCCATCATAGGGAAACGCTGTTGGAACGCATGGCGAACAACACCGACGACCTTTATATCTTCGCCAATCCTCCGCAGGAGGGTGAGGCCGTGATCCAGAAAATTCTTCCCAATCCCATGGTCGTATTCGCCCGCGCCGATCATCCGCTGGCGCGCCAGAAAAACATCCCCTTCGCGCGCTTTGCCAAGGAACCTTTTCTGATGCGTGAGCCCGGCTCCGGTACGCGCATGGTGGCGCTGCAGGTGTTCGAGTCCCACGGGGTTAAACCATCGATACGGATGGAACTGTCAACCAATGAAGCGATCAAGCAGGCGATCCTCGCCGGCCTGGGCGTGTCCATAATGTCGCGCTATACGCTCGGACTGGATATCCAGCAGGATCAACTCGTCACCCTCGATATCGAGGGCTTCCCTCTCGAACATCACTGGTACTTCAGTTATCCGATCGGCAAGCAATTGTCCGCAGTCGCGCAGGCCTTCATGGATATGGTGCGCAACGAAGCCAGACAACTGGTGCTGGATCACCTGCCGAACACCAAGTAACCACACTGCCAGGATTTGATTTATCCATCAAAATATAAGCTTCTTAAATACATTGTTGCGTGAAGGGCTTATGCTGGCTTCGTGGCGCCAGTCCGGTAGACTTTTAAAGTTAAAGGTGATTCGCGCGCGAAAAAACTCGAAGACATCGCGGTAAAAGTCGTCAGCAAAACCTGAGCCGCCGGCTGCGCCAGTCGCGGCCTGTTTTCCGGCGCGCGAATGATTCGGCGCGTTCGCTGTACAATGCGCCACTTCAATTTCAATTGATGACTAAAAATGCGACTCGCTACTTTTACTCCCAACACCCAATCCGGCAAACCGCGCATCGGCGCGCTGCTCGACAATCAGATGCTCGACCTTGCCGCGTGCGAACGCGCGCTCGGCGACAGAAAACGCGGCATCCCGCCGAGCATGAAAAAGCTGCTGGCGCGCGGGCAAACCGGTCTCGACCGGGTGCGCCAGCTTCTCGATTTCGCCCGGGCAAGCCCGGAAATGGTGCCGGGGGAAGCGCTGTTCCGCCTGGACGATGTGCATTTCCTGCCGCCGATTCCCGATGCCGAAAAATTCCTGTGCGTGGGCAAGAATTACCGCACCCACCTCGAGGAACTGAAAAAGAACGATCTGATCCGGGAAGTGCCGGGCGAGCCCACCGGCTTCATCAAACTGAATTCATGCCTGACCGGTCACGGCGCCGAAGTCGAGCGCCCGGCGACGATTTCGCGCCTCGACTACGAGCCCGAGTTGGTGTTCGTCATCGGCAAGCGCGCCTTCGGCGTGAAAAAGAAAGATGCCTTTGACTACGTCGCCGGCATCACCATCCTCAACGACCTGACCTGCCGCGATACCCAGAAACGCGAAGTCGCCTCCGGTTCGCGTTTCTGGACCTCCAAGAACGCGCCCGGCTTCGGCCCGCTCGGGCCCTGCATCATCACCATGGACGAAGTGCCCGATCCGTACGACATCTGGGTCACCTGCAGCGTCAACGGCGAGCAGCGCATGCGCGTCAACACCAGCGACCAGATCTGGAAATTGCCCGACATCATCGAGCACTTCTCGCGCCTGATGCCGCTGGAACCGGGCGACATGTTCTCGACCGGCGCGCCGGGCGGCGTGGCGGTCGGCAAGCCCAACGCCGAAGACCTTTATCTCAAGCCCGGCGATGTCGTCGAATGCGCGTTCGAGAAACCTGCGATGACGCTGAGTAACCGCATCATCGCGCCCAGGACCTGAGCGCGGAGCGCAACAAGAAAAGCGGCCCGCGGGCCGCTTTTCTATCGTTTTGCGCAATCACTGCCGCGCAAGCGCCCGCAACCGCGCATCCTCCGGCCTTTCCGCGGCCAGCGCCTGCCAGTACTTGCGCGCCTCGTCGCGCAACTCCACCTGGGTGAGCCAGGCGGCGTAAGCCACACGCGTCGAGACCGGCGCACCCGGCGCCGGACGCAAGGCCGCCGCGCGCGCGCGCAGCTCGGCAGAGGCCACGCTGAAATCGCCGACGCCAAGATGAGTGCGCCCGTCCTGCGGCCGCGCCGACACCTCCCAGGTATAACTTGCGCCCTCCTTCAAGCGCATCGACGACAGTGTAAACGACGTAGCCTCCACCTCCGTTTCGACCAGCGTCCTGCCGCCATCATCCGTCAGCTCGAAACGATACTTCAATCCCGGCGCTGGCGCCTGCCAGCGGAATTCCGGGTTGCTTTCCAGCGTCTTCGTTCCCGACATGGCAAGCAGCGTGATGCGGTTCGCACTACGGCCGCTGCGCATCACGAACGCGGCCTGCGTGACCACGCCCGGCCTGATACGAATATCCTGATTACCCCCGACCAGCGGACTTGCGCGCTTTACCGGTTTTGCGCCGCTCACGCCGCGCAGCCCGTCGCGGCCGAATTGCACTTGCGCAGGACCCGCGACACTGTATTCATCACCGGACTTGAGGTAAATCGCCACCAGGCGCGCCCCCGGTTCCAGCACAACGCGTGCGTCGGCTTCGATTTCCGCAAGTATCGTGACGCCACCCGCAGTACCCGACGCGGACACTTTGCCCGTCAGGTCGGTGACCATGGCCACCGGCTCGGCGCGGCCGGCTACCGGCACTGCCAGCAGAAACAACAGGCATGCGGCTGTCGCTGTCTGCCACAATCTCCACTGCCTCGGCCTTAAACAAATTTTCATAAAAGTTAATATAAACAAATAGTTATTAAACATTTCCGACACTATCGTGTGCGCCTGCGTAACCGTAAACCTCGACCGGCGTATGGCCCTTGATGGCCATCGGACCGAGATGCGCAAGCGCTGCGG